>NZ_CP056199.1:3972082-4277627 GCF_013782625.1 Enterobacter sp. RHBSTW-00994 | reverse complement strand
GTTAATCTTACGTTACTACGGTTTCAGCACGTCAGAAAATGTCCTGAAGCGTGAATCCGCCGGGTTTTATAATCTTAGCGATGATTTCGACGACTCAAGAGAATAAATGACGTTTAAGCCATGAAACAAGCAATTTTCCAGCAAAGAGACGGGTTTTTACGGGCGTATTTAAAGTGATAATCATAAGATATTTGGTACGGGAGACGCTCAAAAGCCAGCTGGCGATCCTTTTCATCCTGCTGCTGATCTTTTTCTGTCAGAAGCTGGTCAAGATCCTCGGTGCGGCCGTTGACGGCGAAATCCCAACAAATCTGGTGCTTTCTCTGCTCGGATTAGGCGTGCCTGAGATGGCTCAGCTTATTCTGCCGTTAAGCCTTTTCCTGGGGCTTCTCATGACGCTCGGTAAGCTCTATACCGAAAGTGAAATCACGGTCATGCACGCCTGCGGTCTGAGTAAAGCCGTGCTGATCAAAGCCGCAATGGTATTAGCACTGTTTACCGGAATTGTGGCGGCGGTGAATGTGATGTGGGCAGGCCCCATGTCTTCTCGTCATCAGGATGAAGTGTTAGCCGAAGCTAAAGCGAACCCAGGTATGGCCGCGTTGGCACAGGGACAGTTCCAGCAGGCGACTGACGGCAACTCAGTGTTGTTCATTGAGAGTGTCGACGGCAGTAAATTCAATGACGTGTTCCTCGCTCAACTGCGTACCAAAGGCAATGCACGTCCATCGGTCGTCGTTGCGGATTCCGGTCAACTTGCTCAGAGTAAAGATGGCTCTCAGATCGTGACCCTGAATAAAGGGACGCGTTTTGAAGGGACCGCGATGCTACGTGATTTCCGTATTACGGATTTCCAGAACTACCAGGCCATTATTGGCCATCAGGCGGTGGCGCTGGACCCAAGCGACACGGAACAGATGGATATGCGTACGTTGTGGAATACGGATACTGACCGGGCTCGTGCGGAATTCCACTGGCGTATTACCCTCGTATTTACCGTATTTATGATGGCGCTGATTGTCGTTCCGCTGAGCGTGGTCAACCCGCGTCAGGGGCGTGTGCTTTCAATGCTCCCGGCGATGCTGCTTTACCTGGTCTATTTCCTGCTGCAAACCTCTATTCGTTCCAATGGCGCGAAAGGCAAGCTTGATCCTATGGTCTGGACATGGGCAGTAAATAGCGTGTATATCCTGCTGGCTTTGGCATTAAACCTTTGGGATACAGTGCTCATGCGCCGCATTCGTGCCCGGTTCTCGCGTAAAGGAGCGTTGTAATGCAGGCATTTGGCGTTCTCGATCGCTACATCGGTAAAACGATTTTTTCCACCATCATGATGACCTTGTTCATGCTGGTGTCGCTTTCCGGCATCATTAAGTTTGTCGACCAGTTAAAAAAAGCAGGTCAGGGGAGCTACGATGCGCTGGGCGCGGGGATGTATACCCTGCTCAGTGTGCCAAAAGATGTGCAGATTTTCTTCCCAATGGCGGCTTTGCTAGGCGCGCTGCTTGGGTTGGGTATGCTGGCACAACGTAGTGAACTGGTGGTGATGCAAGCCTCCGGCTACACCCGTATGCAAGTTGCGCTGTCGGTAATGAAAACGGCAATTCCGCTGGTTTTGCTGACCATGGCCATTGGTGAGTGGGTTGCCCCTCAGGGCGAGCAGATGGCTCGTAACTATCGTGCTCAGGCTATGTATGGCGGCTCATTGTTGTCGACCCAGCAGGGATTATGGGCAAAAGACGGTCATAACTTTGTCTACATCGAACGCGTAAAAGGGGACGATGAACTGGGCGGTGTGAGCATTTACGCTTTTAATGAGCACCGTCGTTTACAGTCTGTGCGCTATGCGGCCTCGGCTAAATTCGATGCCAGCAACAAACTTTGGCGCTTGTCGCAGGTTGATGAATCTAACCTCGAAGATCCGAAACAAATTACCGGTTCGCAAACGGTTTCTGGCACGTGGAAGACTAACCTGACACCGGACAAACTCGGCGTGGTTGCCCTGGATCCTGATGCGCTATCGATAAGCGGCTTGCATAACTATGTGAAGTATCTGAAGGCGAGTGGACAGGATGCCGGGCGTTACCAGCTCAACATGTGGAGTAAAATCTTCCAGCCGATGTCCGTTGCGGTCATGATGTTGATGGCACTGTCGTTTATCTTCGGGCCACTCCGAAGTGTCGCAATGGGGATGCGTGTCGTCACTGGTATCAGCTTTGGCTTCGTGTTCTATGTACTCGATCAGATTTTTGGTCCGTTGACTCTTGTTTACGGGATCCCACCGATTATTGGTGCGCTGCTGCCAAGCGCCAGCTTCCTGCTGATTAGCCTCTGGCTGCTGCTTAAACGCTCCTGATCAACACTTCACCTCACTCCTGAACATCGGGAGTGAGGCTAATCTCCTGTTTCACCCCGCACTTTTTCTCACAACCCTCAACGTCTTGCCCCGAATTTGAGTATTATTGAGCGATGTAGTCGTGAAGGTATCCTCTATGAAGCAAATTCGAATGCTTGCTCAGTACTATGTCGATCTGATGATGAAGCTCGGCCTGGTGCGATTTTCTATGTTGCTGGCACTGGCATTAGTCGTGCTGGCCATTGTCGTGCAGATGGCCGTGACGATGGTCTTGCATGGCCAGGTCGAAAGTATCGACGTAATTCGCTCGATCTTCTTTGGCCTGTTGATCACACCGTGGGCGGTCTATTTTCTGTCCGTGGTGGTCGAGCAACTGGAAGAGTCCCGTCAGCGTCTTTCACGGCTGGTTGAGAAACTGGAAGAGATGCGTGAACGCGATCTCAAACTCAATGTTCAGTTGAAAGACAATATTGCGCAGCTTAACCAGGAGATTTCGGATCGCGAAAAAGCAGAAGCCGAGCGCCAGACCACGCTGGAACAGCTCAAGATTGAGATGAAAGAGCGTGAAGTGACACAAATCCAGCTCGAACAGCAATCGTCTTTCCTGCGCTCATTCCTGGATGCGTCACCGGATCTCGTTTTCTATCGCAACGAAGACAAAGAGTTTTCAGGCTGCAACCGGGCAATGGAGCTGCTCACGGGGAAAAGTGAAAAACAGCTGATTAACCTGAAGCCGCAGGATGTCTATTCCGAAGAGGCGGCCGCCAAGGTAATGGAGACCGATGAAAAAGTCTTCCGCCACAATGTTTCCCTCACCTATGAACAGTGGCTGGATTATCCTGATGGGCGCAAAGCCTGCTTTGAAATCCGTAAAGTGCCTTATTACGACCGTGTGGGTAAACGCCATGGCCTGATGGGCTTTGGGCGCGACATTACTGAACGTAAGCGTTATCAGGACGCTCTGGAACGTGCGAGCCGCGACAAGACGACCTTCATCTCCACCATCAGCCATGAGCTTCGTACTCCGCTGAATGGGATTGTCGGCTTAAGCCGTATTCTGTTGGACACTGAGTTGACGGGGGAGCAGGAGAAATACCTCAAAACGATCCATGTTTCTGCTGTTACGCTTGGCAATATCTTCAATGATATTATCGACATGGATAAAATGGAACGCCGCAAAGTTCAGCTCGATAACCAGCCGATCGATTTCACCAGTTTCCTGGCGGATCTCGAGAACCTCTCAGGATTACAGGCGCAGCAAAAAGGGCTGCGCTTTGTGATGGAGCCAACCTTGCCACTGCCGCATAAAGTGGTGACAGATGGCACACGCCTGCGACAAATTCTGTGGAATCTCATCAGCAATGCCGTGAAGTTTACCCAGAATGGTAAGGTTGCGGTGCGTATCCGCTACGACGAAGGTGACATGCTGCACTTTGAGGTAGAAGACTCAGGTATCGGCATTCCGCACGAAGAGCAGGATAAAATCTTTGCTATGTATTATCAGGTGAAGGACAGCCATGGGGGTAAACCGGCGACCGGAACCGGTATTGGCCTTGCGGTTTCAAAACGTCTGGCGAAGAGTATGGGTGGCGACATCACCGTTACCAGTCACCCTGGCAGTGGTTCGACCTTTACGCTGACAGTCCATGCGCCCGCTGTGGCTGAGGAAGTAGAGGATACCTTCGACAGTGATGATATGCCGCTCCCTGCGTTGCATGTGCTGCTGGTGGAAGACATTGAACTGAACGTGATCGTGGCCCGTTCTGTGCTGGAAAAACTGGGTAGCAGTGTGGACGTGGCGATGACTGGCAAAGCGGCACTGGAGATGTTTACGCCTGGTGAGTATGACCTCGTTTTGCTGGATATTCAGTTGCCGGACATGACAGGGCTGGATATCTCTCGTGAGTTGACCGGGAAATATGCTGCTGATGAGTTGCCGCCACTGGTTGCTCTGACGGCCAACGTCCTGAAGGATAAAAAAGAGTACCTTGATGCCGGTATGGACGATGTACTTAGCAAGCCTCTGGCGGTCCCTGCATTAACCGCCATGATTAAGAAGTTCTGGGATACCTGTGATGAAGAGGAGAGCACCATGACATCTGTTGATAGCGCTAAAGCACAAGCGATACTGGATACCGCCATGCTTGAGCAATATATCGAGTTGGTTGGCCCAAAACTGATTACTGATGGACTGGCTGTGTTTGAAAAAATGATGCCAGGTTACTTGAGCGTGCTGGAGTCAAATCTGACGGCTCGCGATCAGAAAGGGATTGTTGAAGAAGGTCATAAGATCAAAGGTGCAGCCGGTTCGATTGGTTTACGCCACTTGCAGCAACTGGGTCAACAGATTCAATCTCCCGATCTCCCGGCATGGGAAGATAACGTTGGTGAATGGGTTGAAGAGATGAAACAGGAATGGCAAAACGATGTGGCGGTGCTCAAAGCGTGGGTGGAAAATACAAAAAAATGACCCCGGATAAACCGGGGTGCGCGAATACTGCGCCAACACCAGGGAAATCGTGGCTGCGCCTGATTTATCATGTTGTTTTCGCATAGACGCAGCCTGAATATTTAGGCCGCACGCAGATAAGATAGCAAATCTTAAATGGTTTGTTACATGAATCAGTGAAATGTGTGAAGCATAGCGGTTTAATCAGAATTATTAATGTCCGTCAGTGGGTTGCAAAGAAGGATCGTCATGATGAAAAAGATTGGTGTTGTGCTGAGTGGATGCGGTGTTTACGACGGTGCAGAAATACATGAATCGGTATTAACGTTGCTGGCATTAGCCCGGCATGGCGCAGAAGTGATTTGTTTTGCTCCGGATAAAAATCAGGTAGATGTTATCAATCATTTAACAGGCGAAGTGATGCCGGAGACCCGTAACGTTCTGACTGAAGCGGCGCGCATTGCCCGAGGCAACATCCAGCCTCTGGCACAGGCAAATGCGACTGCACTGGATGCACTCATTGTGCCAGGCGGTTTTGGCGCGGCAAAAAATTTAAGCACCTTTGCCTCCCAGGGAAGTGAATGCCATGTTGATAGCGAGTTGAAAGCGCTGGCATTGGCGATGCATAGTGCCGGTAAGCCGCTGGGTTTTATCTGTATTGCGCCAGCGATGCTACCTAAAATCTTTGATTTCCCGCTACGCCTGACCATTGGAACGGATATTGATACGGCTGAAATTATCGAGGACATGGGGGGCGAGCATGTTCCTTGCCCGGTTGACGATATTGTTGTTGATGAAGATAACAAGATTGTCACCACGCCAGCGTATATGCTCGCGCAGAATATTGTGGAAGCCGCAACGGGTATTGAAAAGCTGGTGGATCGAGTGCTGGTTCTGACTGAATGAGTCGCAAATTTGCAGTGAGCGCATGGGTAAAACATCTCCTGCTCCGCATTGTCCTGGTGCTCGCCGTATTCTGGGGGGGCGGTATTGCGTTATTCAGTGTTGTGCCCGTTCCCTTTTCCGCAGTGATGATCGAACGCCAGCTTGGTGCATGGGTATCGGGCGATTTCAGCTATGTTGCGCACTCTGATTGGGTGAGCATGGATGAAATGTCACCGCTGATGGGGCTGGCGGTCATTGCAGCAGAAGATCAGAAATTCCCGGAACACTGGGGTTTTGACGTGGCGGCCATTGAGAAAGCGCTGGCGCACAACGAACGTCATGAGAATCGCGTTCGAGGTGCGTCGACATTGTCACAGCAGACGGCCAAAAATCTGTTTTTGTGGGACGGGCGTAGCTGGTTACGAAAAGGACTGGAAGCGGGTTTGACGCTCGGAATGGAAACCGTCTGGAGCAAAAAGCGTATTTTGACCGTCTACCTGAATATTGCGGAGTTTGGTGAGGGTGTATTTGGCGTGGAAGCGGCGGCGCAACGCTACTTCCATAAACCTGCCAGCAGGCTGACACTCTCCGAGGCGGCGCTACTTGCCGCCGTTCTACCGAATCCGATCCGTTTTAAGGTGAATGCACCTTCAGGATATGTACGCAGCCGTCAGGCATGGATAATGCGTCAGATGAGGCAACTGGGTGGGGAGAGCTTTATGGTGGAGCATAAACTGTATTGATGTCCCTCTCCTGGCGGGAGAGGGTAAGAAGTTCAGTCTTCGTCGAACCCGGCATTAAATAACGCAATGACGGCAGCCAGAGCTTCTTCTTCCTGCGGGCCGGTCGCTTCGACTTCAATCTGTCGACCTTTCGCAGAATCGAGCATCAGTAGTGCAATGACGCTATTGGCTTCTGCTTCTGTTCCCTCATCGTTACGCAACAGAACCTCTGCTTCAAATCCCTGCATCAGTTCAAACAACTTCATTGCCGGGCGTGCATGCATACCTAGCTTATTGGTGATCTCAACAGTTTGTTTTACAGTCATGTTTTACGTTTTTCCAGCGTGCGATGACGGGACTGAACGTTCTTTCCGCGTGAACGGAAGTAATCGGCCAGTTGCTCGGCAATATAAACCGAACGATGTTTACCGCCAGTACAACCAATCGCCACTGTCAGGTAGCTACGATTGTTTGTCTCCAGCATAGGTAACCATAGCTCAAGGTAGCTTCGCGTCTGGTAGATAAAATTGTGAACTTCTGTGTGTCTGTCGAGGAATGCTGCGACGGGCTTATCAAGGCCGGTCATTGGGCGTAATTTAGGGTCCCAGTGCGGGTTAGGCAGGAAGCGCACATCAAAAACATAATCCGCATCGATGGGAATACCATGTTTAAAGCCAAAGGACTCAAACACCATCGTCAGTTCACGCTCACGTTTACCCAGCAAACGCGTTCTCAGCATTTCGGCCAGTTCATGAACTGACATCTCTGATGTGTCGACAATCAGATCTGCACGTGAGCGCAGCGGCTCCAGCAGATCGCTCTCTTCGTCGATCGCGCTCTCCAGGGACAGATTTTTACTGGAAAGTGGATGCAAACGGCGTGTATCACTGTAACGACGGATAAGCGTGTTCCGATCTGCGTCGAGGAACAGCAGTTGCGGTGAGAAGGCTTCTGGCAGGCTATTCATTGCCTGCTCAAAGACTTCAGGTGATTCAGGCATGTTACGGACGTCGATACTGACGGCAGCAGAGATTTGTCTGTCTGCAAGCGTCCGCGCAAGGTCGGGCAGCAGCACAACCGGCAGGTTATCCACGCAGTAAAAGCCCATATCCTCGAGCGCACGAAGGGCGACGGATTTCCCGGACCCCGAGCGACCGCTGACAATCATCAACACCATGTTCCGGTTCTCCTCAGGACAACAGATGTGAAGGCCATCTCATTGTTATGCATCATCCTGACTGCCTTCTGCTTCAGTGATAATTTGATACAGCTCTTCATCACTTTGGGCTGAGCGCAGTCGGCGGCAAATGGTTTTATCTGCCAGGCGTTTGGCGACCAGAGAAAGCGTGTGCAGATGGGTTTTTGTCTGATCGGCCGGAACCAACAGTGCGAAGAGGAGATCGACCGGCTGGTTATCAATGGCGTCAAAGGCGATAGGTGTTTCCAGTTGTACAAAAACACCGACGGCACGCAAGGTATCTTCTTCCAGCTTGCCATGAGGAATTGCAATGCCGTTGCCGATGCCAGTACTGCCCATTTTTTCACGGGTCAGAATAGCTTCGAACACGACCTGCGGTGGTAGGCCCAGCTGTTTTGCAGCCAGTTCACTGATGATTTCCAGCGCACGTTTTTTGCTCTGGCAGTGGACACCACTGCGGGTACATTCCTGGTTAAGGACGTTGCTCAGTTGGAGAGCGGAATCGTTGTTCATCATAATTTCACCTAAGCGCTAACTGTACAAATGGCCCGTTGTGTTTCACAACAGGCCTTCCTGCACCCGTTAACTGCCCGGACAATTAGTGTTGTTTTAGTTTATCTTTATGTTTATTAAGCTGTCGCGCAAGCTTGTCAATCAAGCCGTCGATAGCCGCATACATGTCTTGCCCTTCCGCACTGGCATGAAGCTCGCCCCCATTAACATGCAGGGTTGCGTCCGAGATATGAGTCACTTTCTCCACTTTTAACACAATGTAGACCTGGTTTATCCTTTCGAAATACTGCTCAAGTTTCGCGAATTTAGCATTCACAAAATCGCGTAAAGCATCAGTAATTTCGACATTGTGTCCTGTGATGTTGAGCTGCATAGTGTCTTCCTTATCGGTTGTGTCAGACCAGTTGTTTACGCTGGTTAGACGGCGGAATGGATAAAGACTCTCGATACTTCGCAACAGTACGGCGTGCCACCATAATACCCTGATCGGACAGCATGGTGGTTAACTTACTGTCACTCAGTGGCTTCGCGGGATTTTCCGCGGCGATCAACTTCTTCACCAGTGCGCGAATCGCCGTCGACGAGGCTTCGCCACCGCCTTCGGTATTCACATGACTGGAGAAGAAATACTTAAGCTCAAAAATACCGCGTGGACTGTGCAGATACTTTTGTGTGGTCACACGGGAAATCGTCGATTCATGCATCTCGACGGCCTGAGCAATATCTGCCAGCACCATCGGTTTCATAAACTCTTCACCCTGCTCAAAGAATGCCTGCTGTTGCTCAACGATACAGCGACTTACACGTAGCAGGGTATCGTTTCGGCTCTCCAGGCTTTTGATCAACCATCGTGCTTCCTGAAGGTTGCTACGAATGTATTGATTGTCAGAGTCGTTGCGCACACTGGTACACATCGAAGCATACTGCTGGTTGATTTGCAGGCGAGGAATACTGTCAGAATTCAGTTCGACAACCCATCGGTCATTATGTTTTCTGACCAGCACATCAGGGATAACGTATTCAGGTTCACTGGTCTGGATCGATTGGCCAGGGCGCGGATCCAGTGATTGGATCAGGTTGACCGCTTCTTTAAGTACGTCTTCTTTCAGGCGTGTTACGCGCATCAGTGTGCGGAAATCATGGTTTGCCAGGAGATCCAGGTGTTCGCTGATGATTAATCGCGCCTCGTCAATCCATGGTGTTTCCCTGGCAAACTGAGAAAGCTGGATCAACAGGCAGTCGCGCAGATCTTTAGCGGCGACGCCAACCGGATCAAAGCGCTGGATACGTTTCAGAACCGCTTCAATCTCTTCAAGATCAATCTCATCATTGCCGATGCTTTCCAGGATATCGTCCAGCGTCACCGTTAAATAACCGGTATCATCAACGGCATCGACAATGGACGTCGCAATAGCGCGATCGGTGTCAGAGAACGGCGTCAGCTCGACTTGCCACATTAGATAATCTTGCAACGACTGGGTTGTTTCACCCTGATAGACAGGTAATTCGTCGTCCTGATAGTCCACGCGCGTTCCAGATGGCGTTCCTGCGGTGTAGATTTCATCCCAACTGGCATCCAGAGGCAGCTCGTCCGGCATCTCTTTTTGTTCGAGAGCATCAACGGTGTCGAGCGCTTCTGTATCTTGTGTCTGCTGGGTTTCTACCTCGTCATGAAGATCGGTTTGCTCCAGCAATGGGTTGCTATCCAGCGCTTGCTGGAGTTCTTGCTGAAGTTCTAGCGTGGACAGTTGCAACAGGCGAATAGCCTGCTGTAGCTGTGGCGTCATTGCCAGTTGTTGGCTGAGCCTTAATTGCAAACCTTGCTTCATGTTCAGAGCATTATTCTCCGGTTCGGCGTGACAATACCTCTACCCTATCAGAGTCTGAAGTCTTCCCCAAGGTACACGCGCTTAACATGTTCATCTTCGAGGATCTGTTGAGGCGTGCCATGAGCAATCAGATGGCCCTGGCTAACAATATATGCACGTTCGCAGACAGCCAGCGTTTCACGGACGTTATGGTCAGTGATAAGTACGCCGAGCCCGCTATCGCGCAGGTGTTCAATAATGCGTTTGATGTCGATAACCGATATGGGGTCAACACCCGCAAAGGGCTCATCCAGAAGGATAAATTTAGGATTTGCAGCCAGCGCACGAGCTATCTCGACACGGCGACGTTCACCACCAGAGAGTGCCTGCCCAAGGTTATCGCGCAGATGTTCGATATGGAACTCTTCCATCAACTCGTTGGCGCGATCCTGACGTTGTTCGGCGCTAAGATCGTCGCGGATCTGCAGGACTGCCATCAGGTTATCGAAGACGCTCAAGCGGCGGAAAATGGAAGCTTCCTGAGGCAGATAGCCAATACCACGGCGCGCACGCGCGTGCAGTGGCAGCAAGCTAATGTCATCATCATCAATGATAATGTTGCCTGCATCGCGTGGGACAATGCCCACCACCATATAAAATGTAGTGGTTTTACCTGCACCGTTAGGGCCTAAAAGGCCAACAATTTCGCCAGAATTTACGGTCAGACTGACATCTTCTACGACGCGACGGCCTTTATAGGCTTTGGCGAGGTTCTTTGCAGTTAATGTTGCCATAACGAATTAGTTACTCTTCTTCTGTGCCGGGGCCTGGCTTTGGCCTTTGTCCTGCAGCTGTGATGGAACAAGCACGGTTGTCACGCGTTTGCCTTTCTCGCTGGACGCTTGCATCTTCTGCTCTTTCACCAGATAGGTGATTTTGTCACCGGTGATATTGCTATCCAGTTGTTCCAGATAAGCATTACCTGTCAGGATGACAAGGTCTTTCGCCAGCTCATAGTGCATATGTGTGGCGCGGCCTTTTACTGGCTTACCGTTATCCTGCATTTGATAGAAGGTGGCAGGGTTGCCATAGCCATCAATAATTTCTTTGCCCTGCTCGCCGCCCGGACGGGTGACGACCACTTTATCGGCATTAATTTTGATTGTGCCCTGGGTCATGACGACGTTGCCAGTGAAGGTGACGACGTTACCCTGCATATCAAGCGACTGAGTGTCGGATTCAATATGAATCGGTTGTTCGGTATCACCAGTCACAGCAAGCGCGGGAAGACTGGCGGCCAGCAGTGCGCTGGCAATCACGAAATTAAGGCTGAGTTTGTTTGTTTTGAATTTCATAGGAGGTTCTAACCTTTTCAATCAGCTCGGCGTTTTTGCTGCGTAAGTTCCCGCGCATTCTCAGACCGCTGGAATTAAATGTTGTACCGTACAATGTGACCAGATCCTGCGAAGTGACATCCTGAGTGACCAGGTTGATCTGGGCATTATCCGTAGTAATTTTGCGCAGTTGAGAGTCTGCGGTCAGGGCATTGACCTCAACATGACCATACAGATAAAGCATACGGTCATTTGTCAATTTTGCTCTGTCAGCTTTAATCGACCATGTCGGTGTTTTATCGGTATCAAAGGTAGTCATTACCGGCTGGGTAAACCACGAAACACCTTGCTCCGAAAAATATTCAACATGCTGGGCAATCAGGCGATAGTTCAGCGCACCTTCCGGGCTATAGACCACGGTGTCACTGTGATCGCTTTTATATGTTGGATCATTAGTGTTGACCACTTCTGTTGGCGTATCGTCACGGTCAGCAAGGTTCACGCCAATCAGGATCAATGCAACAAGTGAAAGCAGAATGATAACCCAACGTCTGGTTTTACTCATATCGATTGCCCTTTGGCCTCATCAAGCTTACCCTGCGCCAGCAGCAGTAAATCGCATACTTCACGGACAGCACCACGACCACCGTTGATATGGGTAACGTAGTCGGCACGCGGGATCAACAGCGGATGTGCATCCGCGACCGCGATACTCAGGCCCACTTCAGCCATGACTGGCCAGTCGATCAGATCGTCGCCGACGTAGGCAACATGTTCTGGCGCGATGGACAGTTTCGTCAGTAAATCCCTGAACGCGACCATCTTATCGGATTGTCCCTGATACAGATGGGTAATGCCCAGTGTTTCACAGCGGTCTTCTACCAGTTTAGCCTTCCGTCCGGTGATGATAGCAACTTCGATGCCCGATGTGAGCGCGCAGCGAATACCGTAACCATCACGAACATTAAATGCTTTCAGCTCTTCGCCATTATTGCCCATATAAATCAAGCCATCGGAGAGGACGCCATCGACATCCAGGATCAGCAGACGGATCTTTTCCGCCTGCGCCATCATGTGGGCACTCACCGGGCCATAACAGGTTGCAAGGGATGCACCCGCATTACTCATTGTCTTATCCTTCATTACACTACGCCAGCGCGTAGCAGATCATGCATATGTACCACACCCAGCAGTTGGTCGCCATCGGCAACCATTACCGCGGTGATGTGGCGCGACTGCATCAGGTTGAGAACATCCACTGCCAGCGTGCCTGGACGAACGCGAATTCCGCCGGGGGTCATCACATCGGCGATACCCAATGTCCGGACATCAACGCCCATATCGAACACACGGCGTAAGTCGCCATCAGTGAAAATCCCGTCAATCTTCATCTGCTCATCACAGATGACAGTCATACCGAGATTTTTATGGGTGATTTCCAGTAATGCATCCCGAAGTGAGGCAGTTTTACTGACGTGAGGGATCTCATCGCCTGTATGCATAATGTCGTTTACCCGAAGCAGTAGTTTGCGTCCCAACGCCCCGCCGGGATGAGAGAGCGCAAAATCTTCGGGTGTAAAACCTCGGGCTTCGAGGAGCGCAACGGCAAGTGCATCACCCATCACCAGCGCGGCAGTCGTGCTGGAGGTTGGGGCCAGTCCGAGAGGACATGCCTCTTTGGGGACTTTGACGCACAGGTGGATATCGGCGGCACGGGCCATGCTGCTTTCCGGGCGACTGGTCATGCAGATAAGCGGAACCTGCAGTCGTTTCAGTACAGGGATCAATGCCAGTATTTCATTGGACTCACCGGAATTAGACAGCGCAATCACGATATCCTGTGGTGTGACCATCCCCAGGTCACCGTGCGCGGCCTCACCTGGATGTACAAAGAATGACGATGTGCCTGTACTGGCAAAGGTTGCAGCCATCTTGCGGCCAATGTGACCCGATTTGCCCATGCCCATTACCACGACTTTGCCTGAGCAGTGGAACATTTTCTCACATGCCTGGCTGAAATCATGGTTAATGTACTGATCTAACTGCGCCAGACCTTCACGTTCAATCTCCAGAACTTCTTTGCCTGCTTTCTGAAAGTCAAAATCCGGCTGCAATTCTATTTGCGACATAATGCGTTTCCGTTTACCCAGAGAGAAGAGGCGACAGCCAGTACAGCATCGCCATCCATACGATAAATCCACCTGTAAGCAATGCGCCTGCACTTTTACCTATCTGCTGTTTTCGTCGCCAGCAGAGCAGGGCAAAAATAACACTGACCAGCAACATCACGCCGTAATCGCGCGAGAAGGCCAGTGGATTAAATGGCCCTGGCGATATCAGCGCTGGCAGGCCAGTCACGATCGCAATATTAAAAATGTTTGAGCCAATGATATTGCCAATCGCGATATCATCTTCACCTTTACGTGCGCCAGCAATGGCTGTTGCCAGTTCAGGTAAGCTGGTTCCAATGGCAATCACGGTCAGGCCCATCGTCAGTTCACTCATGGCGAAATAGTTCGCCAGCACCGTCGCGTTATCCACGACCATACGTGTTGCCATCGGCATGATAATGAGCGCAACGCCAAGCCAAAGCAGCGCGACAGGTAAAGTTCCTTCGCGCGGTAGCTCGGCAATATGCTCACGCATCAGGCTGTCATCACCTTGTTTTTCCGCAAGTCGGGCAATCTTCACACTATACAGAAGCCATATTCCTGCCAGCGTCAGCAAAAAGATGCCATCGCCATAGCTCAGCTCTCCGTCATAAAGCACGCAACCTGCCAGTAAACTTACGATTAACATTAGCGGCAATTCACGGCGCAAGACATCAGAATGCACGCGAAATGAGTGCAGTAATGCCGCCAGGCCAAGAATCAGTAAAATATTGACGATATTGGAGCCAATGGCAGTGCCGATAGCAAGATCGACCTGGCCGTGTAGCGAGGCTGAGACAGCGACGATAATTTCTGGAAGCGATGTCCCAACGCTGACAACCGTTAATCCAATAATAATGGGTGGTACGCCAAGAAGGCGGCACAGGATCGATGCAGCAAATACCAAACGGTCAGCACTGTAGACCACCAAAAGTAAACCAATTATTAACAGTGCCGTTGCTAAAAGCATCAAAAGTCCTTTATTCAGGTATACTCGCCGGTCCACAGCGAATGAATCTTTGGCGCTGCATACAGTCTGAGACGTAACGAATTCCTAATTTTGACTTTATGCGCCGGAAAAGTAAAACAAATGCCAGCTTTCGCTAACCTCACCAGGCATTATTCTGTAAAAATGCTGAGATTAGGGCTGATTTAAGCGATGTGCTTAACGTGAAGTAGAGTAAGAAAGGAACCATAAATGAGCCAAACTATGGCGAATTTAGTCGATGTCCGTGGCGTCAGCTTTTCTCGCGGCAACCGATTGATCTTTGATGATATATCGCTGACTGTACCGCGTGGTAAGATCACGGCCATTATGGGCCCGTCCGGGATCGGTAAAACGACATTGTTGCGTCTTATTGGTGGGCAGATCCCACCAGACAGCGGCGAGATCCTGTTTGATGGTGAGAACATCCCGGTCATGTCGCGCTCGCGTCTTTACACCGTCCGCAAGCGTATGAGTATGCTCTTTCAGTCAGGCGCATTATTCACCGATATGAACGTCTTTGATAACGTGGCTTACCCGCTGCGTGAGCATACGCGTCTGCCCCCCGAGCTGCTTAAAAGCACGGTAATGATGAAACTCGAAGCGGTAGGTTTACGTGGTGCAGCTAAATTGATGCCATCAGAGCTTTCTGGTGGCATGGCGCGGCGTGCCGCACTGGCGCGTGCTATTGCCTTAGAACCTGATTTAATTATGTTTGACGAACCTTTCGTCGGACAAGACCCTATCACCATGGGTGTGCTGGTGAAGCTCATTTCTGAGCTGAACAGTGCACTGGGCGTTACCTGTGTCGTGGTATCTCACGACGTGCCGGAAGTACTGAGCATTGCCGATTACGCGTATATTGTGGCAGACCAGAAGATCGTCGCGCACGGTAGCGCTCATGCCTTGCAGGAGAATGGCGATCCACGAGTACGACAGTTCCTGGACGGTATCGCGGATGGCCCTGTGCCATTCCGCTACCCATCGGGTGACTATCGTGACGATTTATTGGGAATAGGGAGTTAAGCCACTCATGTTGTTAAATGCGTTGGCCGCTCTTGGACACCGTGGCGTAAAAACCATCAGGACGTTCGGGCGCGCTGGATTGATGTTATTCAACGCGCTGGTCGGCAAGCCGGAATTCCGTAAGCATGCCCCTCTGCTGGTGCGGCAGCTTTATAATGTCGGCGTTCTGTCGATGATCATTATCATTGTCTCCGGACTGTTTATCGGTATGGTGCTTGGGCTTCAGGGCTATCTCGTTCTGACGACTTACAGTGCGGAAACCAGCCTCGGCATGCTGGTGGCACTCTCCTTGCTGCGTGAGCTGGGACCTGTGGTTGCTGCACTTCTGTTTGCCGGGCGCGCGGGTTCGGCGTTAACTGCAGAAATTGGCCTGATGCGCGCCACTGAGCAACTTTCCAGTATGGAGATGATGGCGGTTGATCCGCTACGCCGGGTGATCTCACCTCGCTTTTGGGCGGGCGTTATCTCTTTACCTCTGCTGACGATTCTCTTTGTGGCAGTGGGTATCTGGGGGGGATCGCTGGTCGGTGTACACTGGAAAGGGATTGATGCTGGTTTCTTCTGGTCTGCCATGCAGGATGCTATCGACCTGCGTATGGATTTAGTTAACTGTCTGATTAAGAGCGTTGTATTTGCCATTACGGTCACCTGGATTGCGTTGTTTAATGGCTATGATGCCATTCCAACGTCAGCGGGCATTAGCCGCGCAACAACACGTACTGTCGTTCATTCGTCGCTGGCCGTACTGGGTCTGGATTTTGTGCTCACCGCACTGATGTTTGGGAATTGAGTTCATGCAAACGAGAAAAAATGAAATTTGGGTAGGCGTGTTTCTGTTGCTGGCACTGTTGGCTGCACTGTTTATCTGCCTGCGGGCCGCAGATATTACGTCCATTCGCACCGAACCTACTTATCGTATTTTCGCAACGTTCGATAATATCGGAGGGCTGAAGGCGCGCTCACCGGTGCGTATTGGCGGTGTGGTTATTGGAAGGGTGGCAGATATCACACTGGATGAGAAAACCTACCTGCCACGCGTTGCGATGGATATTGAAGAACGTTACAACCACATTCCTGATACCAGTTCGCTTTCTATCCGGACTTCAGGTCTTCTGGGCGAACAATATCTGGCGCTAAACGTCGGTTTTGAGGACCCTGAACTGGGAACGACTATCCTTAAAGACGGTAGCGTGATTCAGGATACGAAATCAGCCATGGTGCTGGAAGATATGATCGGTCAGTTCCTTTACAGCAGTAAAGGTGGTGATGATAAGAAAGCTGATAGTGAGCCTGCTCAAGGCACAACGAATTCATCGCAGGAGAAGTAATTTATGATTAAACGACTGTTAATGGTTGCGATGTTGATGATCGCCCCCCTGACGGCAGCAATTGCCGCTGATGCGACTAATCCGTATAAACAGATGGATGAAGCTGCACAGAAAACGTTTGACCGTTTGAAAAATGAACAATCAAAAATTCGTGCTAATCCGGATTATTTGCGTGAAGTGGTCGATCAGGAACTGTTGCCTTACGTACAAATCAAATACGCCGGTGCGCTTGTGTTAGGGCGTTATTATAAAGATGCGACGCCTGCTCAGCGTGATGCCTACTTTGCCGCTTTCCGGGAATATCTGAAACAGGCCTATGGTCAGGCACTGGCGATGTACCATGGCCAGACTTATCAGATCGCGCCAGAGCAACCGCTGGGCGATGCAACCATTATTCCTATTCGCGTAACTATTCTGGACCCTAATGGTCGGCCGCCGGTTCGTCTTGATTTTCAGTGGCGTAAAAACAGCCAGACGGGAAACTGGCAGGCGTATGACATGATCGCTGAAGGGGTGAGTATGGTTACCACGAAACAGAATGAGTGGAGCGATCTGCTACGCACCAAAGGCATTGACGGTTTGACTGCGCAATTACAGTCCATCTCCCGTCAGAAAATTACTCTGGACGAGAAAAAGTAATGCCGCAGCAATTAAGCTGGTCGCGTGAAGGTGACACATTACGGCTGTCTGGCGAGCTTGATCAGGATCTGCTGAATCCTCTTTGGGATGCGCGGCATGAAGCGATGCAAGGCATTCAATTGATTGATTTAAGCGGCGTTTCTCGTGTGGATACGGCAGGTATTGCGTTGTTGACGCATTTGGTTGCGGTGGGTAAAAAGCAGGGCGCACACGTTACGCTTTCAGGCGTCAGCGACAATGTAGTGACTCTTGCACAGCTCTATAATTTGCCTGACGACGTATTACCTCGCTAACTTTTTCAGTACGTTACTTCTGAAAGCCCTGACTGTTTCATTGTCGGGGCTTTTTGTTTGTTTAAGACGGCGCAACTTTGCTCTAAGATGTTGGGCTTGTTTTCACGATCAGATGATATAGAACCCATGGAAAATAATGAAATCCAGACAGTGCTGATGAATGCACTCTCCCTTCAGGAAGCCCACGTTTCTGGCGATGGCAGTCACTTCCAGGTTATTGCTGTGGGTGAGATTTTCGACGGTATGAGCCGTGTGAAGAAACAGCAGGCTGTCTACGCGCCACTGATGGAATACATTGCGGATAACCGCATCCACGCCCTGTCGATTAAAGCGTTCACGCCGCAAGAGTGGGCTCGCGATCGCAAGCTAAACGGTTTTTGAGCTGAGAGCTTCAGGCTCGCGGCACGGTTGAATTTATAAGAGAGCAATATCATGGACAAATTTCGTGTACAGGGGCCAACGCGTCTCCAGGGCGAAGTCACAATTTCTGGCGCCAAAAACGCCGCGCTGCCTATCCTCTTTGCAGCGCTGCTCGCAGAAGAACCGGTAGAAATCCAGAACGTACCGAAACTGAAAGACATCGACACGACCATGAAACTGCTCAGCCAGTTGGGTACGAAAGTAGAGCGCAATGGCTCAGTCTGGATCGATGCCAGCAACGTTAACATCTTTTGTGCGCCGTATGATCTGGTGAAAACTATGCGTGCTTCTATCTGGGCCCTTGGTCCGTTGGTGGCGCGTTTTGGTCAGGGCCAGGTGTCTCTGCCTGGTGGTTGTGCAATTGGTGCTCGTCCGGTTGATCTGCACATCTTTGGTCTGGAAAAACTGGGCGCAGAGATCAAACTCGAAGAAGGTTACGTTAAAGCATCCGTCAATGGTCGTTTAAAAGGCGCACACATTGTAATGGATAAAGTGAGCGTAGGTGCGACGGTAACGATCATGTCTGCGGCAACGCTGGCTGAAGGAACGACAGTTATTGAGAACGCCGCGCGTGAGCCTGAAATTGTCGACACAGCGAACTTCCTCGTTGCGTTGGGCGCTAAGATCACCGGCCAGGGAACCGATCGCATTACGATCGAAGGTGTTGAACGTCTGGGTGGTGGTGTTTACCGTGTTCTGCCTGACCGTATCGAAACAGGCACATTCCTGATCGCTGCGGCTATTTCGGGTGGCAAAATTGTATGCCGCAATGCTCAGCCTGATACGCTTGATGCCGTGTTGGCTAAGCTGCGTGATGCTGGTGCTGATATCGAAACCGGTGAAGACTGGATCAGCCTGGATATGCATGGTCAACGTCCGAAAGCGGTTAATGTCCGCACGGCTCCGCATCCAGCTTTCCCGACGGATATGCAGGCGCAGTTTACCCTGCTGAACCTGGTGGCTGAAGGGACGGGATTCATTACTGAAACGATTTTTGAAAACCGTTTCATGCACGTACCGGAACTTATCCGTATGGGCGCACGTGCTGAAATTGAAAGCAACACCGTGATTTGCCATGGAGTAGAAAAACTGTCGGGTGCGCAGGTGATGGCAACCGATCTCCGCGCTTCTGCGAGCCTGGTACTGGCGGGTTGTATTGCCGAAGGTACGACGATTGTTGATCGTATTTATCATATCGATCGTGGCTATGAGCGCATCGAAGATAAACTGCGTGCGTTAGGTGCGAATATCGAACGTGTGAAGGGCGAGTAATCGTTCCGGCAGCCCCCTGCCAGAGATGACCGGGGGGTTGCTGTTCCTGTTAAAATACAACTATCAGCTCTTTTGGGCTTGTTCTTGTCTTCTGTTACGCATCATGCGTGTTCTGTCGATAAACTCATGTGTGATGGGATCGTGATAACGCGATGGCCAGATTACCCACGGATGTGTTTCCAGTGCGGTTGCGATAATCAATTCCCCTTTTGGCCACGGGCGAGTCAGTGCATTCGCAAGTGTCGAAGAACTTAACCCACTGCGACGAGATTCCGCCGCCAGCGATGTCCCTTTTTTACGTAGCGCCGCGATAATATCGGCTGAATGCCAGTCGATAAATTTCGTATCCATATGCTGTCCTTGTGTTCGTATACCTTCCACGTCATTTCTCATGAAATAACAGCGTTACTATACCTTCTTCGAACACGGGTTCTAAAAAGTTCGAGTTACTGGAAGCAATATTCAGAATATGGCGCAGCTTTATTCATGCGGCATGTAAGCTGATGATTTAATATGAATATGGTGTTTATTGGCGCTTATTGGAATCTCCCCGCAAGGGCTGCGGGGAGAGCGTGAAAGGCTAGCGATCGCGTTGTACTGCGATGTGGGCAAGGGCGATGAGGGCATCCCGCCATGGGCTGTCTGGAATCACCTGAATGGCAGAAATTGCTTTATCTGCTTCTTCTTCCGCACGCTGTCGCGTCCAGGCAAGCGAACCACAGATAGCCATTGTTTCCAGTACTGGTTCAAGAAGATGTCGACCATTCCCTTGTTCGATAGCTTCACGGATCATTTTTGCCTGGTCCGGGGAGCCATTGCGCATGGCGTGGAGAAGCGGCAAGGTCGGTTTACCTTCATTCAGGTCATCACCCACATTTTTGCCCAGCGTTTCACCATCGGCGCTGTAGTCCAGTAAATCATCAATCAGCTGGAATGCTGTACCCAGATAGCGACCATAGTCTTGCAGGCCACGCTCTTGTTCTTCCGTGCAGTCGGCAAGAATACCAGAACACTGTGCTGCTGCTTCAAACAGACGCGCGGTTTTACTGTAAATCACACGCATGTAGTTTTCTTCAGTGATGTCCGGATCGTTAACATTCATCAACTGAAGGACTTCGCCTTCAGCGATCACATTAACGGCCTCAGACATGACTTCCAGCACTTTTAATGAGCCAAGACGGGTCATCATCTGGAAGGCACGGGTATAGATAAAATCCCCCACCAAAACGCTGGCAGCGTTGCCAAAGGCCGCGTTTGCGGTGGCTTTTCCACGACGCATATCCGATTCGTCTACCACGTCATCATGCAATAGTGTGGCGGTGTGGATAAATTCGATCAGGGCAGCAATGCTGACATGAGCATTTCCCTGATAACCCACGGCTCTTGCAGCCAGAATGGCAATCATAGGACGAATGCGTTTACCGCCGCCGCTGACGATGTAATAACCTAACTGATTGATCAGCTGAACGTCAGAGTTGAGTTGCTCCAGGATTGCTGCATTTACACCCGCCATATCTTGCGCGGTTAACTCATTGATTTTTTCTAGATTCATCGCAAAAGCCGGGCTTTTTATCCTGTTTATCCCATTACAAATGGGTTAACGAAGGGTTTCAGTTTATCAATAGTACCTCTGATTGTACTGAAAAAATGGCTCAGATAAACGTTACCGTGCGTGTTGTGTTTTTTTTCTTCATGTATTGACGGTAGCACTTGTCAAAGGCTCGTGTTTTGCGTAATATTCGCGCCCTATTGTGAATATTTATAGCGCACTCTGAATCATACGAGGATGTGCGCGGAAGCGGAGTTCTATATGTACGCGGTTTTCCAAAGTGGTGGTAAACAACACCGAGTAAGCGAAGGTCAGACCGTTCGCCTGGAAAAGCTGGACATCGCAACTGGCGAATCTGTTGAATTCGCTGAAGTGCTGATGATCGCAAACGGTGAAGAAGTCAAAATCGGCGTTCCTTTCGTTGATGGCGGCGTTATCAAAGCTGAAGTTGTTGCTCATGGTCGTGGCGAGAAAGTTAAAATCGTTAAGTTTCGTCGTCGTAAACACTACCGTAAGCAGCAGGGCCATCGTCAGTGGTTCACTGATGTGAAAATTACTGGCATCAGCGCCTAAGACCTGAGGAGAGATTTAAATGGCACATAAAAAGGCTGGCGGCTCAACTCGTAACGGTCGCGATTCAGAAGCTAAACGCCTCGGCGTTAAGCGTTTCGGTGGCGAATCCGTTCTGGCGGGTAGCATCATCGTTCGTCAACGTGGTACTAAATTCCACGCTGGCAACAACGTAGGTTGCGGTCGTGACCACACTCTGTTTGCTAAAGCAGACGGTAAAGTGAAATTTGAAGTTAAAGGCCCGAACAACCGTAAATACATCAGCATCGTTGCTGAGTAAGTTTTTCGTGGTCCGGTAACGGATTAAAGCCCCGCAACGTGTTGCGGGGCTTTTTACATTAGAAGTCCGTAAAATTTTCTGCAGGGAAAACGGGCATGAAGCAGCAGGCCGGCATTGGTATCCTTTTGGCGCTTACAACAGCGATATGCTGGGGGGCATTGCCAATTGCAATGAAGCAGGTTTTGGAAGTGATGGAACCCCCTACGGTGGTGTTCTATCGCTTCCTGATGGCAAGCATTGGCCTTGGTGCTATCCTGGCTATCAAAGGAAAGCTTCCGCCACTGCGGGTTTTTCGCAAACCTCGTTGGCTTGTGCTGCTTGCCATTGCAACAGGTGGTCTGTTCGGTAATTTCATTCTGTTCAGTTCTTCCCTGCAATATCTTAGCCCTACCGCGTCGCAGGTGATCGGTCAACTTTCACCCGTTGGCATGATGGTCGCCAGTGTCTTCATCCTGAAAGAGAAGATGCGCGGCACGCAGATTGTCGGGGCGAGTATGCTGTTGTGTGGCCTGGTGATGTTCTTTAACACCAGTTTGGTAGAAATTTTTACCCGCCTGACAGATTACACCTGGGGTGTGATTTTTGGTGTAGGCGCGGCAACAGTATGGGTGAGCTACGGCGTCGCGCAAAAGGTGTTATTGCGTAGACTAGCCTCACAGCAGATCCTCTTTTTACTGTACACTTTGTGTACAATAGCATTATTGCCGTTAGCAAAGCCGGGTGTGATTTCTCAGCTAAGCGACTGGCAACTGGCGTGCCTCATTTTCTGTGGGCTTAATACGCTGGTCGGTTATGGCGCGCTAGCTGAAGCTATGGCGCGTTGGCAGGCAGCGCAGGTGAGTGCGTTAATTACGCTGACTCCGCTGTTTACGCTGTTATTTTCAGATTTGTTATCAATGGCCTGGCCCGATTTCTTCGTCAAGCCGATGTTAAACCTGTTGGGTTATCTCGGTGCGTTTGTCGTGGTTGCGGGCGCGATGTATTCCGCCATTGGTCATCGTCTCTGGGGGCGTTGGCGCAAAAATGAAGCGGTTGTAGTTGTCCCCCGCTCAGGCGAATGATTTACGGAGAGTAAAATGAAGTTTGTTGATGAAGCAACGATCCTGGTGGTAGCAGGTGATGGCGGTAATGGTTGCGTGAGCTTCCGCCGTGAAAAATATATACCCCGTGGCGGTCCTGACGGCGGCGACGGCGGTGATGGTGGTGACGTGTGGTTAGAGGCGGACGAAAACCTCAATACACTGATCGACTACCGCTTTGAAAAGTCCTTCCGTGCTGAACGTGGCCAAAATGGCCAGAGCCGCGATTGTACTGGCAAACGTGGTAAGGATGTCACTATCAAAGTACCTGTAGGTACACGTGTCATCGACCAGGGGACTGGTGAAACCATGGGTGATATGACCAAGCATGGTCAGCGTCTGATGGTGGCAAAGGGCGGTTGGCATGGCCTGGGCAACAGTCGTTTTAAATCATCTGTGAACCGTTCTCCGCGCCAGAAGACGATGGGGACGCCGGGCGACAAACGCGACCTGCAACTGGAGCTGATGCTGCTGGCAGACGTCGGTATGCTGGGTATGCCAAACGCGGGTAAATCGACTTTCATCCGCGCTGTTTCTGCAGCCAAGCCGAAAGTGGCGGATTATCCATTTACCACGCTTGTACCAAGCCTTGGCGTTGTTCGTATGGATAACGAGAAGAGCTTCGTGGTTGCAGATATTCCAGGTCTGATAGAAGGGGCTGCTGAAGGTGCAGGTCTGGGGATCCGTTTCCTGAAACACCTCGAGCGTTGCCGTGTGTTGCTGCATCTCATTGATATCGACCCAATCGACGGTTCTGACCCGGTTGAGAACGCCCGTATCATCATTGGCGAGCTGGAAAAATACAGCGATAAGCTGGCATCTAAGCCACGCTGGCTGGTCTTTAACAAAATCGACCTGATGGATAAAGCAGAAGCTGAGGCGAAAGCGAAAGCGATTGCTGAAGCGATGGGTTGGGAAGAGAAATACTACCTGATTTCCGCTGCAAGCCAGGTCGGCGTGAAAGATCTGTGCTGGGATGTGATGACCTTTATCATCGAGAATCCAGTTGCTCAGGCTGAAGATGTTAAACAGCCTGAAAAAGTGGAATTCATGTGGGATGACTACCATCGCCAGCAGCTCGAAGAGCTGGAAACTGAAGAAGATGATGAAGACTGGGATGATGATTGGGATGAAGACGACGAAGAAGGCGTCGAATTCATCTACAAGCACTAATTCCTGCAAAAAGCCCCCTGTTCAAAGGGGGCTTTTTTTTAACTCAATGTTGAGGGTAACCAGCAACTGACTAACAGCCCGCCATCAGGGTGGTTATCAAGCGTGAGTTTGCCGTGATGGAGTTGAACAATACGCTGAACGATGCTTAACCCAAGCCCGCTCCCTCCATAACGTTGATCCAGTCGGCGGAAAGGTTCGGTTATCGACTGCCTGTGCGCTTCGTCAATGCCCGGACCTTGATCACGCACACTGACCTGTGTTCCTCCGTCGACCGCTTCCAGTGAGACGGTAATAGTTGTCTTTTCCGGGCTATACCGGGCAGCATTCTCCAGTAAGTTACGCAACATCAATCGTAATAAAACCGCATCTCCCTGAACGATCAGTTCGCTATTGGCAGGCCAAACGACATTGTGCTCTCTGAAATCATGCTCCAGTGATAACGGCGTAATAATATTCTCGGTCCAGCGCACGGTATCGTAGTGGCCGCTCGCCATCGCCTGTCCTGCTCGAGCCAGCATCAGAAGTTGTTCTACGGTGTGCATGAGCTGATCGATACGATTAACCAGCGAAGTCGCTTGCGCAGTGCCTGACTGGGCCATTAGCTCAAGGTGAAGGCGGATGCCTGCCAGTGGCGTACGTAGTTCATGGGCGGCATCGGCGGTAAACAGGCGTTCCTGCTGGATCGTATGGTCGAGCCGGGCCAGTAACTGATTTAAGGAGGTGGTGACGGCCCCAATCTCTTCCATATCAGAATACATAGGAAGAGGAGTGAGATTATCCGCTGAACGGTTAGCAAGGCTATCGCGCAATTTGTTAAGTGGCCGCGTTATCCAGGTCACGGCCCAGAAGGAGAAGAGCAAGGTGAAACTCACCATCACCAGAGAAGGAACCAGCAACGAAGCGATTGCTTCCCTGATTTCTTTCTCTACATGATGATTTCGTGATTTTGCTGAGAGTGTTTCATTGACCAGAAAGCTGATTTGCTCGCGGCTTTCGTGCCAGAGCCAGACGACGCTGATCAACTGGAAGAAGAGCAGAATTAGCGCCAGCAGCACCATTAATCGCCGACGCATGCTGTTCATTTCTGGCTCTCCAGGCGATAGCCAACACCGCGAACAGTTTTGATTCTGTCTTTGCCCAGCTTACGCCGCAGGTTATGAATATGAACTTCAAGCGTGTTTGATCCCGGATCGTCCTGCCAGGAATAGATGTCCTGCTGTAATGTTTCGCGGTGCACCGTTTGGCCAGAACGCATTATCAGGCGTGCTAACAACGCGAATTCTTTTGGAGTGACTTCAACCGGCTGAGATTGACGTAACACCTGCTGGGTTTGCAGGTTTAGCGTGAGATCGCCATCGGTAAGCTGATTATCACTGTGTCCCTGATAACGACGAATCAAGGCGCGGGCACGCGCCTGTAATTCTGCCAGAGCAAAGGGTTTTACCAGATAGTCATCAGCACCGGAGTCCAGTCCGTTGATTCGGTCTTCAAGTGCATCGCGTGCTGTCAGGATCAGTACGGGATTACTTACACCGCGTCGACGCCATTGACTCAATAGCGTTGCACCGTCTTTGTCAGGCAAACCCAAATCCAGGATCACCAGGCTGTACTCACCACTTTGGATCAGTGAGTCTGCTTCTGCGGCGGTAGCCGCACAGTCCAGTGCGTATCCTTCACTCGTGAGTGCAAGAGCCAGCCCTTCCTGGAGCAATAAATCGTCTTCAACAATGAGTAGTTTCATCACTAGTTATTCTGGTAGATGTCCTTATAGAGCCTGCTCTCGAAGCGTACCAGTGGGATACGACGATTTCGCTGGTCTGTCGGTTCGACGGCATAGCCGGAAAGATACTGCACAAAAGCCATGCGTTGGCCGCTGGCAGTAGTGATAAAGCCTGCAAGGTTGTACACCCCTTGCAGTGAACCTGTTTTCGCTGAGACTTTACCATCTACACCCGCAGCATGAAGACCTGCGCGGTACTGGAGTGAGCCGTCGTACCCGGCAAGAGGCAGCATTGAGATAAAGTTTAGCTCAGTGTCGTGTTGAGCAATGTACTGAAGAACTTGCATCATTGTTGCCGGGGAAATCAAATTATGGCGCGATAACCCTGAACCATCGACGGCAATCGTATTGCCAAGGTCGATCCCGGCCTGCTGACGCAGGATCTGACGTACGGCATCGGATCCCGCTCGCCATGTTCCAGGCACGCCGAAACGTGCATGTCCAATCATACGAAAGACAGTATCGGCAATCATGTTGTCCGATTTTTTCAGCATAATCTTAAGCAGGTCATGCAGAGGTGCAGACTGCTTGCTGGCGATGACTGTACCGGGTTGATTGGCCTGAGTCTGACGCAAAAGCGTGCCCGAGTAGGTTATGCCAGCTTGTTTCAGTTCGTCTTTAAGGATTGCGCCAGCGTAGCTCGCACCGTCCTGAATAGCGAATGCCAGGGGCAGCGGATCGGTACGCTGTGTCAGGCAGCCAGTGAGCGTAAAGCGATTAAGGTCGCCAGGTACGACATCCAGCTCGCAATACTGTGCATCCGGTGAGCCTTTTGCCAGGGTGCGAACCTGGCTGAACATGGTGACCGGGTAATAGGACGCGACCCGAATGAATGCGAGATCATCCGGTTTTTGGGCGCTATAGAGCGAAACAGAGAAGCAGTTGCGGTCGACAATCGCCGCTGCCGGCGGTGCGCTAAAACACTGTGTCATGTCGTTCCATGGCCAGCCCGGTGCTTTATCATGGCTGGCAAAAATCGACGTGTCGATCAGCACATTACCGTCGATTTTCTGAATGCCCGATTTTTTCAATACCGCAACCATATTGCGGATATCCTGGCGTTTAAAGGTTGGATCGCCGCCAAACCGGGCGATAAGATCGCCTTTCAGTACGCCGTCATTAACGTTACCTTTGCTCTCTAGCGTAGTGGTAAAACGAAAATCCGGCCCCAACTGGAGCAGTGCAGCAAGTGCAGTGATCACTTTCTGGGTACTGGCAGGCAGCGCCATTTGCTGGCTGTGATAGTCTATCTCGGGTGCTTGTGCCCCGATTTTTTGTACAACCAGTGCAAGGTTAGCCCCAGCTGGCAACTGATTAATGTATTCATCAACATTCGCGGCCTGAGCGGTGAACGTTATACTGGCAGTCAATCCGATGATAAATCTGGAAAATCGCATAATCTCGCGCTAACAACCCGGAAACAAACCGCCATACTACGGCGCAACCCCCTGCAAAGTAAACGATGACCCATAGTGAACTTCAGGGTAAAATACTTATCAAAATGAAAAATTGCTGCTGGCCTGGGGCTTTGCTTCCGGGTCGGTTTTCTTTTTGCTTCTGGCTCACTCATGGCATTGATAGACATGAGTACAGGGGCCGGGGTAGGTGACGCTTCCCCCAACAGGAATGTTTAAGAGGTATAACAATGCAAGCTATTCCGATGACCTTACGTGGTGCTGAAAAACTACGCGAAGAGCTGGATTTTCTGAAATCCGTCCGTCGCCCTGAAATTATCGCTGCTATCGCAGACGCGCGTGAGCATGGCGATTTGAAAGAGAATGCGGAATATCACGCCGCGCGTGAGCAGCAAGGATTCTGCGAAGGTCGGATCAAAGATATCGAAGCTAAATTGTCTAATGCACAGGTCATCGACATCACTAAGATACCGAACAATGGCCGCGTGATCTTTGGTTCCACTGTGAAGGTGTTGAACCTGGATAATGATGAAGAGCAGACTTACCGCATCGTGGGTGACGACGAGGCAGATTTTAAGCAGAATTTAATTTCTGTGAACTCACCTATTGCTCGTGGTTTGATTGGTAAAGAGCAAGATGATGTTGTCGTTATCCGTACACCGGGTGGCGAAGTAGAGTACGAAATTATCAAGGTTGAGTACCTGTAATTCGCATCTCTACTAAGATGTTGATACATTGTAAAGAAAGGAAAAAGGCCGCATAGCGGCCTTTTATCAACTCAAAGAGCATGGCATTTTGCTCACCTGCTAACAGAAATCCCTCGTTTTACACAGATAATGTGTTCGATTCAGGATATTCTTAGCGTGGCAGCGAGATTTTACGCTCTTTAGACGGGCGATAGAGCACCAGCGTTTTACCGATGACCTGTACGTTACAGGAACCGGTTTCGCGCACGATGGCTTCCACGATCAGGGTTTTAGTGTCTCTGTCTTCAGAGGCGATTTTCACCTTGATCAGCTCGTGGTGTTCCAGCGCTTGTTCAATCTCGGCAAGCACCCCTTCGGTCAAACCATTGTTGCCAAGCATAACTACAGGCTTGAGCGGATGTGCCAGACCTTTAAGGTGCTGTTTTTGTTTAGTACTCAGATTCATCGTATATTTTTGCTTACGTTGGGATTGAAAACGGTTCATTCTACCGCCATCTCCCTTATATCGCCAAATAGCTGCGTAGAAATTTACGTCACAGGCACGTTACGATGAACCAGGACGGAAATGTTAAATGACAGGTAAAAAGCGTTCTGCCAGCTCCAGCCGCTGGCTCCAGGAACACTTTAGCGATAAATATGTTCTCCAGGCGCAGAAAAAGGGGTTACGTTCCCGCGCCTGGTTTAAACTTGATGAAATACAGCAAAGTGACAAACTTTTTAAACCGGGAATGACCGTTGTCGACCTCGGTGCAGCACCCGGAGGATGGTCTCAGTATGCTGTAACGCAGATCGGTGGAACGGGACGAATCATCGCATGCGATCTTTTACCGATGGATCCAATCGTTGGTGTGGACTTCCTTCAGGGCGATTTTCGTGATGAATTAGTGCTGAAAGCGTTACTTGAACGCGTAGGTGATAGTAAGGTCCAGGTTGTCATGTCAGATATGGCACCAAATATGTGTGGAACACCGGCGGTGGATATCCCCCGCGCCATGTATTTGGTGGAGCTAGCGTTAGAAATGTGTCGTGATGTACTAGCGCCTGGTGGTAGTTTTGTTGTGAAGGTGTTTCAAGGCGAAGGTTTCGAGGAGTATCTGAAGGAAATTCGCTCCCTGTTTGCGAAGGTGAAAGTTCGTAAGCCGGACTCTTCCCGAGCGCGTTCTCGTGAAGTGTATATTGTAGCGTCCGGGCGAAAATGATAACCGGTAGATTTCAGGCGAAAGTTTGAATGAAACTGGATATAGAGTATCCTGACGCTGTTTTTAACACAGTTGTAATGTGAGGTTAATCCCTTGAGTGACATGGCGAAAAACCTAATTCTCTGGCTGGTCATTGCCGTTGTGCTGATGTCAGTATTCCAGAGCTTTGGGCCCAGCGAGTCGAATGGCCGCAAGGTGGATTATTCTACCTTCCTGCAAGAGGTCAATCAGGACCAGGTTCGCGAAGCGCGTATCAACGGACGTGAGATCAACGTTACCAAGAAAGATAGTAACCGTTACACGACTTACATCCCGGTGAACGATCCTAAGCTGCTTGATAACCTTCTGACTAAAAACGTCAAGGTGGTAGGTGAGCCGCCGGAAGAACCGAGCTTGCTGGCTTCGATCTTCATATCCTGGTTCCCGATGCTGCTTCTTATTGGCGTCTGGATCTTCTTCATGCGCCAAATGCAGGGCGGAGGTGGCAAAGGTGCCATGTCGTTCGGTAAAAGTAAGGCGCGCATGCTGACGGAAGACCAGATCAAGACCACATTTGCGGATGTCGCGGGTTGTGACGAAGCAAAAGAAGAAGTGGGTGAGTTGGTTGAATACCTGCGTGAGCCAAGTCGTTTCCAGAAGCTGGGCGGCAAAATCCCGAAAGGTGTCCTGATGGTGGGGCCTCCAGGGACCGGTAAAACGCTGTTGGCGAAAGCCATCGCGGGTGAAGCTAAAGTTCCGTTCTTTACTATTTCGGGTTCTGATTTCGTTGAAATGTTCGTGGGTGTCGGCGCATCTCGTGTGCGTGACATGTTCGAACAGGCCAAGAAAGCAGCCCCTTGTATTATCTTTATCGATGAAATCGACGCCGTAGGCCGCCAGCGTGGCGCAGGTTTGGGTGGCGGTCACGATGAACGTGAACAGACACTGAACCAGATGCTGGTTGAGATGGATGGTTTCGAAGGTAACGAGGGTATTATCGTTATCGCCGCGACTAACCGTCCTGACGTACTTGACCCAGCGCTGCTGCGTCCAGGCCGTTTCGACCGCCAGGTTGTGGTTGGTCTGCCAGATGTGCGTGGCCGTGAACAGATCCTGAAAGTTCATATGCGTCGTGTACCACTGGCCCCAGACATTGACGCGGCAATCATTGCGCGTGGTACTCCGGGCTTCTCCGGCGCGGATCTGGCTAACCTTGTCAACGAAGCAGCACTGTTTGCGGCTCGTGGTAACAAGCGTGTGGTCTCCATGGTGGAGTTCGAGAAAGCGAAAGACAAAATCATGATGGGTGCGGAACGTCGCTCCATGGTGATGACGGAAGCGCAGAAAGAATCTACGGCGTACCACGAAGCAGGTCACGCGATCATTGGTCGTCTGGTTCCGGAACACGATCCGGTGCATAAAGTGACGATCATCCCTCGTGGTCGTGCTCTGGGTGTCACATTCTTCCTTCCGGAAGGTGATGCAATCAGTGCAAGTCGTCAGAAACTGGAAAGTCAGATTTCAACGTTGTATGGCGGTCGTCTGGCAGAAGAGATTATCTACGGCGTAGAACATGTTTCTACCGGTGCGTCTAACGATATTAAAGTTGCGACTAACCTGGCGCGTAACATGGTGACTCAGTGGGGCTTCTCCGACAAACTTGGTCCACTGCTGTATGCAGAGGAAGAGGGTGAAGTATTCCTGGGCCGTTCTGTCGCGAAGGCAAAACACATGTCTGATGAGACAGCACGTATCATCGACCAGGAAGTAAAATTACTGGTTGAACGTAACTATGGCCGTGCTCGTGAGATTCTGAACGACAATCTGGATATTCTTCACTCAATGAAAGATGCGCTCATGAAATATGAGACTATTGATGCTCCTCAGATTGATGACCTGATGGCTCGCCGTGAAGTGCGTCCGCCAGCGGGCTGGGAAGATCCAGGTACGTCCAATAATTCTGACAATAATGGCACTCCGCGTGCGCCGCGTCCGGTTGATGAACCTCGTACGCCGAACCCGGGTAATACCATGTCAGAACAGTTGGATGACAAGTAAGTCACTGCTGTAGATGATGATATCTTCGCCTGAAACCCTGGAGCTTGCTCCGGGGTTTTTCTTATTCGTTTAACCATAAAAATAACAGGGATTTAGCCATGAAACTTTATGCCCAGGATTCGTTTCTCGATCTCTCACATCCACATGTGATGGGGATCCTGAACGTTACGCCTGACTCCTTTTCTGATGGCGGAACGCATAACACGTTGATTGAGGCCGTTAAACACGCGAATCTGATGATTAACGCGGGCGCGACAATCATTGACATCGGTGGGGAGTCGACTCGTCCTGGTGCTGCAGACGTCTCCGTCGAAGAGGAACTGGCCCGCGTTATCCCTGTCGTCGAAGCTATTGCTCAGCGTTTTGAGGTATGGATTTCTGTCGATACCTCAAAACCAGACGTTATCCGCGAATCGGCGCGAGCTGGCGTCCACATTATTAATGATATTCGCTCGCTGACTGAACCGGGGGCGCTGAACGCTGCCGCCGAAACAGGTTTACCTGTGTGTCTGATGCACATGCAGGGGCAGCCAAAAACCATGCAGGAAGCCCCAAAATATGACGATGTTTATGCCGATGTGAATCGCTACTTTATTGAGCAAATCGACCGTTGTGAACGTGCGGGTATCGCAAAAGAGAAATTGCTGCTCGACCCAGGGTTCGGTTTCGGTAAAAATCTGTCGCATAATTACGCGCTACTTGCTCGTTTATCCGAATTTCACCATTTTGACTTGCCCCTCTTGGTGGGCATGTCGAGAAAGTCGATGGTAGGGCAATTATTGAATGTTGGGCCAAGTGAACGCCTGAGTGGCAGTCTGGCTTGCGCGGTGATTGCGGCAATGCAAGGTGCGCACATTATTCGTGTCCACGACGTTAAAGAGACAGTAGAAGCCATGCGTGTGGTTGAAGCTACACTGGCAGCGAAGGAAAACAAACGCTATGAGTAATCGTAAATATTTTGGCACTGATGGTATCCGTGGTCGTGTGGGCGATACACCAATCACTCCAGATTTTGTCCTGAAGCTGGGTTGGGCTGCGGGGAAGGTGCTGGCGCGCCACGGCTCCCGTAAAATCATCATTGGCAAAGACACCCGCATTTCGGGCTATATGCTGGAGTCAGCGCTGGAAGCGGGTCTTGCCGCTGCCGGGCTGTCAGCCTCTTTCACTGGCCCAATGCCAACACCCGCAGTGGCTTATCTGACGCGTGCTTTTCGTGCGGAAGCAGGGATTGTGATCTCAGCATCCCATAACCCATTTTATGATAATGGTATCAAGTTCTTCTCCATTGACGGCACTAAGCTGCCGGATGAAGTCGAAGAGGCCATTGAAGCTGAAATGGAAAAAGAGATTACCTGTGTAGACTCAGCGGAACTGGGTAAAGCCAGCCGTATTGTTGATGCTGCTGGTCGTTACATCGAATTTTGCAAAGGGACATTCCCTAACGAATTAAGCCTGGCTCATCTGAAGATTGTGGTGGACTGCGCTAATGGTGCGACCTACCACATTGCACCGAATGTTTTCCGCGAGCTGGGTGCGAAGGTCATCACCATTGGCTGCGAGCCTGATGGTCTGAATATCAACGAAGAAGTGGGGGCGACGGACGTTCGTGCCCTGCAGGCGCGTGTCCTTGCTGAAAAAGCCGATTTGGGGATTGCCCTGGATGGTGATGGTGACCGTGTCATCATGGTTGATCATGAAGGCAACAAGGTCGATGGCGATCAGATCCTGTATATCATTGCCCGTGAAGGCCTTCGTCAGGGGCAACTGCGTGGTGGTGCTGTTGGGACCCTGATGAGCAACATGGGGCTTGAACTGGCGCTGAAACAGCTAGGCATACCGTTTGCACGTGCAAAAGTAGGTGACCGCTACGTACTGGAAAAACTCCAGGAGAAAGGCTGGCGTATTGGTGCTGAAAACTCTGGTCATGTGATCCTGCTTGATAAAACCACCACTGGTGATGGGATTGTGGCTGGGCTTCAGGTGGTTGCAGCGATGGTGCGTAATCATATGAGCCTGCATGACCTGTGCAGTGGAATGAAAATGTTCCCACAGATTTTGGTCAACGTTCGATTCACTGCAGGTCACGGCGATCCGCTGGAGAATGAGAATGTGAAAGCGGTGATGGCAGAAGTCGAAGCGTCACTGGGTAATCGTGGGCGCGTCCTTCTGCGTAAGTCAGGAACTGAACCGCTAATCCGTGTCATGGTGGAAGGTGAAGACGAAACGCAGGTCAATGAATTTGCGCATCGTATTGCAGATGCGGTGAAAGCTGCATAACGTTGCACTGTAAGTGTTTAAAAAGGCGGCGCTTGCCGCCTTTGTTTTGAGCAAATAATCACTTTTTGCTGTTTTTTTCCTCACTTGATACAATGCATCAAAATTGCGCTTGCGTGGGTCATGCGCTTTGGTTAGTATTCACACCCGCTTCAGTGGGAAACAAAAATCCTGCTAAATTGGTCGAAGCATTGGTATGCGGCAAATCCGCAAGGAACAGGTTGATTATGTACGAAGCTCTTTTGGTTGTTTTCCTTATTGTAGCCATCGCTCTTGTAGCGCTGATTATGCTGCAGCAAGGTAAAGGCGCTGATATGGGAGCCTCCTTCGGAGCAGGCGCTTCTGGTACGCTGTTTGGTTCAAGTGGTTCTGCGAACTTCATGACCCGCACAACGGCGATTCTGGCTACGCTGTTCTTCATCATCAGTCTGGCGCTGGGCAATATCAACAGCAACAAGACCAGTAAAGGAAGCGAGTGGGAAAATCTGAATGCTCCGTCTAAAACTGAGCAGACTCAGCCAGCTGAACCGGCTAAGCCGACCAGCGATATCCCGCACTAAAAGTTGTATCTGTGCCGAGGTGGTGGAATTGGTAGACACGCTACCTTGAGGTGGTAGTGCCCGATTGGGCTTACGGGTTCAAGTCCCGTCCTCGGTACCAATATTCCGAAAAAGAGACATCGAAAGATGTCTTTTTTTTCGTCTGAAGAAAGGTACATGGATCGGTTCTCCTTGGCCGTTAACAAAAAAAGCACCCGAAGGTGCTTTTTGCATTCTGTCTTAGCGATTATTTCTTATCGCTGTGTTCCAGATTTTCGACCTGCGGCAGACCGTTACCGGAGCTAGCGGAAAGCAGACCTGTTTCAATATAGTTGAACAGCTTCTCGCGGGTATCGGTAATGTCCAGATTACGCATGGTCAATTGACCAATACGATCGTCAGGAGAGAACACAGACTCACCTTTCTCCATGGTCAGACGCTCTGCTTTGTAAGTCAGATTGTCTGATACAGTATTCAGAATGGAGTAGTCGTTACCACGACGCAGTTCCAGTGTGACTTCACCCGTGATTGCACTTGCAACCCAACGTTGCAGAGCATCACGCAACATCAGTGCCTGCGGATCAAACCAGCGGCCCTGATACAGCAGTTTACCCAACTGGCGGCCATGGGAGTGATACTGTTCGATAGTATCTTCGTTATGAATACCCGTCAGTAAACGCTCGTAAGCGATATGCAGCAGCGCCATCCCCGGAGCTTCATAGATGCCACGGCTTTTTGCTTCGATAATACGGTTCTCAATCTGATCGCTCATACCCAGACCGTGACGACCACCGATACGGTTAGCTTCCAGCATTAGCTCTACATCATCGGAGAAGGTTTTGCCGTTCAGGGCAACCGGATGGCCACGTTCAAAACGTACAGTCACTTCTTCTGCCGGGATTTTGACGTCTTCATCCCAGAATTTCACACCCATGATCGGGTTAACGATCTTCACGCAGGAGTTAAGGAATTCGAGATCTTTTGCTTCGTGTGTTGCACCCAGCATGTTGGAGTCGGTGGAATAAGCTTTTTCCACTGACATTTTGTAATCAAAACCGCAGGCGATCATGAACTCAGACATTTCATGACGGCCACCCAGCTCGTCGATGAAGTCAGTATCCAGCCACGGCTTGTAAATCTGCAGTTCGGCATTGGTCAGCAGGCCATAACGATAAAAACGTTCAATATCGTTGCCCTTATAGGTGCTGCCATCGCCCCAGATGTTAACTCCATCGTCTTTCATTGCTGCAACCAGCATTGTACCGGTAACAGCACGACCCAAAGGCGTGGTGTTAAAATAGGTGAGGCCGCCGGTCGTGTTATGGAATGCACCGCACTGGATAGCCGCAATACCTTCAGCCACCAGTTGTTTACGGCAGTCAATCAGACGTGCGTTCTCTGCACCATATTCCATGGCACGACGAGGAATCGCATCATAATCGTCCTCATCTGGCTGACCCAGGTTCGCTGTATATGCATAAGGAACCGCTCCCTTTTGGCGCATCCACAGCAGTGCAGCGCTGGTATCTAGTCCACCGGAAAAGGCGATGCCTATACGTTGACCTGCTGGAAGATGCTTGAGAATCGTCGTCATAAAATAAAACCCTGCTTGATTGACTGAGAGAGACCACTTTCGCGCTTATTGCATTTTTATGCAAAATAAGTGAGTTTTCATTTAATCATCTTTTGCCGATGACCGGAAGACATTCGTGTGTTTTTTGTAAAAATTTCCCTCACGGCAAGCCAGTTGGCGCAGTAGTGTCAGAACAGAATAGTGTGCGTTGGTGTATTCAACAAAGCGCATAGTTCACAGGGTTGACAGTCAGGGTCAACTATCAATATACTGAGCGCCGGTTTTACGTCCCGTCTTCGGTACCAAATCCCAGCATTATTTGCATTTTCTACCTAAAACGCGTAGAATCTGCCACGTTTCAGGCGCGGGGTGGAGCAGCCTGGTAGCTCGTCGGGCTCATAACCCGAAGGTCGTCGGTTCAAATCCGGCCCCCGCAACCATTTTCCTATAAAGTTCTTTTTCAAATATACTGTGAAGACTTAGCGCCTTCGTAGCTGGATTTGAAAAAATTCTTTCGGAAAGTGCTCCAGGCCGCAGTTGCGGCTATAGGGTTCAGTTATCTAAAGCCCCGATTTATCGGGGTTTTTTGTTATCTGACTACAGAATAACTGGGCTTTATGCCCTTTTTTTATGTCTTGGGGGTGGGCTTGTCCACATTAGAGCAAAAATTAACAGAGATGATTACAGCACCAGTCGAAGCACTGGGCTACGAACTGGTCGGCATCGAATTTATTCGCAGCCGTACATCCACGCTGCGCATCTACATTGATAGTGAAGATGGCATCAATGTTGATGATTGTGCTGATGTTAGCCACCAGGTTAGTGCGGTTCTTGACGTTGAAGATCCTATTACTGTTGCGTATAACCTGGAAGTTTCCTCGCCTGGCCTCGATCGCCCTATGTTCACTGCTGAACACTACACCCGCTATACCGGGGAAGAAGTGGCAGTTGTTCTGCGTATGGCTGTACAGAACCGCCGTAAATGGCAGGGTATAATCAAGGCCGTTGATGGTGAGATGATCACAGTAACAGTCGAAGGCAAAGATGAAGTGTTCGCGCTGAGTAATATCCAGAAGGCGAACCTGGTTCCCCACTTTTAACAGTCTGGATTGAGGTGAAAAGCCCGCGATGAACAAAGAAATTTTGGCTGTTGTTGAAGCCGTCTCCAACGAGAAATCACTGCCGCGTGAGAAGATTTTCGAAGCGCTGGAAAGTGCACTGGCTACAGCAACCAAGAAAAAATATGAACAAGAGATCGATGTTCGCGTAGAAATCGATCGTAGAAGCGGTGACTTCGATACTTTCCGTCGTTGGGTGATTGTTGAAGAAGTGACTCAACCGACCAAAGAAATCACGCTGGAAGCGGCGCGTTTTGAAGACGAAAGCCTGAATGTCGGTGAGTATGTTGAAGATCAGATTGAATCTGTCACTTTCGACCGTATCACGACCCAAACGGCAAAACAGGTTATCGTACAGAAAGTACGTGAAGCTGAACGAGCTATGGTTGTCGATCAGTTCCGTGAGCATGAAGGCGAAATCATCACTGGTGTGGTGAAAAAAGTTAACCGTGACAATATCTCTCTGGATCTGGGTAGCAACGCTGAAGCGGTTATCCTGCGTGAAGATATGTTGCCACGTGAAAACTTCCGTCCAGGCGACCGTATCCGTGGTGTTCTGTATGCCGTCCGTCCGGAAGCTCGTGGTGCACAGCTGTTCGTGACCCGTTCTAAACCAGAAATGCTGGTTGAACTGTTCCGTATCGAAGTGCCAGAAATCGGCGAAGAAGTAATCGAAATTAAAGCTGCGGCTCGTGATCCTGGTTCTCGTGCGAAAATCGCTGTGAAAACCAATGACAAACGTATCGATCCAGTAGGTGCTTGTGTCGGCATGCGTGGTGCGCGTGTTCAGGCTGTTTCTACAGAGCTGGGCGGCGAGCGTATCGATATTGTTCTGTGGGATGATAATCCGGCGCAGTTCGTGATCAATGCGATGGCTCCGGCAGATGTTGCGTCCATCGTGGTAGACGAAGATAAGCACACCATGGATATCGCCGTTGAAGCTGGTAACCTTGCACAGGCTATCGGTCGTAACGGTCAGAACGTTCGTCTGGCTTCGCAACTGAGTGGCTGGGAACTCAACGTAATGACGGTTGATGACCTGCAGGCTAAGCATCAGGCTGAAGCCCATGCGGCAATTGATACCTTCACGAAATACCTGGATATTGACGAAGATTTCGCCACTGTCCTGGTCGAAGAAGGCTTCTCTACGCTGGAAGAACTGGCCTATGTGCCAATGAAAGAGCTGCTGGAAATTGACGGTCTGGATGAATCCACCGTTGAAGCCCTGCGTGAACGCGCTAAAAACGCACTGACCACCCTGGCACTGGCTCAGGAAGAAAGCCTAGGTGATAACAAGCCGGCTGATGACCTGCTGAATCTGGAAGGTCTTGATCGTGCGATTGCGTTCAAGCTGGCTGCCCGTGGTGTTTGTACGCTGGAAGATCTCGCTGAGCAAGGCGTTGATGACCTGGCTGATATCGAAGGTTTAACCGACGAGAAAGCCGGCGAACTCATCATGGCCGCACGTAATATTTGCTGGTTCGGCGACGAAGCGTAATAAACTGTAGCAGGAAGGAACAGCATGACTGATGTAACTGTAAAATCGCTGGCTGCCGAGATTCAGACCTCCGTGGACCGCCTGGTACAGCAATTTGCTGATGCAGGGATCCCGAAGTCCGCTGATGACTCGGTGACTGCGCACGAGAAACAAACGCTGTTAGCGCATTTGAACCGTGAACACGGTTCTACGCCTGACAAGCTGACGTTGCAGCGTAAAACGCGCAGCACGTTGAATATTCCAGGTACCGGTGGAAAAAGTAAATCGGTACAAATCGAAGTCCGCAAGACGCGCACCTTTGTAAAACGTGATCCGCAAGAGGCTGAACGCCTCGCTGCGGAAGAGCAGGCACAGCGTGAAGCGGAAGAACAAGCTCAGCGTGAGGCGGAAGCAATCGCCAAACGTGAGGCAGAATTAAAAGCTGAACGTGAGGCCGCAGAAAAAGCGAAACGCGACGCAAGTGATAAAGCGAAGCGTGAAGCTGCGGAAAAAGACAAAGTGAGCAATCAACAGACAGACGAAATGACCAAAACCGCCCAGGCAGAAAAAGCCCGCCGTGAAAATGAAGCTGCCGAGCTGAAGCGTAAAGCGGAAGAAGAAGCCCGTCGCAAGCTCGAAGAAGATGCTCGTCGCGTAGCTGAAGAAGCTCGTCGCATGGCGGAATCAAATGAGAAAGGCTGGACTGAAACGACTGAAGCACCTTCAGAAGATTCCAGTGACTATCATGTAACCACTTCCCAGCATGCTCGCCAGGCTGAAGACGACAATGACCGTGAAGTTGAAGGTGGTCGTGGTCGTGCCCGTACAGCTTCAAAAGCTGCGCGTCCTCAGAAGAAAGGCAACAAGCACGCTGAATCTAAAGCTGATCGCGAAGAAGCGCGTGCAGCGGTTCGTGGCGGTAAAGGCGGTAAGCGTAAAGGCTCCGCTCTGCAGCAGGGCTTCCAGAAGCCGGTTCAGGCTGTTAACCGTGATGTTGTCATCGGCGAAACCATCACCGTTGGCGATTTGGCGAACAAGATGGCAGTTAAAGGTTCTCAGGTCATCAAAGCGATGATGAAACTGGGTGCAATGGCAACCATCAACCAGGTTATCGATCAGGAAACAGCACAGCTGGTTGCTGAAGAGATGGGCCATAAAGTTATCCTGCGTCGTGAAAACGAGCTGGAAGAAGCAGTAATGAGCGACCGTGACACCGGCGCTGCAGCTGAGCCACGTGCACCAGTTGTGACCATCATGGGCCACGTTGACCATGGTAAAACATCTCTGCTCGACTACATTCGTTCTACGAAAGTAGCCTCCGGTGAAGCGGGTGGTATTACACAGCATATCGGTGCATACCATGTAGAAACTGAAAATGGCATGATCACCTTCCTGGATACCCCAGGTCACGCCGCATTTACCTCAATGCGTGCTCGTGGTGCTCAGGCTACAGATATCGTTGTTCTGGTTGTTGCAGCAGACGACGGCGTGATGCCGCAGACTATCGAAGCTATCCAGCATGCGAAAGCAGCGCAGGTTCCGCTGGTTGTTGCTGTGAACAAGATCGATAAACCAGAAGCCGATCTGGATCGCGTTAAAAACGAACTGTCTCAGTACGGTGTTATGCCGGAAGAGTGGGGCGGTGAGGCTCAGTTCATCCCTGTTTCTGCAAAAGCGGGTACGGGTATCGACGACCTCCTTAACGCCATCCTGCTGCAGGCTGAAGTTCTGGAGCTGAAAGCTATCCGTAAAGGTATGGCGAGCGGTGCAGTTATCGAATCCTTCCTGGATAAAGGTCGTGGTCCGGTAGCCACAGTTCTGGTTCGTGAAGGTACGCTGAACAAAGGCGATATCGTACTGTGTGGTTTCGAATACGGTCGTGTTCGTGCGATGCGTAACGAACTGGGCCAGGAAGTTCTGGAAGCGGGTCCATCCATTCCAGTAGAAATCCTGGGTCTGTCCGGTGTTCCTGCTGCGGGTGACGAAGTTACCGTCGTTCGTGACGAGAAGAAAGCACGTGAAGTTGCACTGTATCGTCAGGGTAAATTCCGTGAAGTTAAACTGGCTCGTCAGCAGAAATCCAAACTCGAGAATATGTTTGCGAACATGACCGAAGGCGAAGTTCACGAAGTGAACATCGTTCTGAAAGCGGATGTTCAGGGTTCTGTGGAAGCGATCTCCGATTCCTTGCTGAAACTGTCTACTGATGAAGTTAAAGTGAAGATCATCGGTTCTGGCGTAGGTGGTATCACCGAAACCGACGCAACCCTGGCAGCAGCATCCAATGCTATCCTGGTTGGCTTCAACGTTCGTGCTGATGCTTCTGCGCGTAAAGTTATTGAGGCTGAAAGCCTGGATCTGCGCTACTACTCCGTCATCTATAACCTGATCGACGAAGTGAAAGCGGCAATGAGCGGTATGCTGTCTCCGGAACTGAAACAGCAGATCATCGGTCTGGCTGAAGTACGTGACGTGTTCAAATCGCCGAAATTCGGTGCTATCGCAGGTTGTATGGTGACGGAAGGTACGATTAAGCGTCACAATCCAATCCGCGTTCTTCGTGATAACGTGGTTATCTATGAAGGCGAGCTGGAATCCCTGCGCCGCTTCAAAGACGATGTTAACGAAGTCCGTAACGGCATGGAATGTGGTATCGGCGTTAAGAACTACAACGACGTTCGCGTGGGCGATATGATCGAAGTGTTCGAAATCATCGAGATCCAACGCAGCATCGACTAATCCGAAGAGGATTAGTGAACGTGTAGGCCGGGTTAGCGAAGCGCCACCCGGCAAGAAATTTCAAAAGGGGCTTATAGCCCCTTTTTTGTCAGGAGAATTTATTATGGCGAAAGAATTTGGTCGCCCGCAGCGCGTTGCGCAGGAGATGCAGAAAGAGATTGCGCTCATCCTGCAGCGTGAAATTAAAGACCCACGTGTCGGCATGATGACGACAGTTTCGGGGGTTGAAATGTCTCGCGACCTGGCCTATGCCAAAGTATTCGTGACGTTTCTGAACGATCAGGACGAAGCCGCAGTGAAAAACGGCATCAAAGCATTACAGGAAGCGTCAGGATTTATCCGCTCTCTTCTTGGTAAAGCGATGCGTCTGCGTATCGTGCCGGAATTGACTTTCTTCTATGACAACTCACTGGTAGAAGGTATGCGCATGTCCAACCTGGTGACAAGCGTGGTTAAGCATGACGATGAGCGTCGTGTTAACCCGGACGACAGCAAGGAGGACTGATGAGTCGTCCTCGTCGTCGCGGTCGCGATGTGCACGGCGTGTTGCTGCTGGATAAACCTCAAGGGGCTTCCAGCAATGACGTGCTGCAAAAAGTAAAACGAATTTATAATGCTAACCGTGCCGGACATACCGGTGCGCTGGACCCTCTGGCAACAGGTATGTTGCCTGTCTGTCTGGGGGAAGCGACAAAATTTTCTCAGTATCTGCTCGATTCTGATAAACGCTACCGTGTCATTGCGAAACTTGGCCAACGTACCGATACCTCCGATGCTGATGGGTTGGTCGTTGAAGAGCGCCCGATAGCGTTTAGTGCCGAGCAGCTTGATGCCGCATTGGAAAGTTTCCGGGGCGATACCTTGCAGGTTCCGTCGATGTATTCGGCGTTGAAGTATCAGGGTAAAAAACTCTACGAATATGCGCGTCAAGGAATTGAGGTTCCGCGCGAAGCTCGCCCAATCACTGTATATGAACTGCTCTTCATTCGCCATGAAGGTGATGAACTAGAGCTGGAAGTTCATTGTTCGAAAGGGACCTATATTCGTACTATCATCGATGACCTGGGCGAAAAGCTGGGTTGTGGTGCGCATGTGATTTATTTGCGTCGTTTAGCCGTGAGTAAGTACCCGGTTGAGCGTATGGTAACGCTTGAGCATCTTTACTCATTGGTTGAGCAGGCTGAAGCACAAGGGATCCCTACAGCGGATTTGCTTGATCCGCTGCTGATGCCAATGGACAGTCCGGCCTCTGATTTTCCAGTCGTCAATTTGCCGTTAACGTCTTCTGTTTACTTTAAAAATGGTAACCCAGTTCGTTCCACTGAAACCCCGTATGAAGGCTTGGTGCGTGTGACGGAAGGCGAGAACAATACGTTCATTGGCATGGGCGAAATGGATGACGAGGGTCGTGTAGCGCCGCGTCGTCTGGTGGTTGAATATCCTGCATAACGGCTTGCCTTGCGGTAAGCAGGGGAGACGAGTAGAATATCGCCGCTTAACGTCCGGCAAATTGTTTAACAATCTGCTGGGCGCATACACAAAATCATTCGAGTTGCGTCAAGGCGACAAGTCTGAGAATCCTCTGAAGCTTACCCAAGTAAGTGACTGAGGTGAGCAGACGCAGAGGCGGCTTGAAGGATGAAGTGTATACACTGGGATTGCTGAATTAGAGATTGGCATCCTTACATTCTTTATACTTTGGAGTTTTAAAATGTCTCTAAGCGTTGAAGCTAAAGCTAAAATCGTTTCTGAGTTTGGTCGTGGTACTAACGACAGCGGTTCTACCGAAGTTCAGGTTGCACTGCTGACTGCACAGATTAACCACCTGCAGGGTCACTTTGCAGAGCACAAAAAAGATCACCACAGCCGTCGTGGTCTGCTGCGCATGGTTTCTCAGCGTCGTAAACTGCTCGACTACCTGAAACGTAAAGATGTTGCACGCTACACCGCGCTGATCGAGCGTCTGGGTCTGCGTCGCTAAGTCTTGCGAGTTTCAGAAAAGGGGGCCTGATGGCCCCTTTTTTCAACCAGACGGCAGCAATTCACTGGAAACTATTGTATTGTTGCTATAAATGATCTTCATTGCAGAGGTTCGCGCGGCTAATGAGAGGCTTCACCCATGGGGGTGTCGGTTGTCATTAGTCGCGAGGATGCGAAGAAGGTCGGGTTAAAATCGTCAGCACACCGAATGGTGTGCTGTCAAACATTTAAGAAAGGACAGAACTTTGCTGAATCCGATCGTTCGTAAATTCCAGTATGGTCAGCATACCGTCACGCTGGAAACCGGCATGATGGCACGTCAGGCTACTGCTGCCGTTATGGTGAGCATGGATGACACTGCGGTATTCGTTACCGTTGTTGGCCAGAAAAAAGCAAAACCAGGTCAGGACTTCTTCCCTCTGACCGTAAACTACCAAGAGCGTACTTATGCTGCCGGTAAAATCCCGGGTGGTTTCTTCCGTCGTGAAGGCCGTCCAAGCGAAGGCGAAACCCTGATTGCGCGTCTGATTGACCGCCCGGTTCGTCCGCTGTTCCCGGAAGGCTTCGTTAACGAAGTTCAGGTTATTGCTACCGTTGTTTCCGTTAACCCACAGGTTAACCCAGACATCGTTGCTATGATTGGTGCATCTGCTGCACTTTCCCTGTCCGGTATTCCATTCAACGGCCCAATTGGTGCTGCTCGTGTGGGTTATATCAACGACCAGTACGTACTGAACCCAACTCAGGAAGAGCTGAAAGAAAGCAAGCTGGACCTGGTTGTTGCCGGTACTGAAGCTGCGGTTCTGATGGTTGAATCTGAAGCTGAACTGCTGAGTGAAGATCAGATGCTGGGCGCTGTGGTATTTGGTCACGACCAGCAGCAGGTTGTTATTCAGAACATCAACGATCTGGTGAAAGAAGCTGGAAAACCACGTTGGGACTGGCAGCCTGAAGCGGTAAACGAAGCGCTGAACGCGCGCGTTGCTGCGCTGGCTGAGTCTCGTTTGAGTGACGCTTACCGCATCACCGACAAACAAGAGCGTTATGCTCAGGTTGACGTGATCAAGTCTGAAACTATCGCCACGCTGGTAGCTGAAGACGAAGCCCTGGACGCTAACGAACTGGGCGAAATCCTGCACGCAATCGAGAAAAATGTCGTTCGTAGTCGCGTGCTGTCTGGCGCACCACGTATTGATGGTCGTGAAAAGGACATGATCCGTGGTCTGGATGTTCGTACTGGCGTTCTGCCACGTACTCACGGTTCTGCACTGTTCACCCGTGGTGAAACTCAGGCGCTGGTAACAGCAACACTGGGTACGGCACGTGACGCACAGAACATCGATGAACTGATGGGTGAGCGTACTGACAGCTTCCTGTTCCATTACAACTTCCCTCCGTACTCCGTAGGTGAAACCGGTATGGTTGGTTCGCCGAAGCGTCGTGAGATTGGTCACGGTCGTCTGGCGAAGCGCGGTGTGCTGGCTGTAATGCCGGATGCTGACAAATTCCCGTACACCGTTCGTGTGGTTTCTGAAATCACCGAATCCAACGGCTCTTCTTCTATGGCTTCCGTATGTGGTGCTTCTCTGGCGCTGATGGATGCGGGTGTACCTATCAAGGCCGCTGTCGCAGGTATCGCGATGGGTCTGGTGAAAGAAGGCGACAACTTTGTCGTTCTGTCTGACATCCTGGGCGACGAAGATCACCTGGGTGATATGGACTTCAAAGTTGCGGGTTCCCGCGAAGGTATCTCTGCCCTGCAGATGGATATCAAAATTGAAGGGATCACCAAAGAGATCATGCAGGTTGCTCTGAACCAGGCTAAAGGTGCACGTCTGCACATCCTGGGCGTGATGGAACAGGCGATCAATGCGCCACGTGGTGACATTTCTCAGTTCGCACCGCGTATTCACACGATCAAGATCAGCCCAGATAAGATCAAAGATGTTATCGGTAAAGGCGGTTCTGTTATCCGTGCTCTGACCGAAGAAACGGGAACCACTATCGAAATCGAAGATGACGGTACTGTGAAAATCGCAGCAACCGACGGCGAGAAAGCGAAATTTGCTATTCGTCGTATCGAAGAGATTACAGCAGAAATCGAAGTGGGCCGTATCTACAGCGGTAAAGTGACCCGTATCGTTGACTTTGGTGCATTCGTTGCCATCGGTGGTGGTAAAGAAGGTCTGGTTCACATCTCTCAGATCGCTGATAAGCGTGTTGAGAAAGTGACTGATTACCTGCAGATGGGTCAGGAAGTACCGGTTAAAGTTCTGGAAGTTGACCGCCAGGGCCGTATTCGTTTAAGCATTAAAGAAGCGACCGAGCAGTCTCAGCCTGCTGCCGCGCCGGAAGCTCCGGCCGCAGAACAGGGCGAGTAAGGTTGCCATTTGCCCTCCGCTTTGCGGAGGGCTTATTATCAGGCAGGACGCCTTGTTGAGCCGCCGGGGGACAGGACGTTCATCCAATAGTTGTCTTCGGGAGTGGGAAATGAAGCCTTTTTTGCGCTGGTGTTTCGTTGCGACAGCTTTAACGCTGGCAGGATGCAGCAACTCTGCCTGGCGTAAGAGCGAAGTCCTCGCAGTGCCATTGCAACCGACTTTGCAGCAGGAAGTGATTCTGGCACGCATGGAACAAATTCTTGCCAGTCGGGCTTTAACCGATGACGAACGCGCACAGCTTTTATATGAGCGCGGAGTGTTGTATGATAGTCTCGGTCTGAGGGCATTAGCGCGTAATGATTTTTCACAAGCGCTTGCAATCCGACCTGATATGCCAGAAGTATTCAATTACTTAGGCATATATTTAACGCAGGCAGGCAATTTTGATGCTGCCTATGAAGCGTTTGATTCTGTACTTGAGCTTGATCCAACTTACAACTACGCGCACTTGAATCGCGGTATCGCATTGTATTACGGCGGTCGTGATAAGTTAGCGCAAGATGATCTGCTGGCGTTTTATCATGACGATCCTAATGATCCTTTCCGTAGCCTGTGGCTTTACATCGCTGAGCGAAAGCTCGATGAAAAGCAGGCCAAAGATGCGTTAAAACAACGCTTCGAGAAATCGGATAAGGAACAGTGGGGATGGAACATTGTCGAGTTCTACCTGGGCAACATTAGCGAAGCAACGCTGATGGAACGCCTCAAGGCGGACGCAACGGATAACACCTCGCTCGCTGAGCATCTCAGTGAAACCAACTTCTATTTAGGTAAGTACTACCTAAGTCTGGGGGATAAGGACAGCGCCACGGCACTGTTCAAATTAGCGGTTGCTAACAACGTACACAACTTCGTTGAGCACCGTTATGCATTGTTGGAATTATCGCTCTTGGGCCAGGAGCAAGACGACCTGGCAGAATCGGACCAGCAATAGCTGACGACATAAACATCAGCCCGTAATCTTTTGATTGCCATCACCTTCACTGGTGAGGGCGTTGTTGTTCGTCAATACACCTACTTTGAGCCGGTTCACACTTTTCAATGAAAATTGCTAATCATTTTCACGACGAGTTATGTAGACTGGCCGCCATTAATATCGAGGCACTTGTACTACATGGCTGAATTCGAAACCACTTTTGCAGATCTGGGCCTGAAGGCTCCTATCCTTGAATCCCTTAACGATCTGGGTTACGAAAAACCATCTCCGATCCAGGCTGAATGCATCCCGCATTTACTCGCTGGTCGTGACGTGCTGGGCATGGCCCAGACTGGTAGCGGCAAAACTGCAGCGTTCTCGCTGCCGCTGCTGAACAACATTGATCCGGACCTGCGTGCACCGCAGATCCTCGTACTTGCTCCGACCCGTGAACTGGCTGTTCAGGTAGCGGAAGCAATGACTGAATTCTCTAAACACATGCGCGGCGTGAACGTGGTTGCTCTGTACGGCGGCCAGCGTTATGACGTGCAGTTACGCGCCCTGCGCCAGGGCCCACAGATTGTTGTCGGTACGCCGGGCCGTCTGCTGGATCACCTGAAGCGTGGTACTCTGGATCTCTCTAAACTGAGCGGTCTGGTGCTGGATGAAGCTGACGAAATGCTCCGCATGGGCTTCATCGAAGACGTAGAAACTATTATGGCGCAGATCCCGGAAGGTCATCAGACCGCTCTGTTCTCTGCCACCATGCCAGAAGCGATCCGTCGTATTACCCGTCGTTTCATGAAAGATCCGCAGGAAGTGCGTATCCAGTCCAGCGTTACGACTCGCCCGGACATCAGCCAGAGCTACTGGTCTGTTTACGGCATGCGTAAAAATGAAGCGCTGGTACGTTTCCTGGAAGCAGAAGATTTTGATGCGGCGATTATCTTCGTTCGTACCAAAAACGCGACCCTGGAAGTGGCTGAAGCTCTGGAACGTAGCGGCTACAACAGCGCAGCACTGAACGGCGATATGAACCAGGCACTGCGCGAGCAGACTCTGGAACGTCTGAAAGACGGTCGTCTGGATATCCTGATTGCAACTGACGTGGCAGCACGTGGTCTGGACGTTGAACGTATCAGCCTGGTTGTAAACTACGATATCCCAATGGACTCTGAGTCTTACGTTCACCGTATCGGTCGTACCGGTCGTGCGGGTCGTGCGGGTCGTGCGTTGCTGTTCGTTGAGAACCGCGAACGTCGTCTGCTGCGTAATATCGAACGTACTATGAAGTTGACCATTCCAGAGGCCGATCTGCCAAATGCAGAACTGTTGGGCAAACGTCGCCTGGAAAAATTTGCGGCTAAAGTACAGCAACAGCTGGAAAGCAGCGATCTGGATCAGTACCGTGCTCTGCTGGCGCAAATTCAGCCAACCGCAGAAGGCGAAGAACTGGATATCGAAACGCTGGCTGCAGCATTGCTGAAAATGGCGCAGGGTGAACGTACTCTGATCGTACCGCCTGATGCACCGATGCGTCCTAAGCGTGAGTTCCGTGACCGTGACGACCGTTTCGAGCGCCGTGGCGATCGTAATGACCGCAATGATCGTGGTCCACGTGGTGACCGTCCAGAGCGTGGTGGTGAAGACCGTCCACGTCGCGAGCGTCGTGACGCTGGCGAAATGGAATTGTACCGTATTGAAGTGGGCCGTGATGATGGTGTTGAAGTTCGTCATATTGTTGGTGCTATTGCTAACGAAGGTGACATCAGCAGCCGTTACATCGGTAACATCAAGCTATTCGGTACTCACTCCACTATCGAGCTGCCAAAAGGCATGCCGGGCGAAGTTCTGCAGCACTTTACTCGTACCCGCATCCTGAACAAGCCAATGAACATGCAGCTGATGGGCGATGCCCAGCCGCGTTCTGATCGTGGTGGCGAGCGTCGTGGTGGCGATCGTCCTGCCGGTGAGCGTCGTAGCTTCGGCGGCGGTGAACGTCGTGAAGGCGGTCGTGGTCCTCGTCGTGAAGGTTCTGCACCAGGTGCTGGTCGCTTCAGCGGCGAACGTCGTGAAAACCGTGGCCCACGTCGTGAAGAAGGTTCCAGCCGTCGCCGTTTCGGTGACGCGTAAGCCTTACGTTTAATAACGTAAAGTAAAATATACAGCCCCGGTACTTGCGATCGGGGCTTTTTTTATTCCCTTTGTACTCCTGTACTGGTACAGTGCAGCGCATTAACGTGCAGTACCGAAATATTTAACTGGAGATAAGGCTGTATGGCGACACTAACCACCACACAAACATCACCTTCGCTACTTGGCGGCGTGGTGATCATCGGCGGTACGATCATTGGCGCAGGGATGTTCTCTCTGCCTGTGGTTATGTCCGGTGCGTGGTTCTTCTGGTCGCTGGCTGCGCTCGTTTTTACCTGGTTCTGCATGCTGCACTCCGGGTTGATGATCCTGGAAGCTAACCTGAACTACCGGATAGGTTCGAGCTTTGACACCATCACGAAGGATCTACTGGGAAAACGCTGGAATATGGTGAATGGCATCTCTATCGCGTTCGTGCTCTATATCCTGACTTACGCCTATATCTCTGCCAGCGGCTCGATTCTGCACCACACGTTTTCTGAGATGTCATTGAATGTACCGGCGCGCCTGGCGGGACTGGTATTTGCGCTTGGTGTGGCATTTATTGTCTGGATGAGTACTAAGGCTGTCAGCCGGATGACGGCGATTGTGCTGGGGGCGAAGGTCATCACCTTTTTCCTGACATTCGGCAGCCTTCTGGGACACGTTACACCGGCGACACTGTTTAACGTCGCGGAGAGTGATGCCTCTTACACGCCATATCTGCTAATGACCCTGCCATTTTGTCTGGCTTCATTTGGCTACCACGGCAACGTTCCTAGCCTGATGAAATACTATGGTAAAGATCCGCGTACCATTGTGAAGTGTCTGGTCTACGGCACGCTTCTGGCTCTGGGGTTGTACGTTATCTGGTTGTTGGGGACGATGGGGAACATTCCGCGCCCTGAGTTTATTGGTATTGCGCAGAAAGGTGGCAATATTGATGTTCTGGTACAAGCGCTAAGTGGTGTCCTGAATAGTCGCAGTCTGGATCTGCTGTTGGTGGTGTTCTCTAACTTCGCTGTTGCCAGCTCCTTCCTCGGAGTCACACTGGGCCTGTTTGATTACCTGGCGGATCTGTTTGGTTTTGATGATTCAGCGATGGGGCGTCTGAAAACCGCCCTCCTGACTTTCCTGCCACCGATTATTGGTGGCCTGCTGTGGCCGAACGGTTTCCTGTATGCCATCGGTTATGCAGGGTTGGCGGCAACCATCTGGGCGGCAATTGTTCCGGCGCTGCTGGCTCGCAAATCACGTAAACGCTTCGGCAGCCCAACATTCCGTGTCTGGGGGGGAAAACCCATGATTGCACTGATTCTGGTCTTTGGTGTCGGCAACGCGCTGGTACATGTCCTGTCGAGCTTTAATCTGCTGCCTGTGTATCAGTAAACGTAATGCCCGGTGGCTATGCTTACCGGGCCTACAGGGAGCGAACAGGCCGGATAAGGCGAAGCCACTATCCGGCAAAAACACACTATCCCACCAACTCCTCTTTCACCTGCATCGCCAGCTCAAACGAGTGCAAACGTGCCTGGTGATCGAAAATCTGCCCATTAACCATAATCTCATCAGCCTGGGTTTCCCGTAGCACAGCTTCCAGCCCGTGTCGCACCTTCGCTTTGTCCCCAACCAAAGACATGCTCAGAGCCTGCTGCACACCGTATTGCTCTGAAGCAGACCACAGCTGATGCATGTTTTCTACCGGTGGTGGTAGCTGGCCGGTTTCACCGCGGCGTAATTTCGTAAATGCCTGCTGCATTGAGGTAAAGAGGAATTCAGCATCGCGATTGCTGTCCGCAGCAATGATATTGATACACACCATCGCATACGGTTTTTCCAGCCGCTCAGAAGGTTTAAAGTTCGTTCGGTAGAGATGCAATGCCTGGTGCAGCATATCAGGGGCGAAGTGCGAGGCGAAGGCAAATGGCAGGCCGAGTTGGGCTGCCAGTTGCGCACCGTAGAGGCTTGAGCCGAGCAGCCATACAGGGAGCTTCTCACCATATCCCGGAACAGGGCGAACATGAGGATTAGGATCGCGCGCGTCGAACCAGTCCACCAGTTCGGCGACATCACGCGGGAAGTTATCAATATCGCCGCTCATGTGGCGACGTAACGCACGCATCGTCGGCTGATCGCTGCCTGGTGCTCGGCCCAGTCCCAGGTCGATACGTCCAGGATAGAGGGTATTCAGCGTGCCAAACTGTTCGGCAATCACCAGAGGAGAATGGTTTGGCAGCATTACACCGCCTGACCCCAGGCGCAGCGTTGTGGTGTTTGCGGCCAGATACCCAATCAGTACAGACGTTGCTGCACTGGCGATCCCGACCATATTGTGATGCTCTGCCAGCCAGTAGCGATGAAACCCACGCTTTTCGGCAAGCTGGGCAAGATCAAGAGAATGCGAGAAGGCTTCCCTGGCTGAAGAGCCTTCAGGGATCGGCGCAAGATCGAGCACCGAGAACGGAATGGATTTATCAGTCATAACAGCTCACTTTGTCGACGGTAATATTTTAATAGTGCATTAAAAATTACTAACCGTTGTTAACAAAGTGAGCTTTTACACAGCACCCTTCAAGCTGCCTCCGTGTTGGCTGCACTTGTTCACCCCAGTCACTTACTTGAGTAAGAACCTGGGGATTCTAAGACTTGCCGCCTTGATACAACTTACATTTACGCCTGAAGCTCCAGGCCAGCGAGACGTTTCCAGTAACCGTTGCAGTCGCTGTTGGCGGTGAGCGGTAGCGGTGATGTCCCATTTTCATTGGCGCGGAAGGCATCCATCATGGCGAAAGATTCGGTTCCAAGCGGGGACAAACGCACTATATCAACCAGCCCTTTCATTGAGGTCAGCTCGTTGCCGAGGTTATAGACATAGCCACTCATGGTCTGAATACCATTCAGGACAAACACCTGCTGGTTTTCTTGTGACAGCACATTGCGACCATTCGGGTATTTGATGCAGCAGGTTTCGCATTCGTCTTTAGGGCGGTCCTCTGAGCGGGCAGTAAAGCAGCGTGCAGAGTAGGCTAATGGCAGATGACCGTAGCTCAGCACCTCGACTTCAAACTGATTGCGGATCCCAAGCTCTTCGCACTGATTGAGCAAGTTCACCAGCCAGTCACGTGACAACTCGACAGGCATGCACCAGCGAGTCATACCTTGTTTGAGCAACAGCTTCAGCGTGACGGCGTTATAGCAGTTCAGTGCATGCCCGGCGACGAATGGCAGGTTGCGTTCTGCGCACATATTCACGACACCCAGGTCGCTGGCTTCCAGCAGGAACTCTCCGTTCTCCACATAACGTTTGAGTTCACCCAGTTCGGATGAGGCTTGAACCAGGGCCAGCGTGGAGAGCACCACCTGCTTGCCGCTACTTGCCAGACTTTTCGCCATATCCAGCCAATCACCCACTTTAGTGGCCCGGCGTTTGCTGCACACGGCTTCCCCGAGATAAATCACATCGGCACTGCTGGTTGCAGCCTGCTGGTAGAAATCTTCCAGCGTTTCTTTTGACCAGTAGTAAAGTACTGGCCCTAATGAATATTTCATGGTCTTCTCACTGCCATTTACGGTGATACGCGCCGAGCGTGGTTTGCGTGCCTTCGGACATTGATCCGAGGGTATCCATCCAGGCGGACTGCGGCGCATAGTTTTGCGGGTCGCTCATACAGCGGTCGATGGCCTGACGCCAGACTTTTGCCACCTGGCTGACGTAGGCTGGGCTGCGCTGGCGACCTTCGATTTTCACCGACGCAATATTCGCGGCCAGCAACTCTGGCAGTAGCTCCAGGGTATTAAGGCTGGTGGGTTCTTCCAGTGCATGGTAGCGCTCACCGTCAACTTTATAGCGGCCTTTGCACAACGTTGGATAGCCTGCGTTTTCGCCATCCTGATAGCGATCGATCAGCACTTCGTTCAGGCGTGACTCCAGCCCCTGAGGGGTTTGCTGCCAGCGAACAAAACGAGCAGGGGAACATGCACCGACAGTATTCGGCGATTCCCCGGTCAAATACGAGGAGAGATAGCAACGTCCCTCAGCCATAATGCACAGGCTGCCAAACGCAAAAACTTCCAGTGGAACTGGCGAGACACGTGCGAGTTGCTTAACCTGATGAATAGAGAGCACGCGGGGTAACACTACACGGGCAACGTCAAAATGACGGTGGTAAAAACGAACGGCTTCTTCGTTGGTCGCAGAGGCCTGAACAGAGACGTGGCGCTCAATATGCGGGTAGCGTTCTGCGGCATACTCAAGCATGGCGAGGTCAGCCAGAATTAGCGCATCAGCACCCAATTGTGCCGCCATATCCACTGCGCGCTGCCAGCGGGCGTAGCCATCAGGATGGGCAAAGGTGTTGATCGCGATATGCAGCTTGCGCTTATGCTGGTGTACGAAGTTGACGGCTTCCTGGAGCTTCTTCTCCGTAAAGTTGAGGCCAGCAAAATGGCGGGCGTTGGTATCATCTTTCAGCCCGATATAGACCGCATCGGCCCCATTTTCGATGGCCGCCTTAAGCGCCGGAAGGTTTCCGGCTGGGCAGAGCAGCTCCATAATTTATCCTGGTGTAGTCGATCTCAGCGATCGTAAAATTGTTAACGAACGGGGATTTTAATTAACCTATACGCGACAATTTTTGATTTAAGGCAGCTAATGGCGTATTGATGACACCAATAATGCGTTATACCCGACAACGGTTTGTTGATTTACGCCGCTATGTTGGTTTCTGGATATGGCAAAATAACAGGACTATAGATATCAGGGAGTAAAGCTCGTGCTGGATAAACTGCGTTCACGTTTCGTACAATTTGGTCCATCAATGCTGAGCGTACCGGTAAAACTGACGCCGTTCGCACTTAAACGTCAGGTGCTGGAGCAAGTACTGAGCTGGCAATTCCGTCAGGCGCTGCAGGACGGCGAACTGGAGTTTCTGGAAGGCCGCTGGTTGAGTATTGAAGTCCGTGATATCGGGCTACGTTGGTTTACCTCGGTAGAAAATGACCAGCTTGTTGTACGAGAATCGGCTGAGGCGGATGTCAGCTTCAGTGCTGACGCCAGCGATCTGTTGATGATCGCCGCACGTAAACAGGACCCGGATACCCTTTTTTTCCAGCGCCGTCTGGTCATTGAAGGTGATACCGAGTTGGGCCTGTACGTCAAAAATTTGATGGATGCCATTGAGCTGGAGCAGATGCCAAAAGCGCTGCGCGTGGTACTGCTGCAACTGGCGGACTTTGTAGAGGCTGGGTTGAAAACCCCGCCGGAAAGTAAACACACTTCAGTAGGTGAGCCATGCTGATTCGAGTTGAAATTGGGATTGATGCACCAGGTATCGATGCGTTGTTACGCCGGGCATTTGCGAGTGATGCAGAAGCCCAACTGGTTCACGATCTCCGCGAAGACGGCCTAATCACACTGGGACTGGTCGCCACTGACGATGAAGGCCAGGTTGTCGGTTATGTTGCGTTCAGCCCCGTATCGGTTCAGGGCGAAGAGCTACAGTGGGTGGGAATGGCCCCTCTCGCCGTAGAGGAAAGCTATCGTGGTCAGGGGCTTGCGCGCCAACTGGTTTATGAAGGGCTGGATTCACTCAATGAGTTCGGCTATGCGGCGGTTGTCACTTTGGGCGATCCGGCATTCTATGGCCGTTTAGGCTTCGAGCAGGCAGCACGTTACGATCTGCACTGTCGCTGGCCGGGTACGGAAGCAGGATTCCAGGTACACCGTCTGGCAGACGATGCATTGAATGGCGTAAGCGGGTTGGTTGAGTACCACGATCACTTCAATCGCTTTTAGCCGACAGATTTTGCAGGCGCTCCTGCAGCGCCTCAAATGATCCGTCTCCGGTGACGAGGCGCTCTTTTTCACGCTTCGTGAGCTGTTTTATGCGGTATTCCATTCTCAGGGCCAGTGAGCGATCGCCCACATGCGCTGAAAAGACCAGTGTTAACGAGCCTTTCCCCCGCAGCGCCTTTGCGCCTTTCCCCGTTTGATGTTCAAGGAAACGTCGTTCTACGTCGGTGGTGATCCCGGTATAGAGTGCGTTATCAGCCGTTCGGACAAGATAGAGAAACCAACACACGGTAAGCAGATTCAGTATATTAAGGTGAACGCACCTTAGCACGAGAGAGAAGACAAATGGAAACACTGACGGCGATAAACCGCTGGCTGGCAAAGCAGCACGTCGTGACCTGGTGCGTACACCAGGAAGGCGAACTCTGGTGTGCTAACGCGTTTTATTATTATGATCCTCAACGCGTGGCGTTTTACGTGCTCAGTGAAGATAAAACCCGTCATGCGCAGATGACTGGCCTTCAGGCCCCAGTTGCGGGTACGGTCAACGGCCAGCCCAAATCAGTCGCACTGATCCGTGGTCTGCAGTTCAAAGGCGAGATCCGCCGTCTGGAAGGTGAAGAAAGCAACACGATGCGCAAGCATTACACCCGGCGGTTTCCGGTTGCGCTCGCATCGTCTGCCCCCGTGTGGGAAATTCGGCTTGATGAGCTAAAATTTACTGACAATACACTGGGGTTTGGTAAAAAAATCCACTGGTTACGTCAGGAGTAGAACATGAGTCAGGTCTTGATTACTGGCGCGACAGGTTTAGTGGGTGGCCACTTACTGCGTATGTTACTGCAGCACCCTAAAGTTAACTACATTGCCGCCCCAACCCGACGCCCGCTGGCAGATATTGCGGGTATCTATAACCCTCATAAGCCGCAACTCAGTGATGCTCTGGCGCAAGTGCAGGATCCCATTGATATCGTCTTTTGCTGCCTTGGAACGACGCGCCGGGAAGCCGGAAGTAAAGAGGCGTTCGTTCATGCTGATTACACACTCGTTGTTGAGACTGCGCTTGCGGGAAAACGTTTGGGGGCCAAGCACCTGCTGGTGGTGAGTTCAATGGGAGCAAATGCTCACTCACCTTTCTTCTACAACAAAGTGAAAGGCAAAATGGAACAGGCGCTGATTGCGCAGAAATGGGAGCGTTTGACAATTGTGCGGCCCTCTATGCTACTGGGCCATCGTGAAACATCGCGTCTCACTGAGATGGTACTTGCTCCTGTGTTCCAGTTTTTTCCAGGTAACTGGAAATCTATTGATGCCAGAGACGTTGCGCGAGCAATGCTGAAAGAGGCGCTGACGCCCTCTCAGGAGGGGACTAACATTGTTCCTTCGGCAAAATTACGTGAACTTGCACAGGGTGAGGCGTAGTATCTCCGGGCTTAATGAATACTCCCTGGGGAATGTTATGGCTGGTCAGTCTTCATCTCAAACGGCAACACCGATTCAGTGGTGGAAGCCCGTTCTCTTTTTTCTCGTTGTTCTTGTGGGTCTTTGGTATGTGAAATGGCAACCGTATTACGGTAAAGCCTTCACGGCGGCTGAGACCCACAGCATAGGTAAATCCATTCTTGCGCAGGCCGATGCCAGCCCGCTGAAGGCCGCGTGGGATTATGCCATGGTCTATTTTCTTGCCGTCTGGAAAGCGGCGGTCTTAGGTGTGCTGCTGGGATCGCTGGTTCAGGTTCTGATCCCGCGTCACTGGTTGATGAAAACGCTGGGTCAGCCCCGTTTTCAGGGGACGCTATTAGGCACGATTTTTTCGTTGCCAGGCATGATGTGTTCCTGCTGCGCCGCGCCAGTCACTGCGGGTATGCGCCGTCAGAATGTGTCGATGGGCGGTGCGCTGGCATTCTGGATGGGTAACCCGCTGCTGAACCCGGCAACCCTGGTCTTTATGGGATTTGTGCTGGGATGGCATTTTGCACTTATTCGACTGGTTGCTGGGCTACTGACAGTACTTGTGGTGGCCACACTGGTACAGAAATGGGTGAAAGAGAAGGGCGCACAACCTGTTGCTGTGGATGTTGAGCTGGCTGAGCCGCAGGGCAGTTTCTTTATGCGTTGGGGAAAGGCGTTGTGGCAGCTTTTCTGGAGCACGATCCCGGTATACATCCTGGCGGTACTGGTTCTTGGCGCGGCGCGCGTCTGGCTCTTCCCGCATGCCGATGGCGCTATCGATAATTCGTTGTTGTGGGTGATTGCGATGGCTGTTGCAGGCTGCTTGTTTGTGATCCCAACTGCAGCCGAGATACCGATTGTTCAGACCATGATGCTGGCTGGCATGGGGGCAGCGCCGGCTCTGGCGTTACTCATCACGTTGCCTGCGGTAAGCCTGCCATCACTTATTATGCTGCGGAAGTCATTTCCGGCGAAAGCACTGTGGTTAACAGGCTTGCTGGTGGCGCTGAGTGGAGTGATAACAGGAAGTATTGCGCTGTTTTAAGATAAAAAAATACCCGGCCTGAGCCGGGTATTTTTATTATTTGATATAGGTAAACGCGGTAGTGACGTGTTTCACGCCGCTCACCCGGCTGGCAATATCGGCTGCCGCTTTGCCTTCCCGGTCGGTGACCAGACCCAGCAGGAACACTTCCCCGTTCTCGGTAGTCACTTTTACGTTTGATGATTTCACCTGGTCAGTGCCCAGCAACTGGGAACGGACTTTGGTGGTAATCCAGGTATCAGACGAGGCCGTTCCCAGACCAATCGGCTGTCCCTGGCGCACTTCGTTGAAGACTTCGGTTGTCCCTTCCACACCCATCGCTATCTGTTTTGCCCGCGAAGCGAGCTCTGTATTTGGAGACTGGCCTGCCAGCAACACTTTGCCCTGATACGCCGTCACATTGATGCGTGCTTCTTTCTTAATTTGTTCGTCTTTCGACAGGGCGCTGTTTACGCGCAGTTCAAGCGTACTGTCATCAACCTGTGTACCGACAGAGCGCGGATCGGTCGCCGCTTTCGTGCCAACGGCAGCTGTACCAACAACAGCTGCAGCAATACATCCCTGAAGTAGCAGTGCAGACATAAGGACTGCGAGGGTCGATAAAGCCTTCATGAGTACTCCTTAATCATCCTGGTGAGGGAAAAGCGTGTTATCGATCAAATCGCATAAGCAGTTCACCGTTAGCATGTGCATTTCCTGAATGCGCGCGCTACGGTGAGAAGGAATGCGGATTTCCACATCCTGTGGCCCTAAAAGGCCCGCGAGTTCACCACCGTCATAACCGGTCAAGGCAACAATAGTCATATCGCGGGTGACGGCCGCTTCTACAGCTTTGACAATGTCGCGGCTGTTTCCGCGCGTGGAGATCGCCAACAGCACGTCTCCGGCATGGCCTAAGGCACGCACCTGCTTCGCGTAAATCTCGTCATGCAGACGATCGTTTGCAATCGCTGTTAAGACCACATTATCGGTATTTAGTGCAATGGCAGGTAAACTAGGTCGTTCTGTTTCAAAACGATTTATCATACTGGCAGCAAAATGCTGTGCATTGGCGGCGGATGTACCATTGCCACAACAGAGGATTTTGTTGCCGTTTAGCAGGGACTGTACCAGCGTCATCGCTGCGCGAGAAATCGCGTCCGGGAGGGCTTCCGCCGCTGCAATCTGAGTTTGAATGCTTTCTGTGAAGCACACTTTAATTCTTTCGAGCACGTTATCCCTTTTAAATCTTATTTATGCTTCGCCAAACGCGTTTTTTAGCCATTCGATCTCATTTCCGGTGAAGGCTATCACATCGAAACGGCAATCCACAGTATCAAAGCTCCCACTATGGCGGGCAAGCCACAAGTGGGCAGTGTGTAATAATTTACGTTGTTTGGCGAGCGTCACGCTGGCAGCCGCACCGCCGAATTGCGATGACTGCCGATAACGGACTTCGACAAACACGGTTGTTTGACCCTCTTTCATGATGAGGTCAATTTCGCCGCCACGTCCACGCACGTTGGCGGCGATAAAGCGCAATCCCTTGCCTTCAAGCCAGCGGCGCGCGTTCATTTCCCATGCGTCACCGGCTTGTTTGCGGCTTAACTGGCCGGGACGATTTGCCCCTGCTGGTATTTGAGCCATGATAACTTCCTGTTAATCACGCAGTCCTGAGTTGCTGTCAAATCGCCTGTATTCCCGTTGAGCTCGAAGCCCGGAACCTGGCGCATCTGGGTAAAGTGGTTTGCCAGAGCCCAGGCATCCACACCCATTGCATACAGTCTTGCCAGTGAGTAGTCGTTATGGACGGCACTCAACGCCTGTTGCATCAGTGCCGGGTTGCTTCCTGCCAGCATGGGGATTTCGCTGTACTGCAGCCCGTCCATTTCCAGTCGGAAATCCGGGCCCGCTGTGCCTTGCGCGCTACGTGAGCTTGCGTACAACGTTGCACCGCTCTGACTACCGTTACGCATCGCAATCATGGGCTTGATGAAGGCAATCTCTTCCGGTGTCGCGACGATATAGGCCGCATCCACTTTCCCCCCACCGCTGATCTGCGCATCGGTCGGTGGGGCAGGGATCGTCAGGCCGCCAATGGTTACGCCCTGCTGAGGGGGAAGGCTTGCTGTTACCGGGCTACCGTTCAGTGCAATACCCGCGCCGCCGTTGACACCCGCCCTCAGTTCTGAGGAGGAGCCAAATTTCTGCTGTAGCACCACGCCGCCACCCAGTTTTTGCCATTCCTGAGCAAAGGCGGTCGCCACACGGTCGCCCAGAGTACTGCGCGGAATGAGCAGCAGAGGGGCTTGCTTGCCTTGCTCGTGAATATGACGCGCCGCATCGCGGGCTTCATCTTCCGGAGAGAGGGCGAAGTAGCACATATTTGCGCGGTTCTGAACCTGTTCCGGCTGGTTGAGGGCCAGCACATTCAGCGTGGTGTTGCTTTTCATCAGTTCATCGACATTGTTTTTCAACAATGGACCTACAACGATACTCGCTCCATCCTTCTGGACTTGCGCCAGTACCTGATCGAGCGGCTGAGAGCTGGTATCGTAAATCTTCAGTTCCGCACCGGGGTTCGCACCTGTCGTTACGGTGGTAGCAGGTTGCGGTTGCGTCGCAGGCTGTTGTATCGGTGTGGTTGCCTGTGATTGCGTCGTCGCTGTGTCGCTGGCGGAGGCCGCAGGTGTCGCTGGAGCCTGAGCCGGACTCTGCTGTGCCGCGGCGCCTGGTGCAGGCGTTGCCGCAGGGGCAGTCGTTGGTGCGGTGACCGGGTTTTGCATTGTGCCCTGAGCTGGCGTTTGAGCGGTTGTCAGATCACTGGTCTCGGCAGCAGAGGGGCTAACCACGTTCGCTACGTTTGCCGCCTGAGCCGCTTGTTCAGGAACGGCATTACCTGCAACGGCCGTTGTGCCATTTTTCGCAGCTTCAAAGCCTTGCTGGATAGTGCGACCAAACACCGCAGCCTGACCGTTTAACGGCAACAGCAGAGCAATTTTATTGGTGGATGCGGGTTTGAAGTTCTGCACGTTCACCAGTTGCGATGGCAGTAATTTCGCTCCTGGGTTTTGCGGATAACGTGTCTGCCAGTCGGTAATACCGGCTTTCAGCATTGTTGGATCGCTACGGTTGTTAAACCACATCTGCTGCAGATCCAGCCAGCCTTGCAGAACATTTTCATCTGCATTGATCACCAGGGCCTGCGCCTGTTCTGGCGTCATTGCGGAAAGGGCCTGCCAGGTGGCATCAATATTTTTCTGCTTGTCTGCACCGCTCAACAGCGGCTCTTGCGCAATTAAGGCGCGCAGCAGTTGCAGTGAAGGACGACCTTGCTCGGCGGCAATGCCTGCCTGCCAGAAACGAGCCTGTTGGTTTTTATCGAGCGAGCTAACATCAATATCACCCAGCATTTTTTTCGCTGCCGGATAATCTTGTTGCACAATCTTCAATTCCGCAGCCAATAAAGCCTGTTCACGATGCTGAGCATCGTTCAGTTCTTTCGGTAACTGATTAAACAGATCGGCGGCCTGCTGCGTTTTACCTTCTTTCAGCAGTGCACGAATGGCGAGTAATTGCCAGTTGGTCTTGGTATCATTTGAGCTCTGCGACATTTGTTGCAGATAAAAGCCAGAATCAGCCTGTGCCGATCCCTGCATGTGGGCAGCACTTTGATCGGGTGTCTGCGTGCCACAGCCTGCGAAAAACAAGGCTGCCAGCACAAGAGGCACGCTGCGCGCGGCTTTTGTTCGAAGAAACGTTAACGGTACCATACTGTATCCAGTGATTTTTTTTTACGCAATGCTCAATAATAAATCGGCACTACGGACTAAACAATGAAACAACACGAAACGGCAGATAATTCTCAAGGCCAGCTTTATATTGTACCTACTCCTATCGGGAATTTGTCTGATATTACCCAACGTGCGCTCACTGTATTGCAAGCGGTTGATTTAATTGCTGCTGAGGATACCCGCCATACAGGGCTACTGCTGCAACATTTTGCCATTAACGCCCGTCTGTTCGCCCTGCACGATCACAATGAGCAACAAAAAGCCGAAACGCTGGTGGCGAAACTGAAAGAGGGGCAGAACATCGCCCTGGTGTCCGATGCGGGTACACCGTTAATTAATGATCCTGGCTACCATCTGGTTCGTACGTGTCGTGAAGCGGGTATCCGCGTTGTCCCTCTGCCTGGGCCTTGTGCGGCCATTGCAGCATTAAGTGCGGCGGGTTTACCGTCCGACCGTTTCTGCTACGAAGGCTTTCTTCCGGCAAAATCTAAAGGCCGTCGCGACACACTGAAAGCGCTGGAAGCTGAACCACGCACGCTGATTTTTTATGAATCCACCCACCGTCTTCTGGAAAGTCTGGAAGATATGGTGGCCGTCTGGGGCGAATCCCGCTATGTCGTGCTGGCACGTGAACTGACCAAAACCTGGGAAACGATTCATGGTGCGCCGGTTGGCGAACTCCTCGCATGGGTGAAAGAAGACGAAAACCGTCGTAAAGGCGAGATGGTACTGATTGTTGAAGGACACAAAGCTGAAGACGATGCCTTGCCTGCTGATGCACTGCGTACACTGGCACTGCTGCACGCCGAATTGCCGCTCAAGAAGGCTGCTGCGCTTGCCGCTGAGATCCACGGCGTGAAAAAGAATGCACTGTATAAGTACGCGCTGGAGCAGCAGGGCGAATAAAACGAACGGCCGGGCGCATGCCACTTCGCCCGGCGTATTTTATTGGCTAGTGAGTGTGATAAAAACAGGTCGGGTGTGGATGCAACCACAGAAAAGAGGCCGGAATATGGGTCGTGACCTTACCCTTCTTCAGCGCTGAAAAAGCATTCTCTTTACCTTCACCAGAAACCAAAAGCAGGACTTCTTTTGCTGCCAAAATATCCCTCAGGCCCAGGGTGATCCCTTGCTCAACAGGGGCGGCCGCCAGCTTTAACATGTCGTGAAGCCGGGTGCGCTCGTCAAGATGTGTGATGTGGCAGGCTGGCTCAAGGATGTCATCAGGCTCGTTCAGACCAAGATGCCCGTTTTTACCAATCCCCAGCAGGCAGAGATCCAGGCCGCCACGTAGCGCGATCTGCTCGACGATGCGTGTACACTCCTGCGAATCTGCGTTATCCGATACAAACGAGATATAGCGTTCAGGTGTGATACCCAGCGGTTGAATAATATGCTGCTGCAAAAAGGCTTCACATGTTGCCGGATTGTCCGGCGGTAATCCCACCCACTCATCCAGTTTCACGATAGTCATCTGGCTGACATCCACCTGACGCGCATTCACCTTTTCAACGAAAAGCTGATAGGTCAGCTTCGGAGTTGCGCCTGTCGCCAGGCAGATCACCGCACTGGGTCTACGCACAATAAGAGCCAGTAAATGCTCGCTAACTGCCTCGCTAAGCGAGTGATAATCCGGGTGTTCCTGAAACGTGATTCCGCACATTTACAGCACTCTCAGGGCGGAACCGAGAATGGCCAGAACAAACGTCACGGCAATCAGAAGAACCGGATGCGCCTTCTTCACACGTAGCAGGTAGTACATCAGCAGGGTATAGCCCATCGGCAAGATATTCGGGAACACCTTGTCAAAAAAGTCCTGCTGGAGGGCAACATTGTGGGTCGCATCGATGGCAAAGGTAGTGACAACGTTTATATGAACATATGACGCAATCAGCCCGCCTATTACGGTGATCCCGAGAATCGTTGCGGAACGGGCGATCATCTGCGAGTTCTCACGGACTTTGTCGATGGCCTTTACCCCGACCGAATAACCGATGTGCGTCCAGCCTACGCGCAGGAAAAAGATTGCAAGGTAGACTGCAAAGAACAGAATCGGCCCAAGAAGATTTCCCTGGCTGGCAAATGAAGAACAGATCCCGGCCATAATAGGTAGCAGGGTAAACCAGAAGATCGCGTCACCAATCCCGGCGATGGGCCCAAACAGCGCCACTTTTAGGCCTTTGATAGTGCTGCGGTTTTCTCCTTTCTCTTCCATTGAGATCAACAGACCCATCAGGAATCCCACCAGGTTAGGATGGGTGTTGATAAATTCCAGATGGTCCTTCATGGCGGCGCTCAGGCCTTCTTTGTCGCCTTTGTAGATTTTCTTCAGAAGCGGCAGCATGGCCCAGGTAAAGCCACCCGCCTGCATCCGTTCATAGTTAAAGCTGGCCTGAAGCAAGGACGATCGAAATCCCAGGCGAGTGATGTCTTTTTTACTGATTTCAGATCCCATTGCTGTAATCCTCTTCATCGTTTTTCTGAGCGACAGGTTGTGGCTGCGCGGCGTTTTTGGCTTTGGCGTTAAAGTATTCGTACACGGCAAATCCAGCGCCTAACACCGCGACTGGCAGCAAATTGCTGACCTGGATATAACAGACGAACAAGAAGCCGGCGATAAGATAGGGAATGTACTGTGCCTTAAACATAACGCGGAGCAGTAAGCCGAAGCCGACAGCAGGAAGAATACCCCCCGCGACTTCGAAGCCGTGTGTAAGCCAGGCTGGCATGGCTTTCACTAACGCCTGCATAGCTCCTTGTGCAAGATAGGTGCAGAGGAAGGTAATAATGGCGTAAGTACAGGCCACTATCAGTGTGGTTGTCCAGTTGAGCCGGCCAAACGCGGCGCTATTCGCTTCCTTCGCGTAGTTATCGGCTTTCGACATAAAGAGTGAAAAGGCCGAATAGAAAAACAGGATCACATACTGCATTAACAGGCTAAACGGCAGACCAAGCCCGATAGCGGTTTTCGCATCAACCCCGGTTGACCAGGCAATGACCGTGGTCATGACCCCTGCCATGATGGGGTTTGGTGGTTGTACGCCGCCCGCGGGGGTTAGCCCGGCAAAAGCTAACTCGGTAAGCCCCCCCGTAATCAGACCAATATGGATATCGCCAAGAATGGCCCCTGTCAGGGTACAAACGATAATGGGACGGAACAAAAACAGGGCTTCCAGCCAAAAATCAATCCCCAGGAAAAAAACCAAAGCCGCCAGGGATATGCCCTGGATAAGTGTTATTTCATGCATTTTATGGCCTCGTACTTGTTGCTTTTAAAATGAGAATATCGAGACACTGCGCTTAATCAGGAATGCTTTCCTTAGCATCCCCAGGTACATCCTGAATAAAAACGTTAACGCCATGGTGTTTGATAAATTGCAGATTGCTCAGGTCGTTATCGTCGACATAAACCTTGCTGCTAATCTGTTTTTTCCCTTCGGAGAAGTGCATGTTTCCGACGTTAACGTCTTTCAGGGGAACGCCCCCTTCAACGAGTTTTTTAACGATCTCCGGAGTGCGGCAAATCAGGAAAATCTTCTGGTGAGGCGCCGCTTTCGAAATGATGGCGATCGTTTTCTCGATCGAGAAAAAGCGAATGCCGAACCCGTAGGTATCTGCAGTGATCCCCATCAGTTTTTGCTGGATGTCGTCTTTGGCCACGTCGTCATCAACAACGATAAGCAAATTAGCCCCGATGGTTGATGTCCATGTCACGCCGACCTGCCCGTGAACAAGACGGTTATCAATGCGAGTTAAAAGAATATTAGGAGTGCTCATATAAGGGATTCCTGCGTTATAAAACGGCTTCCGAATCGATCGTCAATCTGTTGGCCGATCCACAAATCGTGATTTTGCTTCTGACCACCTCTTTCATGGCATCCATTCCAACGCGCATGTAATAACGCGGATCGTTACCCTGCGGGTTTTCGGCGAACCAGGCTTTGACGGCATCCGAAAAGGCAATTTTGAGCTCTGTCGCCACATTCACTTTACACACGCCCAGTTCAATTGTGCGGCGTACATATTCATCTGGCACATCACTTGCGCCGTGCAGAACCAGGGGAATATCGACCACGTTGCGGATCTCTTCCAGGCGTTTGAAGTCGATTTTGGGGCGTTTGGTATACAGGCCATGTGCAGTGCCAATCGCGACCGCAAGGCTGTCCACGCCAGTCAGTTCGACAAAGCGTTTCGCTTCCTGAGGATCTGTCAGGAAGGCGCTTTCGGCATCCACACTCATGTCATCTTCCACGCCACCAAGACGGCCCAGTTCAGCCTCCACGCTACAGTCATTGAGATGGCAGAAATCGACCACGGATTTCACCAGCTTCACGTTTTGTTCGAACGGATAGTGGCTGCCGTCGATCATTGCGCTACGCACCCCGGCATGGACCTTACGACGAATATCGTCAAGCGATTCATGGTGATCGAGATGCAGTGCCAGTGGCATGTCATAAGTGATGGAGTAGGCATTACACAGGGCGTAGATCTCTTCGAGAGCGATGTGTTTAAACGTCCCAGGTGTGCCTGCCAGGATCACCGGCGATCGCATTTCGCTGCACACTTCGAGGATCGCCTGGATCGTCTCTGCGTTGTGGATGTTGAAGGCAGGAACGGCGTAGCCTTTTGCCTGTGCATCCTGCAAAAGATATTTGGTTGAAATAATGCTCATGATGGGATCCTCTTATGCCAGCCACGGATGAATGACAACGCCCTGCACAACACGGTTGACTGTGCCGCTGGTGGAGGGGGTGTCTGGTGTATTGCCAACGTGAAGAGACTGGGTGAGTGCGAAAACCTGGGCATACATCAGGAAGCAGAAAGCCAGTTCCACATCGATAAAGGTGCGTGAAGGGGGTAGCAGGAGATGCGGACCGGCTTCAATGACGGCATCAGGATCTGCGGAAATAGCGACAACGCGCATTGCCTGCTGGTCCCGGCGCAACTCTGTCAGCAGGTCGAGATCGTACTGACGCGTATACGGATGGCTTGAAACCAGCACCACCACCAGGGTTTCATGATCGACCAGTGATTTCGGCCCATGCCGGAAGCCAGTCGGTGAGTCGTAAAATGCCGCCATTTTCCCCGCGGTCAGTTCGAGCACTTTCAGTGCTGACTCACGTGCCACCCCCTGTAAACCGCCGCTTCCCAGGTAGACGATCCGTTTCCAGGGTTCATAGCCAAACACGCCATGGCTGAAATCACCGAGCGAGTTCAGGATCGTCTGGCAGCGATTGGCCACGTCCTGGAACGTATTGCTGTTGATGGTCTCCGGCGCGAAAACGGCCAGACAGCTTGCCATCATGGTGGTGATACTGCTGGTCATGGCAAACCCGCGATCGTGGGTTTCGGCTGGCATGAGTAACGCGAAGGCGTTATCACTTTTGACCGCATTCTGGTACAGGCTACCGGCCTCATTACAGGTGATTGAGAGGTGGTAACATTCCGGCACAAACTGATTGGCCAGCTCCACCGCGGCAACGCTTTCAGGGCTATTGCCAGAGCGGGCGAAAGAGACCAGCAGCAGTGGATGCGAGGCGCTGAGGTAATCCATCGGATTCGTGACCAGATCGGTCGTAGGGACGGCGGTGATGTTTTTCCCGGTGTGGCTGGCAAGCCACGGCGCAATGATGTCGCCAATGAATGCTGATGTGCCTGCGCCTGTGAGGACGATTCGGAGATCGTTTTTATGCAGCAGAGGGGTCAGAAAACGGTCGATTGATGCACGTAGACGATCGATGTTGGTGAGTGAACGGATCCAACTGGCAGGTTGCTGGCGGATCTCTTCTTCAGTCCATGTGCCGGTTGTTTCGGCAACGGCGGTGTACGTTTCAGGCATAACTTGGTCCTTAGTCGTGTGAATTCCACATCAGACGCTGGCAAACTTGTCGCTATCTTTCGTTTCGTTTCACTTGTTCACGTAATCAGTTAAATAAAATCTATAGAAAAGAAATCGAAAGTTCAATATCGAAAAAGAAATAAAATGAAAAGTGTGATCGACAAAGAAAAGCACCAAAAAGAGAGAGGAAAAGGAAAGGAAAAGAAAGGCCTTACGATTGAATACCGAAGGCCAATGGGACACACAATAAAAGGGCTAAAGGGGGAGAGCCTGACCCTGAATCCAGATTTGCTGAAGGTGTAAACCACCATTCAGTGCAATAACGTTGGCTTGCTTGCCCGGACTGAGCGATCCCGACTGGCGATCGATCCCAAGCAGACGAGCCGGATGAAGGGAGGCCATATGGATAGCCTCCTGCGATGAAACGCCAGCCTGTTCCACCATGTTGCGCACAGCGGCATCCAGAGACAGCGTGCTTCCGGCCAGGCCACCGCTCGTCGTGCGGACAATTCCATTGCGCATGTCCACACTTTCGCCGCACAGGGAATAGCGCCCGTCCGGCATACCTGCGGCCTGCATTGCATCAGTCATCAACACGATGCGCCCTTTTGCACAACAGCAGCACACCTGCATGGCGGCGGGGTGAACGTGATGACCGTCGGCGATCAACTCAAGCCAGGCTCGGGGGTCGGTCAGGCCAGCCCCGACCATGCCAGGCTCCCGGTGATGCAGGCCGGTCATGCCGTTGTAGCAATGCACTAACCCGTCGGCGCCTGCGTCGAAGGCTGCGCGAGTTTGCGCATACGTTGCGGCGCTATGCCCCAGCATCACCCGAACGCCACGTTGTCTGAGATGACGAATCGCCTCCAGCGCACCGGGCTTTTCAGGGGCGAGAGCCACCACGCGCAGTGTATTTTGCGACGTGGTGATCAACGCATCCAGCTCGGCAATATCCAGTTCACGGAACAGTTCCGGTGGATGTGCGCCTTTGTTCTGCGGCGTAAAGTACGGCCCTTCCAGATAACTCCCGAGTACCAGTGCGCCGGGGCCACCGGATTGCTTTCGTCGGGCGATGCGTGCCAGCGTCGCGCGAATAGCCTCCAGCGGAGCGGTGACGGTAGTAGGCAGAAAGCAGGCAACCCCTTCGCGCGCTTTATGCATTGCCAGAATGTCGAGCGCATCCGGGGTGTCATCCATGACATCCACACCTGCACCACCGTGAACGTGCGTATCGATATACGCCGGGCACAGCAGTTCGGCATCTCTCGCTGTAACGCCAGGTGGAACAGGCGCTATGGCGGTGATAACGCCGTCTTCAATCTGTAGCTGGTGGTCGTCAAGCCAGCCCTGTTCGGTCAGCAGGCGTCGGGCACGCAGCACCTGAGTCATATTCCTTCCTCAACCGTACTCTCTTCGCGACAGCGCCCCAGTTCATCAACCAGGCTTGTCAGGCCGCGATGCCCACACTCCAGGGCTTGCAGACGAAACGCTTCGCCATTAAGCCCCTCGCGATCCAGAACCATTTCCAGCAACAATTGCAGGTTTGTGCCGGTTATGACTTCGCTGCCGGGTTTTTGCATGGCCAGCGTTGAAGCGACGCGGAAGGGAGTTCCGCCCAGCAAGTCAGTAAGAAAAACAATATCGTCCTCGCTATCCAGATCGCTGACCGCCTGTTCAAGCTGTGAGGTGAGAAGCGCAGTGGTGGACGTTTCCGGAAAATCGACGGCGATAAACTGTGATTGCTCACCGAGGATCTGCTTCATCGCTTTTTCCATCCCGCTGGCAAAGCCACCATGACCGGTCAAAATAATGCCTAACATCTCAGACTCCTTTGCAGTTACAGGAAGTGACAGAACTTACCGACGACACCCAGTACAACGGTGATGGCGATGAGGCGCAGTGGGCTCCATCCGCGGCGAACCAGCCAGAACATGGTCAGGGTATAGACCAGGGGTAAAAATGCAGGCATCAGTTTGTCGATAACATCCGTTTGCAGTTTTACGACGGCATCACCCGCGGTGATTTCCAGCGTGGTGTTGAGACGGACGTAAGTGGCAACTAACGCGCCTATCACGGTCATCCCGACAATAGAAGCAGCATGCCCAACCTTTTTGGTATTGGCTTTTATCAACGGAATGGCGGCAACCCCCATACGATAAGCATAGTGCGCCAGGCCAAAACGCAGGCCGAGATGTACCACGTTGAACAGCACGATAAAGACCACGGCTCCCAGGATTGAGCCCTGAAGCGCGAGGCTTGCGCCGATGCCACCACAGATAGGGAGCAGCGTCAGCCAGAACATGGCATCGCCAATGCCGCCAAGCGGTGCGCCAACGGCAATCTTGGTGCTCTGAATGCTGTTAACATCCTGCTTGGAGCGCTCCATCGCGAGAATGATGCCAATGACAAAGGTCACCAGGAAGGGGTGCGTGTTGAAGAATCCCATGTGCCCTTTCATGGCGCGCGCAAGGTCACGCTTATTGGTGTGGATCTTTTTCAGTGCAGGCAGCAAACCATACAGCCAGCCGGATGCCTGCATACGTTCATAGTTGAAGGAAGCCTGCAGAAGCATTGAGCGCCATGCGACCCGGTTAATGTCTTTTTTGGTCAGCTCCGCACCGATACTCTGATCTTCATAGATGTTTTCATTTACGCCGGAGAGCAGCGTCTCGTCAGTATCGGAGACAGTCGGCAGTGTTGTTTGATTAGATGCCATCTTCGAATTCCTCTTTCTGAGCTACCGGAGCGGTGGGTTCAGGTGTCTTACGCAAAAAGTCGATCAGTGCCATCGCCAGCGCAGCCGCTGCAATAGCCAGCACAGGAAGCTTGAGCCAGGCCGCTGCGACAAAACCGAGGATGAAATAGGGGATATAGACGTTTTTCATCATGATTTTTAGCAGCACGGCAAAACCAATGGCTGGCATAATGCCGCCCGCCACGCCGAGACCATCAATCAGACGCGCCGGCAGGACATCAATGGCGGTTTTCGCGTGCTCCGCCCCGAAGTAGATCGGCAGGAAAGCACAGAGAAAGTAGAAAATACCCAATGCCAGTAGAGCCAGGTAATTCACGCGCTCAATGCCTGTGGTATCCGCATTTGCGGCCATTCGGTCACAGCGTGCCATCACTCCCGACATCACAGAGAAGAGGAACGTAATCCCCATTTGTACGGCAACGGCGAAAGGAACGGCAACGCCAACGGCAACCTCGGGTTTTACCCCAGTGGTAATGGCAAAGGTGGTTCCCACAATCGTGCCGATAATCACGTTAGGTGGCTGTGCACCTGCCAGCGGAGCCAGACCCATCCAGACCAGTTCCAGCGTTCCCCCGGTCAAAATACCGGTATGCAAATCGCCAAGGATCAGGCCCACCAGAGGCCCAAGCACCACGGGACGGTGCATGTGCGTTAACCCGTTGAACATATCCAGGCCGGCAATAAAGGCAAGAATGCCCAATGCAAATGCCTGTAACAGACTGATTTCCATTGTGAATCCCTCAGAGTAGTTTAAAGAGATCCAAAGCGGGTTCTGTCGGAACGCCCTGTACAAAGCATTCGACCCCTGAGGCTTTCAGGCTGTTGAATGCAGCAATATCGTGAGCGTCGACAGAAACCGTTTTGGCAATTTGTTGCTTGCCATTGGCGTAGTGCATGTTTCCTACGTTTATGCGGGTAACGGGGACGCCACCCTCGACCAGTTTCTGGAAATCAGCGGGTGACTTGCAGACCAGCAGGATTTTTTGCCGATCGGCGGCGCGGTGAATGTTGTCGATCACCTTTTGCAGGGTCCAGAAGCGCACTGCAATCCCTTCAGCCAGCACCATTTCCATCAGGTTTTGCTGGACCGAATCTTCAGCCACCTCATCATTGGCCACCAGCACCAGATTGGCTCCGGCAAACCCCACCCACTGAACGCCGACCTGGCCGTGAATCAAACGTTCGTCGATGCGGTTTAAGACAATATTTGGCATAGCGTTTTCCTCTTTTTTGTTATGCGTTATAGGACGCAACACCCTGGCAGGCAGTGTGGTACTGCTCCAGTATGTCCTGAATGTGGTTAATGATGAGGGCCTTCGGCGTCGCGTTGAGAGCGCCCTCGCGAACTTTGCTGTACTGCAGCGGTAAATACTGGCTGATGAGCGGCAGGGGAATGGGCTGATCGGCCAGGTTACGGACCAGTCGTTCGAAGGCTTCATCAATCTGGCTATCGGGCCAGTAGTAACGCACCCGGTCGGAATAGCTGTATCCACGCGCCAGGCGTCGTGCGTTACCGTCACCGTGGTAGTGGCTTTGCCAGTATTCTGGGCGGTCGAGCATCACGTTTTCCAGGACGTGACGCAGGCCGGAGCAGGCTTTGGCAGGCAGCAGTTCTTCCTCGATGGCAGCCAATGAAAACAGGGCTTCACGCAGGGCAAATGTCAGGGCCGGACCCACCTTCAGAATGGCGAAATGGTCTTTCACCAACTGGCGCAGAGCCTGAGGTGTCTGGTAATCGGTGGAGTGTGCTTCAAACACCAGCGTGTCATAGTGTTCAACCATAGCGCTCAGCGCGACGGCTTTCTCCGGCTGATAATCAATGACGTTTGTATGATCGAATTCGACGCCAGGCTGCACGACCAGCCCGATAATTCGCGGCCAGATGGCACTCAGGCCGAGAGCTTCGAAAGCATGACGGTGAGCCTCTAGAGTGGCTTGTGCCGCATCGGGCGTGGTGGCTTGCAGTTCAGTGAGTGCCTCGTGAGCGCCACCGGGAACCGGAACCTCTGTGCCGATGATGTACACCAGATCAGACTCACCCCACAGATCCTGACAGGTCTCTTCGGCGATTTTTGCCAGTCGCGCGGCGCGTTCAGCAACGATTTCATCGGTGAGTGGCAGGGGATCACCTTCGCAGGACATACTGCAATCGAGGTGGATCTTTTTAAATCCGGCGGCCACATAGCTTTTGATGAGATCGTCCGCATTCGCCATCGCCTGGGGGGCAGGCAAGTGTTGCCAGCGGTTTGGGCCGAGATGATCGCCACCCAGAATCAGTGATGAAAGCGGGAAACCGAGCGAGTCTGCAAGCTGACAGACAAAACCGCGAAAGTCAGCGGGCGTCATGCCGGTGTAGCCGCCGAATTGATCCACCTGGTTGGACGTGGCTTCAATCAACAGCGGCGTAGCGTTTGCGTGGGCGTAGCGAATGGCGGCTTCCAGTACCAGCGGATGCGCGGAGCAGACGGCATAAATCCCGTTTGTTTTCCCCTGTTTATGCTGTTCCACCATAGTTGTCAGATGTTTCACTTTCCTCTCCATTTTGGATGGTGATGGTATTCATCTTTCGTTTTGTTTCATTTAATCCTGCATCATGGTGATATAAAAATAAAACGAAAGATAATAGTTTTCCGATCTGTTTCACAAAAGAAACATAATGAAAGGTTTCAGCACCGAAGGCGTCGCAGGAAGAGCACTCAGGGGGACTTGCATTCCATAAAAAGAAAGGCGTTAATAGATAAAACGAAATGAAACGAAAGATTTTTTATAAAGGAGTGCTTATGAGCAGCACCGATTCATCCGCAGACAAGCGTATCAGCGGCACAAGCGAAAGACGTGAGCAGATCATCCAGCGGTTGCGTCAGCAGGGAAGTGTGCAGGTTAACGATCTTTCTCTCTTATATGGCGTCTCCACGGTAACGATCCGTAACGATCTGGCGTTTCTTGAGAAGCAGGGCATTGCTGTTCGGGCTTACGGTGGTGCGCTGATTTGTGAGGGCAACGTGCCTGGTGCTGAGCCCTCAGTGGAAGATAAAAGTTCTCTCAATACTGCGGTGAAGCGCAGTATTGCCCAGGCGGCAGCGGCGCTGGTGAAGCCGGGCCATCGCATCATTCTGGATTCGGGAACCACAACCTGTGAAATCGCCCGTATGCTGCGCCAGCACACGGATGTGATTGCCATGACTAACGGTATGAACGTGGCAAATGCACTGCTGGATGCGGAAGGGGTTGAGCTGCTGATGACCGGTGGGCATCTGCGCCGTCAGTCCCAGTCGTTCTACGGCGACCAGGCGGAGCAGTCACTCCAAAATTATCATTTTGATCTGCTGTTTCTCGGGGTCGATGCCATTGATCTGGACAGAGGGGTGAGCACGCACAACGAGGACGAAGCGCGGCTCAACCGCAAAATGTGCGAAGTGGCTGAGCGGATTATCGTGGTCACCGACTCGACCAAATTCAACCGGTCAAGCCTGCATAAGATTATTGATACGCAACGCATTGATATGATTATTGTCGATGAAGGTATTCCGGCGGAGAGTCTGGAAGGGCTGCGGAAAAGCGGGATTGATGTGGTATTGGTTTAAGAGGGCTTTCCCCCTCACCCTAACCCTCTCCCTATGAGGAGAGGGGACCGTTAGGTGCAGTTGGGAATATGAATCAGGTCACAGGAGCCGGGTTAAACACCGCCAGTTGATTATGTAATCCCCATTGGTCAGAGAACGTTTTCTTGCGACCGCTCGCCACATCAAGGATGAAGTGGAACAGTTTCCAGCCGACATCCTCAATGCTCTCTTCCCCGGTAGCGATTGTCCCGGCGTTGATGTCCATTAAGTCATACCAGCGGTTCGCCAACTCTGTGCGTGTCGCCATCTTAATAACCGGAACCGCCATCAGGCCGTAAGGTGTACCGCGACCGGTGGTGAAGACTTGCACGGTGATCCCGGACGCAACCTGCTGGGTTCCACAGACAAAATCGCTGGCCGGTGTGGCGGCGTAAATCAAGCCACGTTTCGTTGGGCGCTGGCCCGGTGAAAGAACTTCTGAAATCGCACTCTGACCGGATTTAGCAATCGATCCGAGCGCTTTTTCAACCACGTTAGCCAGGCCACCTTTTTTGTTGCCCGGAGACGGGTTGGCGCTACGATCTGTTTTGCCCATATCAAGATAGTTGTCGTACCAGGCCATCTCTTCCAGCAGGCGTTTACCCACGTCTTCGTTGATTGCGCGGGGTGTCAGCAGGTGGATAGCATCACGCACCTCGGTGACTTCAGAGAACATGACCGTTGCGCCACAGCGTACAAACAGGTCAGAGGCATAGCCCACCGCCGGGTTTGCCGTTACACCGGAGAACGCATCGCTGCCACCGCACTGCGTTCCTACTACCAGTTCAGAAGCCGGACAGGTTTCACGCTGACGCTGGTTCAGCTTTTCGAGGTGACGGACGGCAACCTGGAGGATATCGTCGACCATTGATTTAAAACCAACGTGGTGTTCATCCTGCAGACGCACGATGCTGGCATCGTCCACGGCAATGGCTTGCACATCTTCGGTTCCCTGAAGCAAACGTTCGGGTTGCAGTTTTTCGCAGCCCAGGCCAATGACCATCACTTCGCCACCAAAATTCGGGTTCAGGGCGATGTTATGAATGGTACGAATGGGCACAACCGCCGCCGGGGCGTTGATTGCCACACCACATCCGTAAAGATGGTTCAGACCCACCACGCCATCAACATTTGGGTATTTTGGCAACAGATCGCGCTCGATGATTTTCACGACATAATCGACGACGCCTGCCACACAATGCACGCTGGTGGTAATACCGAGCAGGTTTTTTGTCCCGACGCTACCGTCCGCGTTGCGGTAACCCTCAAAGGTATACCCTTCCAGAGGGGGCAGGGGGTCAGGGATTCGGGTTGCCAGCGGTAAGGTGTTCAGCGGCGGCGCTTCCGGCAGTTCGACCAGCGACTCGTCAATCCAGCTTCCTTGTGGAATAGCGCGAACAGCGTAGCCAATCACTTCGCCATAGCGAACGATTTCGCCGTGTACCGGAATATCCACCAGGGCAACTTTATGCCCCTGAGGGATATGTTCAATAAGTTCCAGTCCGTCCGGAAAACGTGTTCCCGCTTTTAAACCGTTGTCATTAACAATAATCGCCACATTATCTGTGTCGTGTACTTTTATATAGAACGCCGTCGGCGACGCTTGTCGAATTTCAATGTCAGCCATTGTTCAGTATTCTCCAGCAAAGTGTCAGATATTAAATGCAGCCAGGAAAGTATTTATTTTCTTATTGTCGGAAATAAAGGTGCTGCTTTCTTAAATAAAGAATGTCAGGACTTGAAGGATAAAAATGTGATCGAGATCACTCATCAATGCGAGAGAGGGCGCAGCCTGGAGGGGAATGCGTAAATCTGTGGATTAGCGCCCAGGGTATTGGGCATATGCTCAAAGTATTGTTCATATTTTATTTGATAATTGAGCTATTCAACAATGTGCAGAAACCAGTCGATGTTTATACTTAACCTCGATTTCATTGCATCTGGTTAATTAACTGATATTGCCTGCTATCGATAATAATCAGTAAGAACTTCCCGAAATAATAATAAAAATACCTGGATCGATGTACCTGAGGAAATAAAAATGTCACTGGAAACTGCTGTAGAAACAAAGAAAGGTATTCATACCCGTCATTTAATACTACTGATTATTTTTATTGTTACCGCGGTTAACTACGCAGACCGGGCAACACTTTCTATTGCCGGGACCGAAGTGGCAAAAGAGCTGCAGCTCAGTGCCGTGTCGATGGGTTACATCTTCTCTGCGTTTGGCTGGGCTTATCTGCTGATGCAGATCCCTGGCGGCTGGCTGCTCGATAAATTTGGTTCAAAGAAGGTTTACACCTATAGCCTGTTCTTCTGGTCGCTGTTCACCTTCCTGCAAGGGTTCGTTGATTTGTTCCCGCTGGCGTGGGCAGGCATCTCAATGTTCTGTATGCGCTTTATGTTGGGCTTCTCGGAAGCGCCTTCATTCCCGGCCAACGCCCGTATTGTGGCGGCCTGGTTCCCGACCAAAGAGCGTGGTACAGCCTCGGCCATTTTTAACTCTGCACAGTATTTCTCACTGGCGCTGTTCTCTCCCTTACTGGGCTGGCTGACCTTCGCCTGGGGCTGGGAACATGTCTTTACCGTAATGGGCGTTATTGGCTTCGTACTGACCGGAATGTGGGTCAAGTTCATTCATAATCCAACCGATCACCCGCGTATGTCTCCAGAAGAGCTGAAGTTCATCTCCGACGGTGGGGCGGTGGTCGACATGGATCACAAGAAGCCTGGTGATAAAGCGGCAAGCGGTCCTAAACTCCACTACATCAAGCAGTTGTTGACTAACCGCATGATGCTGGGCGTCTTTTTTGGTCAATACTTTATTAATACGATCACCTGGTTCTTCCTGACATGGTTCCCAATTTATCTGGTGCAGGAAAAAGGGATGTCGATCCTGAAAGTCGGCCTGGTGGCTTCTATTCCGGCGCTGTGTGGCTTTGTTGGTGGTGTTCTGGGCGGTGTGTTCTCGGATCATCTGATCAAAAGCGGTAAGTCCATTACGGTGGCGCGTAAGTTACCCATTGTGCTCGGTATGTTGTTGGCGTCATCCATTATTTTGTGTAACTACACCAATAACACCGCATTGGTGGTCACGCTGATGGCGCTCGCCTTCTTCGGTAAAGGCTTTGGTGCACTCGGTTGGCCTGTGATTTCCGATACTGCGCCTAAAGAGATTGTGGGTCTGTGCGGTGGGGTGTTTAACGTCTTTGGCAACGTGGCGTCGATTGTTACGCCGCTGGTGATTGGCTATCTGGTGAGTGAGCTGCATTCATTTAACGCAGCACTGGTCTTCGTTGGCTGTTCCGCACTGATGGCGATGTTCTGCTACCTCTTCGTAGTGGGCGACATCAAACGCATGGAATTGCAGAAATAAATCATGATTCATTGAAGGTATAAGCGATGAGTAACGATATTTTCCCGAACAAATTTAAAGCGGCTCTGGCAGCAAACGAGATCCAGATTGGTTGCTGGTCCGCACTGGCAAGCCCAATCAGCACAGAGGTGCTGGGTCTGGCTGGATTCGACTGGCTGGTTCTTGATGGTGAGCATGCACCAAACGATATCAGCACTTTTATTCCTCAACTGATGGCGCTCAAAGGTAGCCACAGCGCGCCAGTGGTCCGCGTGCCAACCAATGAGCCGGTGATTATCAAGCGCCTGCTGGACATCGGGTTTTACAACTTCCTGATCCCGTTTGTCGAAAACGTTGAGGAAGCCGTTCAGGCGGTAGCATCGACCCGCTATCCACCAGAAGGCATTCGCGGTGTGTCAGTTTCCCATCGTGCCAACATGTTTGGCACTGTGCCGGACTACTTTGCCCAGTCCAATAAAAACATCACCATCCTGGTACAGATTGAGAGCCAGCAGGGGGTGGACAACGTGGATGCCATTGCGGCAACCGAAGGCGTAGACGGCATCTTTGTCGGGCCAAGCGATCTGGCTGCTGCACTGGGCCACCTCGGCAACGCCGGCCACCCGGAAGTGCAACGCGCTATCCAGCATATTTTTGCCCGTGCAAAAGCACACGGTAAACCGAGCGGCATTCTTGCACCGGTTGAAGCGGATGCGCGTCGCTATCTGGAATGGGGCGCAACCTTTGTTGCCGTGGGTAGCGACCTCGGCGTATTCCGCTCTGCCACGCAGAAGTTAGCGGATTCCTTTAAGAAATAATCACCACTGAGAAAGAGAGAGACGCAATTATGACACTGAAAGTTGGTTTTATTGGCCTGGGTATCATGGGTAAACCAATGAGTAAAAATCTCATTAAAGCCGGTTACTCACTGGTGGTTTCTGACCGTAACCCAGAGGCTGTCGCGGAAGTCATTGCTGCTGGCGCAGAAACGGCGACCACCGCAAAAGCCATTGCTGAACAGTGTGATGTGATCATCACCATGCTGCCAAACTCCCCGCATGTGAAAGACGTGGCGCTAGGTGAAAACGGCATTATTGAGGGGGCGAAGCCGGGTCTGGTGGTGATTGATATGAGTTCTATCGCCCCACTGGCAAGCCGTGAAATCAGCGATGCGCTGAAAGTAAAAGGTGTCGATATGCTGGACGCGCCGGTCAGCGGCGGTGAGCCAAAAGCGATCGACGGTACGCTCTCTGTCATGGTCGGCGGCGACAAAGCGATTTTCGACAAATACTACGATCTGCTGAAAGCGATGGCGGGCTCCGTGGTACACACCGGCGATATTGGTGCGGGTAATGTCACCAAACTGGCGAACCAGGTGATTGTCGCCCTGAACATTGCGGCGATGTCCGAAGCGCTGACGCTGGCCACCAAAGCCGGTGTAAACCCGGACCTGGTTTATCAGGCGATTCGTGGTGGTCTGGCAGGTAGCACGGTGCTGGATGCGAAAGCGCCGATGGTGATGGATCGTAACTTTAAACCAGGCTTCCGTATTGATCTGCATATCAAGGATCTGGCGAATGCGCTGGATACCTCTCACGGCGTGGGCGCGCAGTTGCCGCTGACCGCAGCCGTGATGGAGATGATGCAGGCGCTGCGCGCGGAGGGGCTGGGAACGGCGGACCACAGTGCCATTGCGTGCTACTACGAAAAACTGGCGAAGGTAGAAATCTCTCGCTAATAAAGACGGGCGCGGGAACGCGCCCGGTGTTTTTGCCGAGTGCAGTAACAGGCTACAACTATGAAAATCGTAATCGCTCCAGACTCTTATAAAGAAAGCCTTTCTGCCACCGAGGTAGCTCAGGCGATAGAAAAAGGATTTCGGGAAATCTTCCCCGATGCACTTTATGTTTCTGTTCCTGTTGCCGATGGCGGAGAAGGTACAGTCGAAGCGATGATTGCCGCGACCCACGGGACAGAGCAGCATGCCGTTGTCACCGGGCCTCTGGGCGAGAAGGTTAACGCCTGCTGGGGAATGTCAGGTGATGGACTGACTGCGTTTATCGAAATGGCAGCGGCCAGCGGTCTGGCGCTTGTCCCGCCTGCACAGCGAAATCCTCTGGTCACCACCTCACGCGGGACCGGGGAACTGATCCTCAGTGCGCTGGATAAAGGAGCCCGTAATATCATTATCGGTATTGGCGGCAGTTCGACCAACGATGGTGGCGCGGGGATGATGCAGGCTCTGGGGGCAAAGCTGTGCGATGCCAATGGTAAAGCGATCGGTTACGGTGGTGGTAGTTTGATGACACTCAACAGCATTGATGTGTCAGGGCTTGATCCCCGGCTGAAGGCCTGCACTATCCGCGTGGCATGCGATGTCACCAATCCGCTGGTGGGAGATAAAGGTGCGTCCCGTATCTTTGGCCCGCAGAAAGGAGCTGATGAGGGAATGATCCTCGAACTGGATGCTAACCTCAGCCACTATGCCGACGTGATTAAATCCGCACTGCGCATTGATGTGAAGAATGTGCCGGGTGCAGGAGCGGCAGGAGGAATGGGGGCGGCATTAATGGCATTCCTCGGCGCGGAATTACGGAGTGGCATAGAGATTGTGACGCAGGCGCTCAACCTGGAAGAACATATCCATGACTGCACCTGGGTGCTGACGGGAGAAGGGCGTCTCGATAGCCAGAGTATCCACGGCAAAGTGCCTGTTGGGGTGGCAAATGTTGCGAAGAAATACCATAAACCGGTGATCGGTATTGCCGGAAGCCTGACCAATGATGTGGGGGTGGTGCATCAGTATGGTATTGATGCCGTATTCAGCGTGTTGACCAGCATTGGCTCACTGGAAGAGGCGTTCCGGGGAGCGTTTGACAATATTTATCGCGCGTCGCGCAATATCGCCGCCACTTTACAGATGGGGATGCGTACGCAAGGGTGACAGCGGCGCGTAAACCCACTATACTGCGCGCCGAAGCTGACCAGACAGTCGCCGCTTCGTCGTCGTCCTCTTCGGGGGAGACGGGCGGAGGGGAGGAAAGTCCGGGCTCCATAGGGCAGGGTGCCAGGTAACGCCTGGGGGGGAAACCCACGACCAGTGCAACAGAGAGCAAACCGCCGATGGCCCACGCAAGTGGGATCAGGTAAGGGTGAAAGGGTGCGGTAAGAGCGCACCGCGCGGCTGGCAACAGTCCGTGGCACGGTAAACTCCACCCGGAGCAAGGCCAAATAGGGGTTCATAAGGTACGGCCCGTACTGAACCCGGGTAGGCTGCTTGAGCCAGTGAGCGATTGCTGGCCTAGATGAATGACTGTCCACGACAGAACCCGGCTTATCGGTCAGCTTCACCTTCTTAAAAAACCCCGCTTCGGCGGGGTTTTTGCTTTTGTGCTTACCGATTTTGTCAGTTGGTCTGGTGTCGCTGTCGCGGCAAATGAAATCAATTCTCAATTTTGCGACAGTAAGCACATTTCACTATTTTACTGTCTCCTGGTTAAATCATCACTCCATGAGTGATCGCAATCGCAAAATTACACGCTAAAAAATGACCATTTTCCAGTGTTGTTAGTATGTTAATGTTGTTGTGTTAATGGTGCTGATAATTTTCATATTTGATAAACAGATATTGAAACTAAAAACATTTACCATGTGAATGTGTGATATATGCCGCCCTTTCTATCCTGCCTGAGAAATTATTATCGACTTATTTGATAAATTACAAAAATGTTTAATGTGGATAATGACTATTTATTAGCCTTTAATTGCCTGAAAGATAGTCTTTATTGATATTTTTAAATAACAGAGAATCACCATGGTTATCGCCATAAAATAAATTTATTACTGCGGTTTTTGTTGATCAATATCAGCCAAACAGTATGTTTTGTTTTATTTAACGCATTGAAATTAAATGAGATTAATATGATTTTGATGAGGCCGGTGATCGTGCGAAAAGATAAGTTGTGAGTAACAGCACATACCCCCTAAGACAATATTGAGTAGAATCCTCTCCGTCATAGGGAAATAAGCGCAGAATATTATGAATACTATTATTCTACCGAAAACACAGCACCTCGTGGTATTTCAGGAAGTCATTAAAAGTGGCTCCATAGGTTCTGCTGCAAGACAACTGGGTCTGACGCAACCAGCCGTCAGCAAAATTATTAGCGATATTGAGTCCTACTTCGGCGTTGAAGTCATGGTTCGCAAAAACACCGGCGTAACACTCACCGCTGCAGGCCAGGTTCTGCTCTCGTATTCAGAGTCGATCACCCGCGAAATGAAAAATATGGTGAGCGAAATTAACAGCCTCAGTTTCAGTACCGTCATGGATGTCTCATTTGGCTACCCGTCGCTGATTGGCTTCACGTTCCTCTCCAGTATGATCAAGAAATTCAAGGAAGTGTTCCCAAAAGCGCGTGTTTCTATGTTTGAGGCCCAACTCTCGTCGTTCCTGCCCGCCATCCGTGATGGGCGGCTGGATTTTGCTATCGGCACGCTGAGCGATGAAATGCTGCTCCAGGATCTGCACGTAGAGCCTCTGTTCGAATCCGAGTTTGTGCTGGTGGCCAGCAAGTCACGAACGTGCACCGGTTCGACAACCCTGGCATCGCTCACGCATGAGCAGTGGGTGATGCCGCAAACCGATATGGGCTATTACAAAGAGCTGTTAACCACCCTTCAGAATAATCACATCAATATCGAAAATATCGTCCAGACTGATTCCGTTGTTACCATCTATAACCTTGTTCTGAATGCCGATTATCTCACGGTTATTCCTCGTGACATGATTGCGCCGTTCGGTTCTGACCAGTTTATTGTATTACCTGTGGAAGATGAATTACCTGTCGCGCGCTACGCTGCCGTGTGGTCAAAAAATTACAGAATTAAAAAATCGGCTTCAGTATTAGTTGAGCTGGCTAAGCAATATTCTTCACAGAACAGTGAAAGACGACGATGATTAATTAACAACCTTATTGCAGTAACTATTTTTAAAAAACACCCAGAGCTTGTTTTATTAATACTCTGACACCCTGACTTTGCTTGAAGACAATGAATTATTATAACGAGGATATTATGCATATTACTTACGATCTCCCGGTGACGATTGAAGAAATACAGGCTGCACGTAAACGACTGGAAGGTAAAATTTATAAAACGGGTATGCCGCGATCCAACTATCTGAGCGAGCGTTGTAAAGGTGAAATATATCTTAAGTTTGAGAATATGCAGCGCACGGGTTCTTTTAAAATTCGTGGTGCATTTAATAAATTAAGTTCGCTGACCGAGGCCGAAAAACGCAAAGGTGTTGTCGCGTGCTCTGCGGGTAACCATGCTCAGGGTGTCTCGCTCTCCTGCGCCATGCTGGGTATTGATGGCAAAGTGGTGATGCCAATGGGCGCGCCAAAATCGAAAGTGGCGGCAACGCGTGACTATTCTGCGGAAGTGGTACTGCATGGTGAGAACTTTAACGATACGATCGCTAAAGTGAGTGAAATCGTTGAGATGGAAGGCCGCATTTTTATCCCGCCTTACGACGATGCAAAAGTAATCGCTGGGCAAGGTACGATCGGTCTGGAAATTCTGGAAGATCTGTATGACGTTGATAATGTGATTGTGCCCATCGGTGGTGGCGGGTTAATAGCCGGTATTGCCACGGCAATTAAATCCATTAACCCAACCATTAATATTATCGGCGTGCAGTCCGAAAATGTTCATGGCATGGCGGCATCTTATTATGCTGGCGAAATAATGAATCACCGTGTTACGGGGACATTAGCTGATGGTTGTGATGTTTCTCGCCCAGGTAATTTAACGTTCCAGATTGTGCGCGAATTAGTCGATGACATTGTTCTGGTCAGTGAAGATGAAATTCGTAACAGCATGATTGCGCTCATTCAGCGAAATAAAGTGGTGACCGAAGGGGCTGGAGCACTGGCATGCGCTGCGTTATTAAGCGGCAAGCTGGACCATTATATTCAGGGGCGTAAAACGGTGAGCATTATTTCCGGCGGCAATATCGACCTCTCCCGCGTTTCTCAAATTACCGGCTTCGTTGACGCATAAAGGATGACCTATGAGCAACACTGAAAGCATTATCGTTGGCCAGACAAAAACATCCTCCTGGCGCAAATCAGATACCACCTGGACGTTAGGGCTGTTTGGTACAGCCATCGGTGCAGGCGTATTGTTCTTCCCGATTCGCGCAGGTTTTGGTGGTCTGATCCCTATCCTGTTGATGCTGGTTCTGGCATTCCCGATCGCTTTTTACTGCCACCGCGCGCTGGCGCGTTTGTGCCTGTCCGGGAGCAATGTGTCCGGCAACATCACTGAGACGGTTGAAGAACATTTCGGCAAGACTGGCGGCGTGGTCATTACCTTCCTCTACTTTTTTGCGATTTGTCCGTTGTTGTGGATTTACGGTGTCACCATTACCAACACCTTTATGACTTTCTGGGAAAATCAGCTTCAGTTACCTGCTCTGAACCGTGGTTTTGTGGCGCTGTTCCTGCTGCTGCTGATGGCTTTTGTTATCTGGTTTGGTAAAGACCTGATGGTGAAAGTCATGAGCTTCCTGGTGTTTCCATTCATCGCCAGCCTGGTGCTGATTTCGCTGTCGCTGATCCCTTACTGGAACTCGGCAGTTATCGACCAGGTCAGTCTAAGCGATCTCTCCTTTACCGGACATGATGGCATTCTGGTGACCGTCTGGCTGGGGATTTCCATCATGGTCTTCTCCTTTAACTTCTCGCCTATCGTCTCCTCGTTTGTGGTGTCGAAACGTGAAGAGTACGAACCAGAATTCGGTAAAGAGTACACCGAGCAGAAATGTTCCAAAATCATCGGTCGTGCCAGCATGCTGATGGTCGCGGTTGTGATGTTCTTTGCCTTTAGCTGCCTGTTCACGCTTTCTCCGCAAAACATGGCGGAAGCCAAAGCACAAAACATTCCAGTGCTCTCCTATCTGGCAAACCATTTTGCATCGCTCTCAGGAACGAAATCGACATTTGCCACGGTACTGGAATACGGTGCATCCATCATTGCACTGGTTGCCATTTTCAAATCCTTCTTTGGTCACTATCTGGGCACGCTGGAAGGGTTGAACGGTCTGGTGCTGAAGTTTGGCTACAAAGGTGACAAGAACAAGGTTTCCATCGGCAAGCTGAACACCATCAGCATGATTTTCATCATGGGATCAACCTGGGTTGTGGCGTACGCCAACCCGAACATTCTTGACCTTATCGAAGCCATGGGGGCGCCGATTATCGCTTCTCTGCTGTGTCTGCTGCCGATGTATGCCATCCGCAAGACGCCTGCGCTGGCGAAATTCAAAGGCAGACCCGAGAACATCTTCGTGACTGCGATTGGTCTGCTGACCATTCTGAATATCGTCTACAAACTGTTTTAAATCATTGCTCAGGATGAGCGGAGTAAAACCATGATTGAGTTTCCGGTTGTACTGGTTATTAACTGCGGATCTTCCTCTGTTAAGTTTTCGGTACTCGATGCCACCAACTGTGATGCCCTGGTGACGGGCATTGCGGACGGTATCAACACTGAAAATGCTTTTATATCCGTGAATGGGGGAGAGCCAGCGAGACTGGCTCACCACGACTATGAAGGGGCGTTGGCAGCCATCGCCCTGGAGCTGGAGAAGCGTAATCTGATGAGCAGCGTAGCCTTAATCGGCCATCGTATTGCTCACGGTGGCGAACTCTTCAGCGAGTCGACCCTGATTACGGAACGCGTTATCGAACAGATTCGCCAGGTTTCCCCTCTTGCTCCGTTGCACAACTACGCCAACTTAAGCGGCGTGGAGGCGGCGCAGCAACTGTTCCCTGGCGTGCAGCAGGTGGCGGTGTTTGACACCAGCTTCCACCAGACGCTGTCGCCAGAGGCTTATCTGTACGGCTTACCGTACCGCTATTTCGAAGAGCTTGGTGTGCGTCGTTACGGCTTCCACGGCACATCGCACCGCTATGTTGCCCTGCAGGCGCAGGCGCTACTGGCGTTATCCCCTGACGACAGCGGGCTGGTCATCGCCCACCTTGGTAATGGGGCATCTGTCTGTGCGGTGCGAAACGGTAAAAGCGTGGACACTTCGATGGGGATGACGCCGCTGGAAGGGCTGGTGATGGGAACGCGCTGCGGTGATGTCGACTTTGGCGCGATGTCCTGGATTGCTCAGCAGACGGGTCAGTCGTTCGACGATCTAGAGCGTGTGGTGAATAAAGAGTCCGGCTTGCTTGGGATTTCCGGGTTGTCATCGGATCTGCGCACGCTGGAAAAGGCCTGGCACGAGGGGCATCAGCGCGCCCAACTGGCGATAAGCACCTTTGTCCACCGTATCGCGCGCCATATTGCGGGACATGCGGCTTCACTGCACCGCCTGGATGGTGTGGTCTTTACCGGTGGGATTGGTGAAAACTCAAAACTGATCCGCGGTCTGGTCGCAGAGCATCTGAAGGTCTTTGGGATCACGCTGGATGAGGCGAAAAATGCCTTACCGGGTAGCGCCGGAGAACGGGTGATTACCACTGATGCATCCCGCGTAGCCTGCGCGGTGATCCCAACCAACGAAGAAAAAATGATCGCGCTGGATGCCCTCCGTCTTGGGAAGGTTTCTCTGGCTGCGGCTTATGCCTGATAAAGCGAGAATGACATGAAAGTGACAATCGATACGAGCGTTGCACCCTACAGCGACGCATGGGCCGGGTTTCGCGGTGAAGAATGGAAAGACGCCGTTAACGTGCGCGATTTTATTCAGCATAACTACACCCCTTATGAAGGCGATGAAGCTTTCCTCGCGCAGGCGACGCCTGCAACGACGGCGCTGTGGCAAAAGGTGATGGTTGGCATCCGCCAGGAGAATGCCACTCATGCTCCGGTGGATTTTGACACCAATATTGCGACAACCATTACGGCTCATGGCCCAGGCTATATCGATCAGGATCTTGAGACCATTGTTGGTCTGCAAACCGATAAACCGCTCAAGCGTGCGCTGCATCCGTATGGCGGGATCAATATGATCCGCAGCTCTTTCGAAGCCTATGGCCGCGAAATGGATCCGCAGTTTGAATACCTGTTTACCGACCTGCGGAAAACACACAATCAGGGGGTGTTCGACGTCTACTCCCCTGAAATGATGCGCTGCCGTAAATCTGGTGTACTGACAGGTCTGCCAGACGGCTATGGGCGCGGGCGCATCATTGGCGATTATCGCCGGGTGGCGTTGTACGGCATCAGCTATCTGGTGCGCGAGCGCGAATTGCAGTTTGCCGACCTGCAACCGAAGCTGGAGCGGGGGGACGATCTGGAGGGCACGATCCGTTTGCGTGAAGAGCTGGCAGAGCATAAACGTGCCTTGCTGCAAATCCAGCAGATGGCCGCGAAGTACGGTTGCGATATTTCCCGTCCGGCGATGAATGCCCAGGAGGCGGTACAGTGGGTCTATTTTGCCTATCTGGCGGCGGTTAAATCGCAGAACGGCGGGGCAATGTCGCTGGGGCGGACGGCGACGTTCCTTGATGTCTATATTGAACGTGACATGCAGGCAGGACGCCTGAATGAGATCCAGGCTCAGGAGTTGATCGACCACTTCATCATGAAGATCCGGATGGTGCGTTTCCTGCGTACTCCGGAGTTTGACACGCTTTTCTCTGGCGATCCTATCTGGGCGACGGAAGTGATCGGCGGGATGGGGCTGGATGGACGCACGCTGGTGACGAAGAACAGTTTCCGTTATCTGCATACGCTGGATACGATGGGGCCTGCACCGGAGCCTAATCTGACGATCCTCTGGTCGGAAGATTTACCGATCGCGTTCAAAAAATATGCCGCTCAGGTATCGATCATTACCTCGTCCCTGCAATATGAAAACGACGATCTGATGCGCGTTGATTTTGACAGTGACGACTATGCTATCGCCTGCTGCGTCAGCCCGATGATCATTGGCAAGCAGATGCAGTTCTTTGGCGCCCGCGCCAATCTTGCAAAAACGCTGCTGTATGCAATCAATGGTGGCGTCGATGAGAAGCTGAAAATTCAGGTGGGCCCAAAAACGGAACCGTTGCTGGACGATGTGCTGGATTACGACACCGTGATGGCGAGCCTGGATCACTTCATGGACTGGCTGGCGGTACAGTACATCAGTGCGCTGAACCTCATCCACTATATGCATGACAAATATAGCTATGAAGCCTCACTGATGGCGCTGCACGACAGGGATGTCTATCGTACTATGGCCTGTGGGATCGCCGGGCTGTCGGTTGCGGCGGATTCCTTGTCTGCTATCAAATATGCCACGGTGAAACCAGTGCGTGACCATAATGGTCTGGCGGTCGATTTTGTGATTGAGGGTGATTATCCACAATACGGCAACAACGATGACCGTGTGGACAGTATTGCCTGCGACCTGGTTGAGCGCTTTATGAAGAAAATTCAGGCGTTGCCAACCTATCGTAACGCTGTGCCGACTCAGTCGATTCTGACGATTACTTCAAATGTGGTGTATGGCCAGAAAACCGGTAACACGCCTGATGGACGTCGCGGCGGAACGCCATTTGCGCCAGGGGCCAACCCGATGCACGGGCGCGATCGCAAAGGGGCTGTGGCATCGTTAACGTCGGTCGCCAAGCTGCCGTTTACCTACGCGAAGGATGGTATTTCCTACACCTTCTCAATTGTGCCGCAGGCGCTGGGTAAAGACGAGATGGTGCGCAAAACCAACCTTGTCGGTTTGCTGGATGGCTATTTCCACCATGAAGCGAATATTGAGGGTGGGCAGCATCTGAACGTTAACGTGATGAACCGGGAAATGTTGATGGATGCGATTGAACATCCAGAAAATTATCCTAACCTGACCATCCGCGTTTCGGGCTACGCGGTACGTTTTAATGCGCTCACCCGTGAGCAGCAGCAGGATGTGATTTCCCGAACCTTCACGCAGGCCCTGTAAGTCGACACTTTCCCCACGCCCCCTTACGACAAGGGGGCTTTTTTTTACCCGCTGAACATACAAATTTGTTTATATAATTATTCACACCCCGTCATCCGGTCTTGAAAAACAATGTACCTGTTTTCTCCTGAAACAGTATTTAAGGACAATAAGATGATGAAAATGACCCGTATTGCTCTGTTCGCTGCCTCACTGGTTGGCTTTAGTGTTACCGCTCAGGCAGCAGACGTTGAAGCCGCTCCTTCTCCGGCTCAGGACCCGCTAGTACAACACCTGAAGCTGAGTCATGAGCAAGTTAAGAAGATCGACGATCTGCATCAGCAACTGGAACAAAACGTCAGTAAGATCCCCATGACCGGCGTTAAAGATGGGGCATTAATTAACATGTTCCAGGCTGGGAAGTGGGATGAAAACACAGTAAAAAGTCAGCTTGCCGCCTTCAGCAAAATTGAAGAACAAACCCGCTATTACCGCGTGAAATACTATTTTGATGTCAGCCAGGTGCTCACACCGGAACAGCGTAAGCAGGTCAAAACTGACATGGCGAATGCGTTGGCTAACTGAACTTCAGCCCGCGCGTGTCGCGGGCTTTTTATTTCTTTGAACGCCGTCACTGTTGGAAAATATTTTCTACATGAATTGATTTTGGAGTATTTTTTTCTTCTCTTTCGATAATCCCACATTAATTATGTGACTTTTTTCTCTCACTCCCCCGGTATGATCTTTCCATTCAAATAACAAATACCTGCAACAACCTGACTCATTATCGCTGGTGAGCGGATACCCATAAAAATAACTGTTTACCCTACAAAATAAGCGAGTGCCTAATGGATACGGCAACAAATAGCAGCGTGATTGTGAATGATTCCCCCGCGGCAAGACGGGCTGGAATGAGTGAAAGCGAATGGCAAGAGGCAATTAAATTCGACAGTACCGATACCGGCTGGGTCATTATGAGTATTGGTATGGCCATTGGTGCGGGGATCGTTTTTCTTCCTGTGCAGGTTGGTCTGATGGGGTTGTGGGTATTTCTGCTCTCCTCAATTATTGGTTACCCGGCGATGTACCTTTTCCAGCGCCTGTTTATTAATACGCTTGCGGAATCACCGGAGTGCAAAGACTACCCAAGTGTGATCAGCGGGTATCTGGGTAAAAACTGGGGCATCTTACTCGGCGCGCTCTATTTTGTGATGCTGGTTATCTGGATGTTTGTCTATTCCACGGCCATCACCAACGATAGCGCTTCGTATTTGCATACCTTTGGCGTCACAGACAGTTTGTTATCTGAGAATCCTTTCTATGGCTTATTTCTGATTTGTATTCTGGTGGCAATTTCATCACGCGGTGAAAAGTTGCTGTTTAAAGTCTCAAGCCTGATGGTTCTGACCAAGTTGCTTGTCGTGGCAGCGTTGGGGTTATCGATGATCGGTCTCTGGCAGTTGAGTCATGCAGGTATGCTGCCGCCGATGGGATTGCTGATTAAAAATGCCATTATTACGCTGCCATTTACCTTAACCTCAATTCTCTTTATTCAGACGTTAAGCCCGATGGTTATTTCTTATCGTTCAAGAGAAAAGTCCGTTGAAGTGGCGCGCCATAAAGCGTTACGGGCAATGAATATTGCGTTTGGCATTCTGTTTGTGACAGTCTTTTTCTATGCGGTCTCCTTCACTCTGGCAATGGGGCACGATGAAGCCGTTAAAGCCTATGAACAAAATATATCTGCTCTGGCCATTGCGGCGCAGTTTATCAGTGGTGATGGTGCGGGCTGGGTCAAAATCGTCAGCGTGATCCTGAATATTTTTGCCGTGATGACAGCATTCTTTGGTGTGTATTTGGGCTTTCGCGAGGCGACGCAGGGCATCGTCATGAATATCCTGCGACGCAAACTCCCGGCCGAGAAGATCAGTGAACGCGCGGTGCAGCGTGGCATCATGGTCTTCGCTATTTTGCTTGCCTGGAGCGCCATTGTATTAAATGCCCCGGTACTGAGCTTTACCTCTATTTGCAGCCCAATTTTCGGGATGGTGGGTTGCTTAATTCCGGCATGGCTGGTCTACAAAGTCCCGGCACTTCACAAATATAAAGGCGTGTCACTGGTGATTATTATCATCACCGGGCTGCTGCTTTGTGTTTCTCCTTTCCTCGCCTTCTCCTGAGGCGCAATTAAGGTCATAACGATGTCTGAGCAAACTAATCCTTTATGGAACCATTTTATTCAAGCGGTGCAGGAAGAGGTTAAACCTGCCCTGGGATGTACAGAGCCTGTCTCTCTGGCGCTGGCTTGTGCAATTGCGGCTGGGCAGTTGAGTGGCGAGATAACCCGGATTGACGCGTGGGTGTCGCCCAACCTGATGAAGAACGGCTTGGGGGTCACTGTGCCAGGGACCGGGATGGTCGGGCTGCCTATTGCGGCAGCGCTGGGGGCAATTGGTGGCAACGCGCAGGGGGGGCTGGAGGTGTTAAAAGGTGTCTCAGCGGATGCTCGGGGTCGTGCCAAAGCCTTGTTGGATGCGGGTCAGGTTCAGGTGAAATTGCAGGAGCCCTGTGATGAGATCCTCTATTCGCGGGCCTGTGTTTATGCTGGTGATGCATCAGCCAGCGTCACCATTGCGGGGGGGCACACGAGAGTTGTGCAGATCGTCAGTCAAGGCGAAATCCGTTTTACCCTTGATGAGCGGCAGCAAAATACCTGTAACGATCCGCTGGCGATACTCTCTTGCACCACGCTTTTGCAGATCCTGGAGTTTGTGGAGCAGGTTCCGTTCGATGCGATTCGTTTTATCCTGGAGGCGGGGCATCTGAACGATGCGCTATCCCGTGAAGGGTTAACGGGTCGCTGGGGGTTACACATCGGAGCGACGCTTAACAAGCAGCGCGTGCGCGGATGGATAGCGCAGGATTTAGGCTCAGACATTGTTATTCGCACCAGTGCGGCCTCGGACGCCCGTATGGGAGGGGCGACCTTGCCAGCCATGAGTAATTCTGGGTCCGGCAATCAGGGGATTACGGCGACAATGCCTGTAGTGGTAGTTGCTGAGCATGTTCAGGCAGATGATGAAAAGCTGGCGCGGGCGCTGATGCTCTCACATCTGACGGCTATCTATATCCATTACCAGCTTCCGCGTTTGTCGGCATTGTGTGCAGCAACCACAGCAGCAATGGGGGCGGCGGCTGGAATGGCCTGGCTAATGGACGGGCGCTATAAGACGATAGCGATGGCCATCAGCAGCATGATCGGTGATGTCAGCGGTATGATCTGTGATGGCGCGTCTAACAGTTGTGCCATGAAAGTCTCAACCAGCGTTGGTAGTGCCTGGAAAGCGGTGATGATGGCGTTGGATGATTCTGCTGTTACAGGAAATGAAGGGATTGTGGCGGGCGATGTAGAACAGTCCATCGCCAACCTTTGTTCGCTGGCGTGTCGATCGATGCAGGCTACGGACAAACAGATCATTGAGATTATGGCGAGCAAGGTTTAACGATGTTCTCCTCACCCCACTCTCCTGAAGGGGGCGGGGTGAGGAGCCTTTCGTTACACAGGCAAATCAATCAACAGCGCGCGCAGCGGCGTATCGGCAACCAGCGTAATATTCGCTTCATCGCGGATAAACGCACCGTCACCGCAGGTGAGCGCTTCTTTCTCTTCCGTATGCGTCAGCGCGTGAACCGTTCCGTGAATCGACTGCAAATAGGCGCGCGGGCCGTGAAGCTGGAAGCTCGCCTGCTCTCCCTTTTTAAGCTCGATATGGTGCAGCCACACCTGCTGGCGGAGTTGCAGGCTACCGTTGCTGCCATCCGGCGTTGCAATTAACTGCTGTTTATTGCCGCTCAGATTTATTTTCTGTACCAGCGGGTTTTCCCGCTCCGGACAGGCATCCAGCCACAGTTGCATGCGCGTCAGCGTCTTCTCTTTGCTGAGGTTATGCTCGCTGTAGCTAATGCCGGGCTGCGTTGAAATCAGCAACGCTTCACCCGCCTTCGCCTGGACATGATTGCCCTCGCTATCGCGATATTCTGCTTCACCTTCCAGTATCAGATTCAGGATATCTACCTTCGGGTACGTACGCGGCTGGAAGGCGCTGCCAGGGGCGAGCACTTCCTGGTTCAATACACGCAGTGAGGCGTAACCGAGGAGTTTTGGGTCAAAGTAGTGTCCAAAGGAAAAGGTGTAGCGGGCCTGCAGCCAACCGAAATCGGCTTGTCCGCACTGTTTAGCTGTTCTTGTCGTAATCATAAAACTTGACCTCTCTTTACACTAAAACAATGGTAAAGGTATGGACGCTTCATTGTTAGCCAGATATTCTGCCCGGTATGTTCAAATTTCCTGAATGAGAACGAGATGGCTAAAGAGAGAGCATTGACGCTTGAAGCACTGCGTGTGATGGACGCAATTGACAGGCGTGGCAGCTTTGCCGCTGCGGCAGATGAATTGGGGCGTGTTCCGTCTGCGCTGAGCTACACGATGCAGAAGCTGGAAGAAGAGCTGGACGTGGTGCTGTTCGACCGTTCAGGTCATCGAACAAAATTCACCAACGTGGGACGTATGCTGCTGGAGCGTGGGCGCGTTTTGCTGGAAGCGGCTGACAAGCTGACGACCGATGCCGAGGCACTGGCGCGTGGCTGGGAAACACACCTGACGCTGGTCACTGAGGCATTAGTCCCGACGACGGCCCTGTTCCCGCTCGTGGGGCGATTGGCCGATAAAGCCAATACCCAACTGTCGATCATTACGGAAGTGCTGGCCGGGGCGTGGGAGCGACTGGAAACGGGCAGGGCAGACATTGTCATCGCTCCGGATATGCATTTCCGTTCCTCGTCAGAGATCAACTCCCGCAAACTCTACAGCGTTATGAACGTCTACGTTGCAGCGCCAGATCACCCCATTCATCAGGAACCTGAACCGCTGTCCGAGGTTACCCGCGTGAAGTATCGCGGTGTGGCCGTCGCGGATACCGCCCGTGAACGTCCGGTACTCACCGTACAATTACTGGATAAGCAGCCGCGTCTTACCGTGACATCACTGGAAGATAAGCGTCAGGCTCTGCTGGCGGGGCTGGGAATGGCGACGATGCCTTATCCGTTTGTGGAGAAAGATATCGCTGAAGGGCGTTTACGCGTGGTCAGCCCGGAGTATACCAGCGAGGTGGATATCATTATGGCGTGGCGGCGTGACAGCATGGGAGAAGCTAAATCCTGGTGTCTGCGTGAAATACCTAAGCTATTTGCCAATCACAATAAGTAGTTGAGCAGGCCCGGCAAGCGACGCGCTGCCGGGCAATACATTATGTATTGAGTTTAGGATCGGGACCGAAGCGGTTTTCACCAGGTGTTCCGCTCTGGCAGTTAAAGATCAAAATGATGATCCAGCCAATAACCGGGATCAACACCAGCAGTAACCACCACGCCGAACGGTCGGTATCGTGGAGTCGACGAAACAGCACTGCCCATGATGGCAGCAGTATCAACAGGCCATAAACCGTGGTGAGGATCCCTTCACCGCCCGCCCGCTCCCAGCCGAGAATTTTATCAACCACGCCCAGCACGACGATGAGGATGAAGTTCACCAGAACAAACATCCAGTACTCTTTGCGGCGGGCACGACCACCGAATCCAACGTAATTGCGCAGTACTTTTAGATACCAGTCCATTTTCCTTGCCTCGATAATCAGTCAATCACTTGTTTTCTAAGCGATCGAGGTAAGGATAGACGCAGATTGTGAATTAAAAAAGGGCATCCATAGATGCCCTGAATATTTATCCGAAACGGACGTCGCGGCCGTGTGGTTCATCCAGATCTTGCCACGGGCCAATGGAGATAATGCCCGTTGGATTAATGGTTTTATGGCTGCGGAAATAGTGAGTGCGGATGTGGTCAAAATTGACCGTTTCGGCAATCCCTGGCATTTGGTAAAGATCGCGCAGGAAGCCGTACAGGTTGGGGTAATCGCTAATACGGTGTTTGTCGCATTTAAAATGGGTGACATACACGGGATCGAAACGAACCAGCGTGGTCCACAGGCGAATATCGGCTTCTGTCAGGCGGTCGCCTGCCAGATAACGGTGTTGCCCCAGGATCTGTTCCAGACGCGCCAGCGATTCGAACACCTTCGTAACGGCATCATCATAGGCTTCCTGGCTGGTGGCGAACCCGGCTTTATAGACGCCGTTATTCACATTGTCATAAATCCAGCTGTTCAGCTCATCAATCTTATCGCGCAATTCTGTTGGGTAGTAATCTCCGGCCCGCGCGCCATGTGCGTCAAATGCGGTATTGAACATGCGGATAATTTCGGCAGATTCATTGCTGACGATGGTCTGGTTTTTCTTATCCCACAACACAGGCACGGTCACGCGTCCGGTGTAGTGCGGGTCAGCGCGCAGATAGAGTTGGTAGAGGAATTCGTGATGGTAGAGATCATCCCCGGTTGCCGCCGGGAAATCGCTATCAAAGGTCCAGCCATTTTCCAGCATCAGCGGGTTAACAACTGAAACCGGGATCAGCGATTCAAGGCCTTTGAGCTTACGTACAATCAGCGTGCGATGCGCCCACGGACAGGCCAGTGAGACATAGAGGTGATATCTCTCTTTTTCGGCCGCAAAGCCACCCTCGCCAGAAGGGCCGGGAGCACCATCAGCGGTGAGCCAGTTACGGAAGGCCGACACAGAACGCTTGAATCGTCCTCCGGTGGATTTGGTGTCATACCAGATGTCCTGCCAGACGCCATCAACAAGTTGTCCCATTTTTGTCTCCCTCAGATAGCAAAAGCGAGGAGATATCTCCTCGCTTTGTGGTCAATCTAGTATAGCGTGCTTACCACTTTTTATTCAGTACACGGTCGATGCTGTATGCGCCAGGGCCTGTGATAGCCAACAGCAGGAAACCGCCAGCGATAGTCAGGTTTTTCATGAACATCAGGGAGTTCATGCCTTCCGCAAAGTTACTGTGGAAGATAAATGCGGTCAGCAGCGTGAAGCCGGCAGTAAACAGCGCGGTGGTACGGGTCAGGAAACCAAACAGAACCGCCAGGCCGCCGCCGAACTCAAGCAGGATGGTCAGTGGTAACAGGAACCCTGGGACGCCCATTGCTTCCATGTACTGCTGAGTACCCGCATAACCGGTGATTTTGCCCCAACCTGCAGTGATAAACAGAATTGGCATCAGAATACGCGCTACCAGTACACCAACATCTTCTAATTTTTTCATTTTACTCTCCAGAGAACCACATGGGCGGCTGATCTTTATTTGTGTGCAAATCCGGGTAGATACCGCGTGTTTGCTGTCGATGGAGAGGATAATAAACGTGACGAATGACAATTGTTAGCAAGGAAAACTGTCAATCTTCTTCAAAGATATTGAGTAAGGAGGGAAGAGAAACGTTGCCGGATAAGCGTCATGTTACCCGACAACGGCTGGGGACTCAGGAACGTAACTGCTGCTGGCGCAGGGTTGATTTGACCAGACGCCAGGCGCTCCATACGCCGAAGCCACGTCGTGCCCAGCGTATCAACCTGCTGGGATGACGCACTGACCAGAGTGCGACAACGCTGCTGCCTACCAGCGCCCAGGCACGGATGTTGAGTAGCGTATTCCAGCCCCGATCGTAGGAGCGGGTGACCTCCAGCCAGTCGCGACGGCTGGCGGCTAAATCCAGCCGTTGCTGCTGGATTTGGCTCAACAGGTACGCTTTCTGTTTCTGGCGCTCTGTCTTGCTGCTCACGACTTATCGTCCTCCAGCAATGTACGATCTGCGGCCAGCTCCTGACGGGTGTGGCGCAGCAGGGTCGATCTGCGTGCTTTGCGCATCGTCCAGATACCGCCAATGAGTGCCCCCAGCAGCAGTACTGCCGTGGTGGCGATCATCGCGTTAAGGCGATACTGCGGATCGATAGCCCAGATGATTAACACCAACAGGCTCATCAGGCCAAAAGCGGCAAAGAGCAGGGTAAGTCCCAGCATCAGCAGCAGCTGGAAGAGATTGGCTTTCTCCTCTTCCAGTTCAACCACCGCCAGCCGGATCCGCGTTTCAGCGATCCCGACAAGCGTGGTTAAAATACGCTGTCCGATTCCGAGAATATTTTTTGCAGGCCCTTCTGCGTGGCGTGGATCGTCCATAATCAACGACGCGTGAGCAGCACGCCAAGAACCACACCAATGGCAGCACCGATACCTACGCCGGTCCAGGGATTATCACGAACGTATTCGTCTGCTCGCGCGGCGGCTTCACGGGTCTGTTTCGCCAGCGCATCACCGGTTTCACCCAGACGATGACGGCTCTCTTTCAGTGCCTGTTCGGCTTTGCTGCGCAGTTTGCCGATCTCTTCTTTCGATTTATCGCTTGAGGAGTTCAGCACCTCTTCCAGGGTATCCGCCAGGGATTTCAACTCAGCGCGCAGGTTTTCTGACGTAGTATCTTTTGACATGATTTTCTCCTGTGGGACTTCAGTTAACTCAATAATCGCGGGATTCCAGCGCATTCAGTTCTTCTTGCGCCTCTTTCAGCTTCTTCTCGCGTTTCGTTATTTTATCCGCATCCCCTTTCTCTTTCGCTTCCTGAAGATCGTGACGACGTTCCGTCACCTCAGCCTTTTGAGCTGCAATTTTCTTCTGGTGATTCGCCCGTAATTCACTGTCTGAACAGTTGGCCTTCACCTCGCTAAGCGCTTTTTTCAGACCGTTAATCCGGTTCTGATTGTTATGCTTTTCGGCATAAGTGATTTCTCGCTGAATATCTTTCTCCTTCTCCATGCACAGAGAGGATGCGAAAGAGGCGGTGCTTAACGAAAAAAGAGTCAAAGCCAGAGCGATGCGGTATTTCATTGTTGGAACCTTCCATTGTGTACGACACTTCCGAAGAGGTGTCGAATTTCCAAAGTCATGCGGAGAACATATGAGAGGTGCTCCGCGTACTTAAGCATAGTAAGTAAACGGGGTAATCACCAAAGTGAGTGAAAAGATTCAGAATCCTGGAAATTAACCAAACCGATGCGACGTATCGCGCAAGCGCGACAACCAGGCGGCAGCCTGACTATTGTCGTCTTGTTGGGCAATGATGTATCCCTGCGGCAGCGTTCTGTCGAGCACGGCTTTTGCTGCGGCACTTTGTGCGCTGGAATCAAACTTGATCAGCAACACATCATCCTGCGGCGTAATACTTTTAAAACGGATCCCATTTGCATCCAGATGATGCCAGATAGAAAAACCATCCGGCATGCTTGCGCCCTGATTCACCGAGCGAATGGCCAGCGTAGACTCCTGGTGCTGAACGGCTGTCCAGACCAAAACCATGGCGCTGAGAATCATCAGCGCAACCATGGCAAATGACAGACGGCGTAGAGAAAGTCGTGACATTCCCATACTTAGCCCCGGCTCCCGTACTTTTTCTTCCACAAGACGAAAAGCGATCCGGCAAGCCCAAACACCAGTAACACAACCGGCAAGAGCATCAGACAAGACATGAGTTGGTCTTCATACTTGAGGAAGACGGGGGTTTTACCCAGCAGGTAGCCCAGTGTTGTCAGAATCAGCACCCACAGCAGGCCGCTCATCCAGTTAAAGAACTGGAAGCGTGCGCTGTTGAGTCCGGACAGGCCAGCGATGGTAGGCAGTAATGTGCGTACAAAAGCGATGAAGCGGCCAATCAGCAGCGCTGAAAGCCCGTGTTTATGGAAAAGATGATGTGCACGTTGGTGATAATGTGCCGGAAGATGGGATAGCCAGTTTTGCACAATCCGTGTGTTTCCAAGCCATCGACCCTGAATATAACTTACCCAGCAGCCAAGGCTTGCGGCAACAGTTAAGAGAATAATGGTTTGCGGAAACGCCATCGCTCCTTTTGCACAAAGCACGCCAACCAATACCAGCAGGCTATCGCCTGGCAGGAAGGCTGCAGGGAGCAATCCGTTTTCAAGAAACAGGATCATAAACAAGACGAAATAGAGCATGCCAATCATGGAAGGATTGGCCAGCGTTTCGAAGTCCTGAGCCCATAAGGCATTCAGTAGTTGGGTCAAAAGTTCCATTCAGTGTTCCTGGAAATCGGTTAACGTCACGCCTGTTATCCGGGAAAAACAGTACGGCGACATTGTAGTGATTTCATTATGGTCGCTCGCGGACACATGTGTTGTGGCCAAAACTGTTCCCTGTTAATGGCAAGGTAAGCAAGCACTAACTTACAAGAAAACAAATTGAATCTAATTGTAACAAAGCCCGACGTTCTGCGTCACAGATTTTGCGCGGGTTGAGATGATTTTGGCTTAAGCATGGAAGGGGAGCGAGGGGATTTACAAAGGCTGACACTATATATGTTTTGCTTACCCATACCTGTCAGAAGGCGCGCCAGAGCGCCTGCCGACAGGAAGGAAAACTATTTTGCCAGATTGGATACCGTATCGAGATGAACAACGGGATTATCAGCAAAAAGATAGCGGTCAGCATTGAATTCGAAATCGTCACTGGTTTCATTGAACAGCATGAGTTTGGTGTTTTCCAGATGCTGCCACATCGCCAGTTTTGCAGCATGCGGGTCTTTGCGAATCAGTGCTTTAAGGATCTGATCATGATCATCACACCAGTTATCCACGGTGCGTAAATCGATGTGATCGTGCAATTTCTTCCAGTAAGGGTTGTGAACGCGCTGAGTCCACATTTTTTCAACGATTGCTGCAAGTGCCGTGTTTTGTGTGGCCAGGGCAACCTGAACATGAAACTGGAGATCCCATTCTGAATCGCGGAAACATTTTTCCTTGCGCGCATTTTCCTGGATTTCCATCAGCTTCATGATGTCTTGCTTGGTGACCTGCGTGGCGGCGAACTCTGCAATGTTACTTTCAATCAACTGGCGAGCCTGGAGCAGCTCAAAAGGACCGTAGCTTGCAAATTCCAGACTTTCATCTGGTGCAGGAGAGTGTTTTGGCAGATTGGAAATCACATGAATGCCGGAGCCTTTGCGTACTTCAACATAGCCTTCAACCTCCAGCATGATGATCGCTTCACGCACAACCGTGCGGCTCACGCTTTTTTCATCAGCAATAAAGCGTTCAGCAGGCAGTTTATCACCGACAAGATAGACACCTTGCTCGATGCGATCTTTCAGCTCGGCAGCAAGTTGTTGGTATAAACGACGTGATTCGGTGATTTCCATATGCGCTCCAGGCAGGGTACGACGGATTATCTGTTATACCACTTTTGCGCGCCAGTCTCCAGATTTCACCATCAAAAAAGCCGCCCAGAGGCGGCTTTGGTAGGACACATTTTTACGCTAATTTTGCGTTGCCGGTCCCCCAAGGGACTCTTTCTCAAGTTCGTCGGCTGATTTGCTTTTCAGCACCGTCCAGATAACGACTGCCCCCATCAGGTCAAAGATAGCCAGTACAGCAAACAGCGGGCTGAAGCCAATGGTATCTGCTAACGCACCAACCACCAGAGCAAACAGAGTACTTGCGGTCCAGGCAGCCATACCAGTCAGGCCGTTTGCGGTTGCCACTTCGTTACGACCGAACACATCAGAAGAGAGTGTAATCAGTGCGCCAGAAAGGGACTGGTGAGCAAAACCACCGATGCACAGCAGGCCAATTGCAACATATGGGCTGGTGAACAGGCCGATCATACCTGGGCCAATCATCAGCAGTGCGCCCATGGTCACAACCATTTTACGGGAGACAATCAGGTTCACACCAAACCAGCGCTGGAACAGAGGTGGCAGGTAACCACCGATGATGCAACCCATGTCAGCGAAGAGCATTGGCATCCAGGCGAACATCGCGATTTCTTTCAGGTTAAAGCCGTAGACTTTAAACATGAACAGTGGAATCCAGGCGTTAAACGTACCCCAGGCCGGTTCCGCCAGGAAGCGTGGCAGTGCGATACCCCAGAATTGACGGGTTCCCAGAATCTGCCATACCGTCATTTTTTTGCCATTGTTGGTCTGGTGCTGTGCTTCCTGACCCCCAATGATGTACTCGCGTTCTTCTTCAGACAGTTTTTTCTGATCGCGCGGGTGTTTGTAGAAAATCAGCCACGCCATTGCCCATGCAAAGCTCAGCACGCCGGAGATAATGAACGCCATCTGCCAACTGTGCATCACGATAGCCCATACAACCAGTGGCGGAGCAATCATCGCACCAATAGAAGAGCCCACGTTAAAGTAGCCGACTGCAATAGAACGTTCTTTCGCCGGGAACCATTCGGAGCTGGCTTTCAGACCCGCAGGGATCATTGCTGCTTCTGCTGCACCGACCGCACCACGCGCCAGTGCCAGTCCGCCCCAGCTACCTGCCAGCGCTGTTGCGCCGCAGAAAATCGCCCAGGTTACCGCGAAGAAGGCGTAACCAATTTTTGTTCCCAGAATATCCAGCACGTAGCCAGCAACAGGCTGCATGATGGTATAAGCCGCGGAATACGCTGCAATGATGTAGGAATATTGCTGTGTGGAAATATGCAACTCTTCCATTAACGTTGGCGCTGCTGCTGCCACGGTGTTACGTGTCAGGTAGCCCAGCACTGTGCCTAGCGTCACCAGTGCAATCATGTACCAACGTAACCCTTTAATTTTACGCATGTAAAACCTCATCGTTATGTTATTTCCGTGCTGTGGCACGGCAACAGCTCAACCGTTTCCGGGAGTTGCTGTGTAACGGGAGGGGCGTAACCGGGAGACTTTCCCGGAACGGCCCGAACCTTGCCATAAGTAATCGTGCATAAGTCGGTTTCCGTACCGTTAAATCCGATGTATCTAACACCGGGAATGCATTCCGTCGGCTTATAGTTTGCGACGGCCAAAAGATAACTTGTCATACAACTTTAAAAGGTGAGTGACATCACAAAAGTGTGATTCTTTGTAGGGACATTATGTTCTGTAGATAAAGCCAGTGCTGGCGCGGTCTGGGAGAGGGTTTACTACTTTGAGGGTAATTTATTTGTCAGCGTTTATTGATCTAACTCACGAAAAAAACTTCGGCCTCTGGAAATTGGTGTGATAACTTTGCAGCATCTGAACATAAGCTTTCTGACGCTCTCGTTATGAGGAAGACGATAAATGACACCGTTTATGACCGAAGATTTTCTGTTAGATACTGAATTTGCTCGCCGTCTGTATCACGACTACGCAAAAGACCAGCCAATTTTCGACTACCACTGCCATTTGCCTCCGCAGCAGGTTGCCGAAAATTACCGTTTCAAAAACCTGTATGACATCTGGCTGAAGGGTGACCACTATAAATGGCGTGCAATGCGCACCAACGGTGTGCCTGAGCGCCTGTGTACCGGCGATGCAACTGACCGCGAGAAGTTTGATGCGTGGGCTGCAACTGTTCCGCACACCATCGGCAACCCGTTATACCACTGGACACATCTTGAGCTGCGTCGTCCGTTTGGTATCACCGGCAAGCTGCTTTCGCCATCCACTGCGGGTGAAATCTGGGATGAATGCAACGCGCTGCTGGCACAGGATACGTTCTCTGCTCGTGGCATCATGAAGCAGATGAACGTGAAGATGGTCGGGACCACTGACGATCCAATTGATTCGCTTGAACACCACGCGGTTGTGGCTAAAGACAGCACGTTTGATATCAAAGTGCTGCCAAGCTGGCGTCCGGATAAGGCGTTCAATATCGAACTGGCCACCTTTACTGACTACATGGCGAAACTGGCCGAAGTGTCTGATACCGACATTCGTCGCTTTGCTGACCTGCAAACTGCGCTGACTAAACGCCTGGATCACTTTGCGGCACACGGTTGTAAGGTGTCTGACCACGCGCTGGACGTTGTTCTGTTTGCTGAGGCTAATGACGCCGAGCTGGACAGCATCCTGGCACGCCGTCTGTCGGGTGAAACCCTGAGCGAGCATGAAGTCGCACAGTTCAAAACTGCAGTGCTGGTCTGGCTGGGCGCTGAATATGCCCGTCGCGGCTGGGTACAGCAGTACCACATTGGCGCGCTGCGTAACAACAACCTGCGCCAGTTCAAACTTCTCGGCGCGGATGTCGGCTTCGACTCCATCAACGACCGCCCACTGGCGGAAGAGCTGTCGAAACTGCTGAGTAAACAGAACGAACAAAACCTGCTGCCAAAAACCATCCTGTATTGCCTGAACCCGCGCGATAACGAAGTGCTGGGCACAATGATTGGTAACTTCCAGGGCGAAGGTATGCCAGGCAAGATGCAGTTCGGTTCCGGCTGGTGGTTCAACGACCAGAAAGACGGCATGGAACGTCAGATGACGCAGCTGGCGCAACTGGGTCTGTTAAGCCGCTTTGTGGGTATGCTGACCGACAGCCGTAGTTTCCTGTCTTACACACGCCATGAGTACTTCCGCCGCATTCTGTGCCAGATGATTGGTCGCTGGGTTGCTGCGGGTGAAGCACCAGCGGATATCCAGTTGCTGGGCGAAATGGTGAGAAACATCTGCTTTAACAATGCGCGTGACTACTTCGCCATTGAACTGAACTAAAGCCGTTTGAGGTTGATATGCAATACATCAAAATCCATTCGCTGGATAACGTTGCCGTAGCGCTGGCGGATCTGGCCGAAGGCGAAGTCGTGGCAGTAGATAACCAGACTGTCACGCTGCGCCAGGCGGTTGCACGCGGGCATAAGTTTGCCGTGTACCCTATCGCTAAAGGGGAAAACGTCGTTAAGTACGGTTTGCCTATTGGTCATGCGCTGGCGGATATTGCGCCGGGTGAACATATTCATTCCCACAATGCCCGCACCAATCTCAGCGATCTGGACGAGTATAGCTATCAACCTGATTTTCAGGCGGAAGTTGGGCAAGAAACGGATCGTGACGTACAGATCTATCGTCGTGGCAACGGGGACGTGGGGATCCGTAATGAACTGTGGATCCTGCCAACCGTGGGTTGCGTTAATGGGATCGCCCGTCAGATCCAGAGCCGTTTTCTGAAAGAGACAAACGGAGCTGAAGGCACTGACGGTGTGCACCTGTTCAGCCATACCTACGGGTGTTCTCAGCTCGGCGACGATCACATTAACACCCGTACCATGCTGCAAAACATGGTACGTCACCCGAATGCGGGGGCGGTGCTGGTCATTGGTCTGGGATGTGAAAACAACCAGGTGGATGCCTTCCGCGAAACCTTAGAGGATTTCGATCCCGCGCGTGTCCACTTTATGGTATGCCAACACCAGGACGATGAAGTGGAAGCGGGCATTGAGCAACTACATCAGCTGTATGAGGTGATGCGCCACGACAAGCGCGAGCCGGGTAAACTCAGCGAGCTTAAATTTGGTCTGGAGTGCGGGGGATCTGATGGTCTTTCCGGTATCACAGCCAACCCGATGCTGGGGCGTTTCTCGGATTACGTGATTGCCAACGGCGGGACGACTGTGCTGACTGAGGTTCCGGAAATGTTCGGTGCAGAACGTATTCTGATGAGCCACTGTCGTGACGAAGAGACGTTTGAAAAAACCGTGACCATGGTGAACGACTTCAAACAGTATTTCATCGCGCACAATCAGCCGATCTACGAAAACCCATCTCCAGGTAACAAAGCGGGCGGGATCACTACACTCGAAGAGAAATCTCTCGGCTGTACGCAGAAAGCGGGTGCAAGCCAGGTGGTGGACGTACTGCGTTACGGCGAGCGCCTGAAAACGCACGGTCTGAACCTGCTGAGTGCGCCGGGTAACGATGCGGTTGCCACCAGTGCTTTGGCGGGGGCGGGTTGCCACATGGTGCTGTTCAGTACCGGTCGTGGTACACCGTATGGCGGTTTTGTACCCACTGTGAAAATTGCCACCAACAGCGAGTTGGCGGCGAAGAAAAAACACTGGATCGATTTTGATGCCGGACAGTTGATCCACGGCAAAGCGATGCCGCAACTGCTGAATGAATTTGTCGATACCATTGTGGAATTCGCTAACGGTAAGCAAACCTGCAACGAAAAGAATGACTTCCGCGAGCTGGCGATTTTCAAAAGCGGCGTCACCTTGTAAGCCATTATGCTTTAAATTAGAAACGGCGTTTCATATAATGAAGCGCCGTTTCTTTTTCCTGCACACAGGACACCTTCATGACCGCGTATTGGCTAGCCCAGGGCGTTGGCGTCATCGCCTTTCTGATTGGTATCACCACCTTTATCAACCGTGATGAGCGGAAATTTAAAATTCAGCTTTCGGTTTACAGTGCCGTCATTGGCATCCATTTCTTTTTGATGGGCGCATTTCCTGCCGGGGCGAGCGCCATGCTTAACACCGTTCGTACGCTCATCACTTTACGCACCCGCAGTCTGTGGGTGATGGTGCTGTTCATTGCGCTGACAGGCGGTATCGGGCTTGCGAAATACCATCATCCCATTGAGTTACTGCCTGTTGCGGGAACCATTGTCAGCACCTGGGCCTTGTTCCGCAGCAAAGGGCTGACCATGCGTTGCATTATCTGGTGTTCAACCTGCTGTTGGGTGATCCACAACTTCTGGCTGGGGTCGATTGGCGGAACGTTGATTGAAGGCAGTTTTCTTATCATGAACGGGCTGAACATTATCCGTTTCTGGCGGATGCAGAAGCGCGGAATTGATCCGTTTAAAGTTGAGAAGCAGGTCCAGGAGGAGAGCCCCTCCGTCCGTTGACGGAAGGGCAGAGGCATTAATTGCGCAGGGCGTTTTTCGCCAGACGCGCATCTTCCGCCTGGCACACGGCGGCGGTAAACATCACGTCGGTTGAGGAGTTAATGGCGGTTTCGCAGGAGTCCTGCAGCACGCCGATGATAAAGCCCACCGCGACCACCTGCATGGCGATTTCGTTCGGGATGCCAAACATGTTACACGCCAGTGGGATCAGCAACAGTGAACCGCCCGCCACACCAGATGCGCCACAGGCACACAGCGCCGCGACGACGCTCAGCAGCAGCGCGGTTGGTAAATCTACCGGGATACCCAGCGTATGTACTGCCGCCAGCGTGAGCACCGTAATGGTAATCGCCGCGCCAGCCATGTTGACGGTTGCTCCCAGTGGGATTGATACGGAGTAGGTATCGCGATCCAGATTCAGTTTTTCGCACAGCGACATATTCACGGGAATATTCGCAGCCGAACTGCGGGTGAAGAACGCCGTCACGCCGCTTTCACGCAGGCACATCAGCACCAGCGGATATGGGTTACGGCGGGTTTGCATAAAGACCAGCAGCGGGTTGATCACCAGTGCGACCACAGCCATACAGCCAATCAGTACCAGCAGCAACTGTGCGTAACCCCACAGTGCGCCAAAACCGGTGGTGGCAAGCGTCGATGACACCAGGCCGAAAATACCAATGGGGGCAAAGCGGATCACCAGCGTCACAATGAAAGTGACCGCGCTTGAGAGATCGTTAATCAGGTTCTTGGTGGTGTCATTGCTGTGGCGCAGAGCAAAACCCAGACCGACTGCCCACACCAGAATACCGATGTAGTTCGCGTTAATCAGCGCATGAATGGGGTTGGCGACAATGCTCATCAGCAGGCCGTGCATCACTTCAACAATGCCCGCTGGGGGGGTGATATCGGTCGCACCGGTGGTCAGTTGCAGGGTTGATGGGAAGAAAAAGCTCACGATCACCGCTGTCAGCGCAGCAGAGAATGTCCCGAGCAGGTACATCCACAAAATAGGGCGGATATTGGTTTTTTGTCCCTGCTGGTGGTTGGCAATAGATGCCATCACCAGGGTCAGAACCAGAACAGGTGCGACGGCTTTCAGTGCACCGACGAACAGCGTCCCGAGCAGGCCAGTCGCTTCTGCGGCAGGCTTTGAGATCAGTGCCAGCGCGACACCAAGCACCAGGCCAACCAGTATTTGCTTAACAAGGCTGCCACGCGACAGGCGCGCCAGCAGACCAGAGGATTGCATGGTCATGAATGTTCCTTAAGTGAAATTGCGTTCCATCCCGGATGTGCTCTTAGTCACATTTATTTCCGGATGTAAGTAAATGTTTGCCTGGGTGAGTATAGGGAAAGTACAGAGTGAGGGAAGCGTAAAATGCTGAACTTTACGTGTTGCATCATATTTTTTAACTATTAAATTACATTTTGATATCGCCCTCTCCCATGGGGAGAGGGCCGGGGTAAGCCTGCCAGGTTGCCCCCAGACTGACTAAACCTGCTGTTTTTTATCGTGCTGGCGGTTAACCCAGGTGTTGATAATTAGCGTAACGATCAGAATGCCAAATACCACACCCAGCGAAATCGCGATTGGGATGTGATAGAAATCGACAATCAGCATCTTGATACCGATAAATACCAGAATGACCGACAGACCGTATTTCAGCATTGAGAAGCGCTCAGCCGCGCCTGCCAGCAGGAAATACATCGCACGCAAGCCGAGAATAGCGAACAGGTTTGAGGTCAGTACGATAAACGGGTCAGTGGTCACCGCGAAGATCGCCGGGATGCTGTCTACAGCGAAAATGACATCACTCAGTTCGACCAGAATCAGCACCAGCAGCAGCGGCGTGGCGAACAGCAGGCCGTTCTTACGCACGAAGAAGTGCTCGTTTTCGATCTTGTCGGTCATACGCAGATGACCACGGATCCACTTCACCAGCGGCTTATCGCCAATGCCTGCGTCATCTTCTTTCGCCAGCGCCATCTTAATACCGGTGAACAGCAAGAACGCGCCGAAGACATACAACAGCCATTCGAACTGGGTAATCAGCCAGCTTCCCGCAAAGATCATGATGGTACGCAGGATGATCGCGCCCAGTACGCCGTAGACCAGCACGCGGCGTTGCAGCGAAGCCGGTACAGCGAAGTAACTGAACAGCATCAGCCAGACGAAGACGTTATCGACAGCCAGCGCTTTCTCGATCAGGTAACCGGTAAGGAATGCCAGCGCCTGTGGGTCCGCGACAGTGCGGCCCTCAGTTGAGGCCAGATACCACCAAAAGGCAGCGCAGAACAGCAGGGAGAGCGTGACCCATACCAACGACCAGACCGCAGCCTGTTTCATTGTCATGCCATGCTCACCGCGACGCCCCTGTAAAAAGAGGTCGATTGCCAGCATGATGAGCACGACAACCGCGAATCCGCCCCACAACATGGGAGTGCCGACAGAATGCATACTATTTTCCTTCCACATAAAAAAACAAAAACGGCTATGGTCAGAAGACGATAGCCGTTAGCTTTTTATGCATAGACCTCGCCTTCCGGCAAGGTCTCACTTACAACGAAAAAAGAATACACAATGTATCCCTTTTTGGTTGCCCGGCGACCGGATGCGGTATTGCACGCATCGTAATGACGATCCACCGGCAAGGAAGTTACTCCCCTTTGCGGGTAACAAAATATGTCAGACCATCGGTTTCGTCAATGGTTTGTACAATTTCATTACATAGCTTTACGCGATAACTTCTGCACCCACGCCGTCTGCCGGGAACACCACGCCCGTCTGGCGGCGGATCTCCGTTTGCAGCTTCGCTGTGGTGCGGCTTACCGCAAGACCTGGGTGGTTCACTTCTTTGTCTTCTACCAGACGCGCAAAGACCTCTGCCTCATAGAGCATAGTGTTAATATGTTGAGGCTGCGTTAGCTCCTGCGCTTTACCGCCACGTGGCACAAAGCTCAGTTTCTGGCACTCGGAAATTTTCTCGATCACCAGCGATCCTGCTTCGCCCTGGATTTCGCTTGGCAGCACGGAATCACTGACTTTTGAGTGTTGCAGCGTTACGCTGAAATCACCGTAATCCAGCACCACTAAACCGTGTGCATCCACGCCGCTTTCCAGCAGGCTGGCCGTGGCGGTGACGCTGTGTGGCTCGCCCCACAGCGCAACGGCGGAGGCCAGGCAGTAAAAACCGATATCCATAATCGAGCCGTTAGAGAAAGCCGGGTTAAAGGTATTCGGGTTTTCGCCATCCAGATAACGCTGGTAACGCGATGAATACTGGCAGTAGTTGATAAAGGCTTTACGCACTTTGCCCAGTTTCGGTAACGACTGCTGCAACAGCAGGAAGTTTGGCAGGCAGGCGGTTTTGAAGGCTTCGAACAGCACCACCTGATTTTCACGGGCAAGAGCGATAGCGGCTTCCACTTCCTGAATATTCGACGCCAGCGGTTTCTCGCAAATCACATGTTTTTTATGGCTGAGGAACAGCTTTGTTTGCGGGAAGTGCAGAGAATTTGGGCTGGCGATATAAACCGCGTCAATGGCATCACTTTGCGCCATCGCGTCGAGCGAGGTGAACAGATGTTCGACCAGGTAGTCATTCGCGAAGGTCTGCGCCTGCTCAAGGCTGCGGGAATAGACTGCGGTGAGCTTATATTTGCCGGTTTCGTGGGCGGCGTCGACGAACTGGCGCGTGATCCAGTTCGTACCAATGACTGCGAAACGTATCATAAACGTTTACGTACTCCGTAGCTGGGAACCTTTAGCCACTGTAGCACGTCATCATGACAAAACGAGTGCGCTATTGCGCATCCCCGTCATTATTCAGGCTGCCGCTGCGTTGGCTTTCCTCGCTCACCCCAACCACTTGCTGATGTAATCTCCTGGGGATTCACTTCGTCGCCGCCTTACGGCAACCTGAATACTTTAGGGGAGAGCCTTTAACGATAAATGCGTAAGCCACAAACGGGTATCGAACTCCAGCTGGTGATACTGCGGCTCCATGTGGCAGCACAGGGAATAAAACGCTTTGTCATGCTCTTTTTCTTTAAGATGCGCCAGCTCGTGTACCACAATCATGCGCAAGAATGCTTCCGGCGCATTGCGAAATACGGTTGCCACGCGGATCTCGGCTTTAGCTTTCAGCTTACCACCCTGCACACGGGAGATGGCCGTGTGCAGACCAAGCGCGTTCTTCAATACGTGGATCTTGTTGTCATACATCACTTTATTAATGGGGGATGCGCTCTTCAGATACCGGTTTTTCATATCCTGCGTATACTGCCAGAGAGCTTTATCGGTCGTAATGCCGTGTGAGTCGGGGTAGCGTTTTTCCAGCACGTCACCCAGCCTTTGCTCGGAAATTAACGTGTGAACCTGGGAAAGTAAGCTCTCCGGGTAGCCCTGGAGATAAGTTAGTTGGTTCATCAAAGCCCCAAATCGACAATAAAGAGTATATACTCACGCACCCTTTTCAGGGATAACGCCGAAATTTTACCACTCAGGAGGGCCGATGAGCCACTTAGACAACGGTTTCCGTTCACTCAACCTTAAACGTTTCCCGGAAACGGACGACGTGAACCCGCTTATGGCGTGGGAAGCGGCGGATGAATATCTGCTGCAACAGTTGGATGAGACCGAAATCAGCGGCCCGGTTCTGATCCTGAATGACGCGTTTGGCGCGCTGGGCTGTGCCCTGGCTGAACACACGCCTTACAGCATCGGTGATTCCTATTTAAGCGAGCTGGCGACGCGTGAAAACCTGCGCCACAACGACATCGAGGAAGCCAGCGTTAAGTTCCTCGACAGCACGGCGGAATACCCACAGGCGCCGGGCGTGGTGCTGATTAAAGTGCCTAAAACCATGGCATTGCTGGAACAGCAATTGCGCGCACTGCGTAAAGTCGTCACTCCGCAAACCCGTATTATCGCGGGCGCAAAGGCGCGTGATATCCATAACTCCACGCTGGAATTGTTCGAGAAAGTGCTCGGTCCGACAACGACCACACTGGCGTGGAAAAAAGCGCGTCTGATCAACTGTACGTTCAGTGCGCCAGAACTGGCCGACGCGCCTGAAACGCTGTGCTGGAAACTGGATGGCACAGACTGGACGATCCACAACCACGCGAACGTCTTCTCCCGTACCGGTCTGGATATTGGTGCTCGCTTCTTTATCGAGCATCTGCCGGAAAATCTGGAAGGTGAGATCGTCGATCTGGGCTGTGGTAACGGTGTTATTGGCCTGACCCTGTTAGCGAAGAATCCAGAAGCCAGCGTCGTCTTTAGCGATGAATCGCCAATGGCCGTGGCTTCCAGCCGTCTTAACGTGGAAACCAACATGCCAGAGGCGCTGGACCGCTGCGAGTTTATGATTAACAACGCACTTTCTGGCGTGGAGCCGTTCCGCTTCAACGCGGTGCTGTGTAACCCGCCGTTCCACCAGAAGCATGCGCTGACGGATAACGTCGCCTGGGAGATGTTCCACCATGCGCGTCGTTGCCTGAAAATTAACGGCGAGCTGTACATTGTGGCGAACCGTCATCTGGATTACTTCCACAAGCTGAAGAAGATCTTCGGTAACTGCACCACGATTGCGACCAACAATAAATTCGTGGTGCTGAAAGCCGTTAAGCTGGGCCGCCGCCGCTAACCTACAGAGGCGTGATGCCCTCATTCCAATCCTCTCATGGGAAGAGGGCACAAACACTAAAAACGGCAACCTGGTTGCCGTTTTGCTTTTGTCCTGATTATCTGGCAATGCCGTTAAATCGCCAGGGCCAAGTGAGTCCCCTGCGCAATTGCGCGGCGGGCATCCAGCTCCATCGCCACATCACATCCGCCGATCAAATGCACCGTTTTACCCGCTTCACGCAGTGGCTCGGCCAGTTCACGACGTGGTTCCTGTCCGGCGCACAAAATCACATGATCCACGTGGAGTCGCTGCGCTTCACCGCCGATCAACACGTGCAGACCGTCGTCGTCGATCTTCTGATAGCTTACCGACGGGATCATTTTCACGCCGCGCGAGAGCAGGGTGGTGCGGTGGATCCAGCCCGTTGTTTTTCCAAGACCGTCACCCGGTTTGCTGGCCTTGCGCTGAAGCATGACGATCTGGCGCGGGCTTTTTGACAGATGCGGACCTTCCGGGCGCAACCCACCGGATTGGTTCAGGCTGGTATCGATCCCCCATTCCACACAAAACTCGGCGATATTCTGACTGGTGGCTTCCCCCGGCTGGCTCAAATACATCGCCGTATCAAAGCCGATCCCGCCGCAGCCGATAATTGCCACCTTTTCACCGACCGGAGCTTTGTCGCGCAGCACGTCGAGATAGCTCAGTACCTTCGGATGGGTAATGCCGTCGATCTCCGGCGTGCGTGGGGCGATCCCACAGGCCAGGATCACCTCGTCAAACGCCGCAAGATCGCCTGCGCTCACAAACTGATTCAGACGCAGATCCACACCCGTCAGGTCGATCATCCGGCGGTAGTAGCGCAGAGTTTCATAGAACTCCTCTTTGCCGGGGATCTGTTTGGCAATATTAAACTGCCCGCCGATCTCGGCTGCTGCATCAAATAAGGTCACACTGTGCCCGCGTGAGGCGGCATTCACCGCAAACGCCAGCCCTGCCGGGCCTGCACCGACAACGGCCAGATGCTTTTTCTGCACCGTTGGCACAACCGGCATTTTGGTTTCGTGGCAGGCACGAGGGTTGACCAGGCAGGAGGTGACTTTTCCAACGAAGATCTGATCGAGGCAGGCCTGATTACAACCGATGCAGGTATTGATCTCATCGGCACGGCCGCTTTGCGCTTTTGAAAGCAGCTCGGCATCAGCGAGGAACGGGCGTGCCATCGACACCATATCAGCATCGCCTTTTGCCAGCAGGTCATCGGCCACCTGAGGGTCGTTAATACGGTTGGTAGTGACCAGCGGGATCGACACTTTACCTTTCAGCTTGCGTGTCACCCAACTGAATGCGGCACGCGGCACGGGGGTTGCGATGGTCGGAATACGCGCTTCATGCCAGCCGATCCCGGTATTGATGATGGTCGCGCCTGCGGCTTCAATAGCCAGGGCCAACTGGAGGGTCTCTTCGAATGTCCCGCCCCCTTCCACCAGATCGAGCATCGACAGGCGATACACAATAATAAAATCGGTTCCGACACGTTCACGAACGGCGCGCACGACTTCCACGGCAAAACGCATACGACGTGTGTAGTCTCCGCCCCACGGGTCATCACGCTGGTTTGTACGCGCCGCCAGAAACTCGTTAATCAGATAACCTTCTGAGCCCATCACTTCAACGCCGTCATAGCCAGCCTCACGCGCCAGCGCAGCACAACGGGCGAAGTCGTCAATCAGCGTCAGGATCTCCTCATGGCTGAGAGCGTGTGGTTTAAAGCGGTTAATCGGCGCCTGGATAGCGGAAGGTGCAACCAGATTTGGCTGATAGCTATAACGGCCGGTATGCAGGATTTGCAGGGCAATTTTACCGCCTTCCTTGTGCACCGCGTCGGTCACAATGCGATGGTGCGCTAGCTGGCTGGCGTCACTCAACACCGCACCGCCTTCCATACCAACACCGGATGAGGCAGGGGCGACGCCGCCGGTCACAATCAGTGCGACACCGTGGCGGGCGCGTTCGGCATAAAAGGCGGCCAGACGTTCAGCCCCATCCGGATGCTCTTCAAGACCGGTATGCATGGACCCCATCAGTACGCGGTTTTTGAGGGTGGTAAACCCCAGATCAAGCGGGGCGAATAACGACGGATAGCGGCTCATAATCTCTTCCAGTGTAAAATTATTGTTATGTGGTCGGATGAGTTATTAATTTAGCCAGCGGCAGAAGAAAGGTAAAAGCGGGATCAAATGATTGTGATGGGATTCAAAGAAAGGCGTTCCTCACTCAACCCCTCTCCCTGTAGGGGAAAGGGGACAGTCTGGTGTGTTCTTAAAGGGCGGGTTTGGTCTGATTTTCCCCCTCGGCTCTATGGGGTGAGGGGGAACGCACCAGCCCCGGGGCCTGCCACATTGACGTGGTTAGCCCGCTGTCGACCAGCCCAAGCTGGTCAGCGTAAACCGCCTGCCATTTCTGCATCATGCCGTCGTACAGCTCGCGGTGTTGCGGGTTTGGCATAAACTCCCGGCTCCATTTCACCAGGTGCTCGCCTGTACTGGCCATATCGCTGAACAGTCCAGCCCCGGTTCCCGCTGCGATGGCACAACCCAGCGCAGTGGCTTCCTTCACTTCAGGCACACGCACCGGTAGCCCGGTGACATCGCTTAATATCTGGCTCCATAGCGCGCCTTTAGCCCCTCCGCCCGCAAACACCAGGCTTTCAAACGCGACACCGGAGAAGCGGGAAATCTGCGCCAGGTTGCAGGCGGAGACAATTGCTGCGTTCTCTTCCAACGCACGGAAAAGGGTCGCTTTGTTGCATTTTTCCGGGTCGATGGAGAGGTTAATAAACGAGGGGGCAGCGTGATACCACTGCTTAAAGTGCATCGCATCAGAGAAAATCGGCATCACGCCGTGCGAACCCGCAGGGACGCGGCTCGCCATCTCTTCGAGCAGGGAGTAAGTATCCATCCCCATCCGCCCGGCGATCAGTTTTTCTTCTGCACAAAAGGCGTCCCGGAACCAGCGCATCGTCAGCCCGGTGAAGAAGCTGATCGACTCAGCTTGCGCCATGCCGGGAATAACGTGTGGATTGACGCGAATGTTCATTTCCGGATCGGTACGTACCTGTGGCAGATTCACCACCTGCTGCCAGAACGTGCCGCCCAGTACGGCCGTTTGTCCGGGACGCACCACGCCCAGGCCCAGACAACCAAGCTGCACATCTCCGCCGCCCATCACGACAGGTGTACCTTCCCGCAGACCACTTTGCTGTGCTGCTGCAGGCGTAACCGCCCCCAGTAATGTTCCCGTCTCTTTTACCGGGGAGAGGATATCGGCCCGTAGCCCGGCCATGTCCAGCAGTGCCGGACGCCAGTCGCGGGTGAAGAGATCCAGCATGCCGGTGGTTCCGGCGTTAGAGGGGTCAACCGCCAGCTCGCCGGAAAGTTTTGCCGCCAGCCAGTCGCTGATCATGGTGATGGTCGCCGCTTTACGGTAAATATCCGGGCGATGGTGTGCCAGCCACAGCAGGCGCGGCATGGCACTCAGCGCCAGCGTCTGGCCGGAAACGTCATACACTTCGGATTCGAAACGGTAGTCGTGGATCTCTTTCAGCTCTGCCACTTCGCGGCTGGCGCGGGCGTCAACGTTGGCGCAGGCCCAGATGGCATCACCGTTACGATCATACAGGACGATGCCTTCCCGCATTGAACAACAGGCAATGGACTGAATATCAGCGGCGTTCAGATGGGCGCGTTCCAGCGCCTGATGAATGCACTGGCAGGCGAGCCGCCAGTTCGTCTCAAGGTCGAACTCCATTGAGCCCGGCACGTTTTCCACACTCAGGTGTATCCACTCTGCCTGGCCGACGGCTATCTGGTTGCCGTGCAGATCAAAAATCACAGCGCGAACGCTTCCGGTCCCTGCATCTAACGCTAAAAGGTAACTCATGGCATGCCTCGTGTCAGGCGCAGGGCAAGCTCTTACTTCGCCAGAGCCAGCACCGCGCGGGCTGTCGTCTCTTCCGTCACCAGGCCATTGATACGGCGACCTTTCAGTGCGGCATAAATCGCATCGGCTTTTTCTTCTCCACCGGCGACGCCAACGATAGTGGGTAGCTGTGCCAGTTCGTCCAGCGTGACCCCCAGTAATTCACGGTGGATCGCAAGCTCGTCGACCCGTTCTCCTTCGGCATTGAGGAAGTAGCCAAGGATGTCGCCCACTGCGCCTTTGCGGGCATACATCAGCTGTTCACCTTCAGTGATATAGCCGGATCGCAAAATGGTGGCATCACGGCGTTGATTCACTGCGCCAATCCCCACCACGGCAACATCGGCGGCGGTAGCCGCGAGGATCACATCCCGAACGCTGGTTTCTCGTCGTAAGATCCCCGCGACTTCGGCGGATGACACACGAAGCGGGGCGGGGATCATGCTGACGCTACAGGCGGCATCAAGTTGGCCGATACCGGTCATATACGGCCCCACGCCACCGGAGAGCGTCACCAGGCGAACCTGTTGTGAGCTAATAAACCCGCTTAAATGCTGAAGGCAGCTCATGGTCGTTTCGCCAAATCCCACTGCCAGTAACTGTCCAGGTTCCAGTACACCCATTAATGACTGTGCTGCACCAATGCCTAGCCGCACGTTCATTGGTGGGGTATTCAGGGCTGGCATTACGCGCACCAGTTTCAGCCCAAAGTGCTGCTGCAACTCTGTTTCCAGCGCCAGGCAACCCTCGTAACGGGAGTTGATCTGCACGCGGATGACGCCAGACTGACGCCCTTTTTCCAGTAAACGCGAAATCTTCAGACGCGGCAGACCCAGGCGCTCGCCAATGTCGTTCTGCGTCAACCCGTCGTGGTAGTAGCACCAGGCGACGCGAGCCACCAGTTCTTCTTCTGCCAGTGCCAGCCCGGCAAACCGGCTTTCTTCCGCAATGCGTTTATCGCTCATGTTTGAACTCTTATAAAAATTTAGATCATATGTTCGTGATGGCGCGGGCGGAAAATGTGAGCCACGCGGCAAAACAGATCTTTTAGATTGTTTCCGGTTTATCTGGATCTTAATCGATAAAACTGTGATCCCTGCACGGTTGTAAATATAGTTCACCGTCTACGCTTTTGAACATTATTAAATCTAAAAATCATTTGTTCAATGGCGGAGCGATGATGACACCACTGATCGAAGCGCGCGATATCTGCAAGCAGTTTTCCGGCGTGCCGGTATTGAAAGGCATTGATTTCACACTGCTGGCGGGCCAGGTGCATGCGCTGATGGGCGGGAACGGGGCCGGAAAATCAACGCTGATGAAAATTATTGCCGGGGTCGAGACGCCGGATAGCGGTGAACTTTCCGTCGCAGGGCAGGCATTTGCGCGGCTCAATCCTGGGCAGGCGCATAAGCTGGGCATTTACCTTGTCCCGCAGGAGCCGATGCTGTTTCCCAACCTGACCGTACGCGAAAACATCCTCTTTCGCCTGCCGCGTGAACCGGGTCTTGAACAGAAGCTGGCTGACAAACTTCAGCAGTTGCAGTGCCAGATCAACCTTGATGCTGCTGCCAGTACGCTGGAAGTTGCGGATCAACAGATGGTGGAGATCCTGCGCGGGCTAATGCGTAACGCCACGATCCTGATCCTGGATGAACCCACCGCGTCGTTGACACCAGGGGAAACCGAACGGCTGTTTCGCCAGATCTGCGCCTTGCAGGATCTGGGTGTCGGCATCGTGTTCATCTCGCATAAGCTGCCGGAGATCCGCCAGCTGGCGAGCCACGTTTCGGTAATGCGCGACGGCGCGGTGGTCCTGAGCGGGGAAACGGCGCGGTTTGATGACAATGCGCTGATCGCGGCCATGACGCCAGTCAGTCGCGAGCAGGGGTTGAGTGATACACAAAAGCTGTGGCTGGCGCTGCCGGGAAACCGGCGCACGCAGGCGCAGGATTTTCCGGTGCTGCGCGTGGACGATCTCACAGGAGAAGGGTTTATTGATTTAAGCCTGGAGATCTACGCCGGTGAGATCGTCGGCCTGGCCGGACTGGTGGGCTCCGGGCGCACCGAGTTTGCCGAAACGCTCTATGGCCTGCGTCCGGTACGCGGCGGTCGCGTCTGGCTGGAAAATCAGGATATTACGGGAGACTCCATTCTCTCGCGGCTGGACAAAGGGCTGGTTTATCTGCCCGAAGATCGTCAGGTTTCCGGCTTGTTCCTGGATGCGCCGATTCGATGGAACACCGTCGCCCTGAATGAGCCGTCGCTATGGCAACAGCGTAAGCGCGAAGCCGCAGTGGTGGAGCGTTATCACCGGGCGCTGGGGATCAAGCTTAATCATCCTGATCAAACTGTACGCACGCTTTCGGGAGGCAACCAGCAGAAGGTATTGCTGGCGCGCTGCCTGGAGGCCAATCCACTGTTGCTGATTGTCGATGAACCCACGCGCGGCGTGGATGTGTCAGCTCGCGCGGATATCTACCAGTTGATCAAAAGCGTGGCGGCACAAAACGTGGCGGTACTGATGATCTCAAGCGATCTCGACGAGTTCCCCGGACTGGCGGACCGCGTGCTGGTGATGCATCAGGGCGTACTCAGCGGCGAGTTGCCGCGCCATGCCGTCAGCCTCGACCGCATGATGGCGCTGGCGTTCGGAGGGCAATCATGAAGACGTTACTGAAAAACCGTGAACTCAGCGCGTTGCTGGCGATCATTGCGCTGTTTGCGGTACTGGTCGCCCTTAACCCGGCTTATCTGAGTTTTCAGACGCTGGGGATGATTTTCGCCAGCAGTCAGATCCTGATCCTGCTGGCGATCGGAGCAGCGCTGGTGATGTTAACCCGCAATATCGACGTGTCGGTAGGCTCTACCGTTGGCCTGTGCGCGATTGCCGTCGGGGTCGCCCTGAACAGCGGCTACAGCCTGCCGGTTGCAATGCTTTTTGCCCTGGCGATTGGCGCACTGGCGGGAGCATTTAACGGTTTACTGGTGGTGGGGCTGCGGATCCCGGCCATCGTTGCCACGCTGGGTACGCTGGGGTTGTATCGCGGCGGCATGCTGCTCTGGACGGGAGGTAAGTGGATTGAAGGTTTACCGTCGAGCCTCAAATCTCTCTCGGAACCGCTTTTCATGGGGATCTCACCGATTGGCACAGGTGTCCTGATTTTATCTGCGGTGGGGGCGTGGATCTTGTCGCGCACCGTGTTTGGCCGTGACTTTTATGCCGTGGGCGATAACCTCGCCGCTGCGCGTCAGCTGGGCGTGGCAGTGAACCGTACCCGCATGATTGCCTTCACCCTGAACGGTGTTCTGGCAGCCTGCGCCGGGATTGTCTTTGCCTCGCAGATTGGCTTTGTGCCGAACCAGACGGGGAGCGGGCTGGAGATGAAAGCCATTGCTGCCTGCGTGTTGGGCGGCATTTCGTTGTTGGGCGGGACGGGCACATTAATTGGCGCTTTTCTCGGGGCATTCTTTCTCACGCAAATCGATACCGTCCTGGTGCTGTTCCGGCTTCCGGCCTGGTGGAATGACTTTATCGCCGGGCTGGTTTTGTTGGGGGTTCTGGTACTTGATGGACGCCTGCGACAGGCGCTGGCACGGCATCAGCGCGCGCTGAAATACAGCCGTTTCCAGCCGGGTCATAAAGGGGGAAAGCACGTCACACCGTTCCCGAAGCGCAAAAAAGAGGTGGCGTAAAATGAAACGTAGCTGGGAAAGTGCGCTGCTGATTTTGCTGGTGGTGGAGATCCTGCTTTTCGGGGCGATTAACCCGAGGATGCTGGATATCAACATGCTGCTGTTTAGCACCAGTGATTTTATCTGCATTGGCATTGTGGCACTGCCTCTGACGTTGGTGATCATCAGCGGCGGGATTGATATCTCCCTTGGCTCGACCATTGGTCTGTGCGCTATTGCGCTGGGCGTGATGATGCAGGCGGGCTGGCCGATGGCTGTCGCCATCCCGCTCACTCTTCTGCTTGGTCTGCTGTGCGGTTTGTTCAACGCGGCTCTTATCCACTACACCGGCATCAGCCCACTGGTGATTACGCTGGGGACGCTCTATCTCTATGGCGGCGGCGCGCTGCTGCTCTCCGGCATGGCGGGGGCGACGGGGTATGAGGGTATCGGCGGATTCCCGGACAGCTTCACGGCATTCGCCAACCTCACCGTTTTCGGTCTGCCGATCCCGCTGGTGCTGTTTGCGGTGATCACCTTTTTCTTCTGGCTCATCACCCATCGCGGGCGCTTTGGCCGGCATCTGTTTCTGATTGGGCAAAACCCTCGCGCAGCGCGCTATGCGGCGCTGTCGGTCAACGGTATGCCTTACGCGCTGTATGGCCTGGTGGGTGTGGCGTCCGCGATTGCTGCGCTGGTGATGGTCTCGTATTTCGGTTCCGCGCGCTCCGATTTAGGGCGTGATTTGCTCATGCCTGCACTCACTGCCGCCGTGCTGGGCGGAGCGAATATTTATGGCGGTTCAGGTTCGGTTATTGGTACGGCACTGGCGGCGCTGCTGGTGGGGTATCTGCAACAAGGTTTACAGATGGTCGGCATCCCCAGCCAGGTGTCGAGCGCGCTGTCAGGGGCGCTGTTGGTTGTCGTGGTAATGGGACGGTCGCTGAGCTTGCACCGTGAATGGGTGCGCAATTTTTTCCTCAAAACTACCCGGAGCGTAAGATGAAAACAAAACTGATAGTCCTGGCGATGGCACTCAGCTTCGCATCGGCGCAGGCGGCAGACCGCATTGCCTTTATTCCTAAGCTAGTGGGGGTGGGGTTCTTTACCAGCGGGGGTAATGGTGCGAAAGAGGCCGGGAAAGCCCTTGGCGCAGACGTGACCTACGATGGCCCGACCGAACCGAGCGTCTCTGGTCAGGTGCAGCTCATCAATAACTTTGTGAACCAGGGCTATAACGCCATTATCGTCTCCGCCGTGTCGCCTGACGGCCTCTGCCCGGCGCTGAAGAGGGCAATGCAGCGCGGCGTGAAAGTTCTCACCTGGGATTCTGATACCAAACCGGAATGCCGCAGCATTTACATCAACCAGGGGACCCCGGAACAGCTCGGCGGCCTGCTGGTGGAGATGGCAGGTAAACAAGTCAGCAAACCCAATGCCAAAGTGGCTTTCTTCTACTCAAGCCCCACCGTCACGGACCAGAACCAGTGGGTGAAAGAGGCGAAAGCTAAAATCGAGAAAGATCATCCTCAGTGGCAAATTGTTACCACCCAGTTTGGCTACAACGACGCGACCAAATCCCTGCAAACCGCCGAAGGGATCTTAAAAGCCTACCCGGATCTGGACGCGATCATCGCCCCGGATGCCAACGCCTTGCCCGCCGCAGCACAGGCAGCAGAAAACCTGAAGCGTGAAGGTGTGGCGATTGTGGGATTCAGTACCCCGAACGTGATGCGTCCTTACGTTGAGCGCGGTACGGTGAAAGCGTTCGGCCTGTGGGATGTCGTACAGCAGGGAAAAATTGCGGTCAATGTCGCCGATCATTTGTTGAAAAAGGGCGATCTTAACGTTGGCGACAGCGTGGACGTAAAAGACATTGGGACGCTGAAGGTCGAGCCGAACAGCGTTCAGGGTTACCAGTATGAGGCGAAAGGCAATGGCATTGTGTTACTGCCGGAACGCGTGGTGTTCACCAAAGAGAACATCAACAAATACGATTTCTGACGGGGGAGCAAATGGCTGATTTAGACGACATCAAAGACGGCAAAGATTTTGGCATCGGCACACCGCAGCAAAACGTGCCCTTCACTCTGAAAGGGTGTGGCGCGCTGGACTGGGGGATGCAGTCGCGGCTGGCGCGCATCTTTAACCCGAAAAGCAACCGCACGGTGATGCTGGCCTTTGACCATGGCTATTTTCAGGGGCCGACGACCGGGCTTGAGCGTATCGATCTCTCTATTGCGCCACTGTTCGGGGAAACCGATGTGCTGATGTGTACGCGCGGTATTTTGCGCAGCCAGGTTCCGCCAGCGACCAACAAACCTGTTGTGCTTCGTGCCTCAGGCGGCAATTCCATTTTAGGTGAGCTGTCCAACGAGTGTGTCGCGGTGGCGATGGAAGATGCTCTGCGTCTGAATGTCTGCGCAGTGGCGGCACAGGTTTATATCGGCAGTGAATTTGAGCATCAGTCGATCAACAACATCATCAAACTGGTGGATGCGGGTAGCCGCTACGGCATCCCGACGCTGGCGGTGACGGGGGTGGGCAAAGAGATGGCCCGTGATGCACGTTACTTCTCGCTTGCCAGCCGCATTGCCGCCGAAATAGGGGCGCAGTTCGTGAAAACGTACTACACCGATGACGGCTTTGAAAAAGTGACGGCCAGCTGCCCTGTACCGATTGTGATTGCGGGCGGCAAAAAACTGCCGGAGCACGAGGCGCTGGAGATGTGCTGGCGGGCGATCGATCAGGGGGCGTCCGGCGTGGATATGGGGCGTAACATCTTCCAGTCCAGCGCACCGCTTGCCATGCTGAAAGCAGTGAAAAAAGTGGTACATGAGAACTGGAATGCCCGCGATGCATTCCAGTTCTGGCAGGAAGAAAAACAGGGAGAGGTAAAATGAATGTGACGTTAGTGGAGATCAACATCAAACCCGAGCGGGTGGATGAGTTTCTGGAAGTCTTTCGCGCCAACCACGAAGGCGCGATCCGGGAGCCGGGAAACCTGCGTTTTGACGTATTGCAGGACCCAAGGGTGAAGACCCGGTTCTTTATCTACGAGGCTTATAAAGACGAAGAGGCGGTGCTGGCGCATAAGAAAATGCCGCACTATCTGGCGTGTGTCGATAAGCTCGAAGAGCTCATGTCGGAGCCGCGCAAAAAACGCAGTTTTGTCGGGTTGTTGCCGGAGTAACGGTCCTGGGTTATGAGGCGCTGCTGGGGGGCGACCGGGTAAGCACAGCGCTACCCGGCTTTTTTCAGACCAGTTCCAGTTTAGCAAGTATCGCAGAAAGCTCTTCCCGTGGCTCGCCATGAATCGCCTGCAACGGGAAGGGTAATGCCGGTGTCGCGACTTTCCCCATCATCTCGGCAGCGGCGGCAATGACCCGCAAACTGCCGTAACGGCGGAACAGCGCCCACAGTGGTTCCAGACGTTCGGATTGCCCCTCCTCTTTTGAGCGTGCAAGCGCCAGTGCCGTGTGCGGGAATAATCCGGCGAGAACGGAATACCACACGTCAAACCCGGCCCGCAGGGCGGAAGCGGCGCGCCAGATCACTTCACCTGCATCCGGATACTCCACAACGGTTTGCCCCTCTTTGAGGGTATCAAACGGTTCATTGCCATCGGCAAGCGTCAGGCGTGGCGTGCCGCAGTAGGCGGCCAGATTCTCCCCGCCGACGGGGATCGCGTAGCGAATACTGATGGCATTGTAGATATCGACGACCGGATCGAGCGAGGGCAGTGACCCCTCTTTTAGCACCCGCTTACGCAGAGCCGCGGCTGAACAGGGAGTGCGTTTAGGTTTTGCGCCAAAGGCTTTAAATGCGTCATCCCAGGCCGCGAGATGCGCATCGGCCCAGGGCACATCATCATTCAACACCTGCTGACAGGCCTTTGCCAGTGCGGCAGGAGCAACGTCGGGGTGCAAAATCGGGGCTGCTTCAACCAGAATGCTCAGTGCCCGAAACCCAGGCGCAATTCCGGTGAGACGCGGATCTATTGACGGCGTGACGAGAGACATAAATAATCCTGTATTGACTGTTTTATACCATGGTAGTGACCAATGACTGATAAAGTCAATATAATGACCGATTCGGGTGCAGATATTGCCCAGGTAAGCCTGGCGGTCGCCAGCCGTATCCGCAACTGGCGCAAAACAAAAAAGATGTCTCTGGATGAGCTTTCGCGTCGTGCGGGCGTCAGTAAAGGGATGCTGGTGGAGATTGAGAAAGGCGCGGCGAACCCCAGTATTGCCATTCTGTGTAAGCTGGCGGCGGCGCTAGGTGTTTCTGTTGCGGAGATCGTCAATGTTGCGAGCGAACCCTTCGTTCATGTGATTGAAGGTTCGGCGATTCCGGTGTTGTGGCAGGGAGAGCGGGGCGGATGTGCCCGGCTGTTGGCGGGTACAGCAGGCCCGGACATGATTGAGCTCTGGCGCTGGGAGATGTATCCGGGCGAATGCTTTACGTCATCGGGACATCCTGCCGGCACGTTCGAACTTCTGCATGTTGAAGAAGGGGTGTTAACGCTCAACGTGGAGGAGACGGTTACGCGGGTTAACGCCGGATCGTCTGCTGTAGCAAAAACGGAAGCCGCACATCGCTATGCCAATGAGGGCGAAGGTCTCTTAAGGTTTACGATGACGGTGGCGGAATTTCACCGTTAAAATTCCCCCTCCGGGCGGAGGGGGAGTGATATCACGCTTCTTCTACGCTTACCCGCAGGGCGGCCAGCGCTTTACGTGCGGCTTTTAGCACCAGCTCACACTGTTCAATGGTCAGCGTTAGCGGCGGTTCAATGCGAATGGTTTTGGAGTTATTGAGCGTACCGGCAACCAACACTCGCTGGCGGAACATCTCGCTCGCGAAGCTGTAGCCCGTTTCATTGTCGACAAACTCAATCGCCATTAGCATGCCTTTGCCGCGTGCATCCTGGACCAGATCCGGGTATTCACGCCCCAACTGACGGAAACCGTCCAGCAACATGTCACCTTTTTGCTCCGCCTGAGCAGGCAGATTTTGCTCCAGCAGAACATTGATGGTTGCCAGCGCCGCCGCACAGGCCAGCGGGTTTCCACCGAAGGTAGTGGTGTGGAGGAACGGGTTATCGAACAGAACTGAAAACACCTCTTCAGTGGCAACCGTCGCCCCGATAGGCATCACGCCGCCGCCGAGCGCTTTCGCCAGGCACAGAATGTCCGGCTGAACGTTCTCATGCTCGCAGGCAAACATTTTACCTGTACGCCCCATCCCGGTTTGCACTTCGTCGAAAATCAGCAGTGCACCAAACTCGTCACATAACTTACGCACGGCGGGCAAATACCCTGGCGGTGGCAGGATCACGCCACCTTCTCCCTGGATTGGCTCCAGGATCACCGCAGCCACGTCATCACCGGTTTTACGGCATTCGGTGAGCAGGGTGCGCATCGCGTTAATATCGCCAAACGGCACATGGCGGAAGCCAGGCAGAAGTGGCATGAACGGCTTGCGGAAGGTTGATTTAGCCGTTGCTGACAGTGCGCCTAATGACTTGCCGTGGAACGCGCCACTGGTTGCGACGAAGGTGAATTTGCCGCGCGGTGACTGGTACGCTTTGGCGAGTTTTAGTGCCGCTTCGACCGATTCCGTCCCGCTGTTGCTAAAGAAGCTGTATTTCAGTTTGCCGGGCGTTAAAGCCGCCAGCGTTTTTGCCAGCATCGCGCGAAGCGGATCCAGCAGTTCCTGACTATGAAGCGGTTGTTTCGCAAGTTGATTCTGTACGGCGGAAACCACAACTGGATTACGGTGCCCCACGTTGAAAATACCAAAACCACCCAGGCAATCTATAAACTCCTGTCCCTGGGTGTCGACAAGCGTATTCAGACTTCCCGCTTGCCACTCTACGGCTCCGTAATCCCCGCCGGCGGTAACAGATTTGCGATACTCCAAAAACCCAGGATTCACATGCTCTTTAAAGTAGTCGATAACCTCTCGGTTAAGTTGTTTCATCTCCTCATGATCAAGCGTTCGCTTCTCAATGAGATTCAATGCGTGCGCGGTACAGGCAAGAGCCGAGGCGCTGGAAGGTAACCTGTTCAAAATGTGCTCCCGGGGATCGCGTATCACATGATACTGAAGTAAGTATTGCAGGGATTACGCCACTTCCGGTGACTTAACGAAAATCGGGATAAACGCCTGGTTAACATTATGTTGTGCGAAATTTAATCATGCCGACGCCATCGAAACGGGATTAAGCGGCAGACCAAAACGGGTAGGTCATGCGCGCGAAAGCGTCAATTGCACTCGTGTGGTGCAGTCATTGCTTCTTTAGTGGGCGTTAACAGGTCATGCTTCGTGGGTAATTTCTCAACGAAAGTATTTGAAATCAATCAATTATAAAAACGTATAAAAAGTGCGGTTTAACTTAAATTTGCGATCTCAATCAAATTTAACAACTAAAGATAAATTGTTTACCGCCGAAAAAAGATTAATCCACAAAATTAACATTCAAATAACCTGCAAGGGATGCCCATAATGTCCTCTCCATCCTATGTCACCCAGAATGAATATCCTCTGGACGATGACACCACCTTAATGTCCACCACCGATCTTCACAGCTACATCACCCACGCCAACGACACTTTTGTGCAAGTGAGCGGTTACAAGCTAAATGAACTGCTGGGCCAACCGCACAATCTTGTGCGTCATCCGGATATGCCAAAAGCCGCCTTTGCCGACATGTGGTACACGTTGCAGCAAGGCGAGCCCTGGAGCGGGATTGTGAAGAACCGTCGCAAGAATGGTGACCACTATTGGGTGCGAGCCAACGCCGTACCAATGGTGCGTAATGGCCAGGTGACGGGGTACATGTCGATTCGCGCAAAAGCGACGGCCGAAGAGATTGCAGCGGTCGAGCCTTTATATAAGGCATTGAATGAAGGTCGCTGTAACAAACGCGTTCATAAAGGGCTGGTGGTACGTAAGGGCTGGCTCGGGAAGTTGCCCGCGATGCCGCTACGCTGGCGTGTTCGCAGTGTCATGGCAGCGCTTTTCGTGATACTTGCCGCCGCGCTTTACATGACCGAAGGCGGCCTGGTTGCGCTGGGAACCAGTGCACTGGTGATGCTTCTGGGAACCGTATTGTTTGAGCAGCAGATTGTCCGCCCGGTTGAAAATGTGGCGCGTCAGGCGCTAAACGTGGCGACCGGCGAACGCAATACCGTTCAGCATCTGAACCGCAGTGATGAGCTGGGGCTGACTTTACGTGCCGTCGGGCAACTGGGTTTGATGTGCCGCTGGCTGATCCATGATGTCTCAAGCCAGGTTGTCAGCGTGCGTGACGATAGTGACAGGCTGGCGCAAGGCAATGAAGATCTCAATGATCGTACGCGCCAGACGGTTACAAATGTGCAGCAGACTGTCGCCACAATGAACCAGATGGCGGCATCTGTGCAGAGTAACTCTGAAACGGCTGCTGAAGTGGATAAACTTTCGATGGCGGCCAGCAGCGCGGCAACGGAAGGCGGACATGCCATGCAGACCGTCGTAAAAACCATGGATGATATTGCTGACAGTACCCAGCGTATTGGCTCCATTACTTCGCTGATTAATGACATCGCCTTCCAGACCAATATTCTGGCGCTGAATGCCGCGGTAGAAGCGGCACGAGCAGGCGAGCAGGGGAAAGGTTTTGCGGTGGTTGCAGGAGAAGTGCGTCACCTGGCGAGCCGGAGCGCGAATGCAGCCAACGACATCCGCAAGCTTATTGATGCCAGCGCCAGCAAGGTGCAGTCTGGCTCCGATCAGGTTCACGCCGCAGGGCGCACTATGGATGGTATTGTTGAGCAGGTGAAGAATGTGACGCAGCTGATCGCGCAAATCAGCCATTCGACCTCTGAACAGGCTACCGGCCTTGCGGAGCTAACTCGTGCCGTTGCCGAGCTGGACAGCATCACCCAGAAAAACGCGGACCTGGTGGAAGAGAGCGCCCAGATCTCCGCCATGGTTAAGCACCGCGCAGGACGACTCGAAGACGCCGTGACTGTGCTTCATTGAGTCTGTAAAGTTCCAGAAAAGCCGCTTATTTCGTAAGGGATAAGCGGCTTTGCTATTTGGCGGTTTGTAATTATTAATACGATCTAATGTTAATTGGATATTAAATAACTAAAAAAACCGCTTTGGTTATTTATCTGTGCCTAAGTCAGTTTATCCCGATGCTATTTCACAAACCTATACTCTGGTGGATGTATAACGATCAATGTGGTCATATTAATAGTCTGCACCTATCCATTATGATGGTTATGAAATAAAAAAACGATCAAAGTCATAAAGTTAGTGGCTTCGTTACCGATAACGGTGATCGTCTGAGAAATAATCACATCGATGGAGTAAATATGTTCTTACATGACGTAAAGATCGGCACAAAATTATTTCTGGCGTTTGGATTCTTTATTGTATTGATGGTGCTTAGCGCCAGTTTATCGCTGTTAAGCCTGAACAGGGCAAACAACGGGATGCAATCCATCATTACAAATGATTACCCGACAACGGTAAAAGCCAACCAGTTAATTGATCAGTTTCAGGAATTTGTAAGCACTCAACAGCTCATGTTACTGGATGAACAGGGCAAGTACACCGCGCAGTCGCAGCAGCATCTGAAAGAGATCAGTGAACACATCACTGTGATTCTGGGTGACCTGAACAACTCTCTGCGTGATAAAAAATCACAGCAAGTCCTGACGGATATCCGTGGGGTACGCCAGCAGTACCTTGACTCGCGTTATCGCATTTTGCAGGCGGTGCAGAACAACGATCGTGCGAGTGCGCTTCAGGAGATGATGACCAATACCATTAATTTGCAGCAGGCTTACAAGGCGAAAGTGCAGGAGCTGATTACGATTCAAAACAGCGAGATGCAAAATGCCGGTATGCAGGTAGACGGTGATTTCAGAACCAACCGTCTGCTGCTGATTGTGATCACGCTATTCAGCGTGGCGGTAGGCAGCATTATTGGCTGGTACATCGTGCGTTCCATTACGCGTCCGTTGGGCCAGGCGGTGACGTTTGCTGAAGCTATTGCTGAGGGCGATCTCACCGGGATCATCACCTCGCACGGCAAAGATGAAACAGGCCTGCTGTTGCATGCGTTGATGGAGATGAAAACCCGCCTGCTGGAGATTGTGCAGCAGGTGCAGACCGGCTCGGAGAATATCTCGAGCGCTGCAGCACAAATTGTGGCAGGCAACCAGGATCTGGCCGCACGCACGGAAGAGCAGGCTAGCTCCGTGGAACAGACGGCCGCTTCAATGGAGCAGATCACCGCCACGGTGAAAAACACGGCCTCGCATACCGGCGAAGCCACTAACCTGTCAGCGGATGCGGCAGCAGTGGTCAAAAATAACGGCGAAATGATGAAGCAGGTGACCAGTAAAATGCGCCTGATTAACGAGACATCAAACCGGATGTCCGACATTATCGACCTGATCGACGCCATTGCCTTCCAGACCAACATCCTGGCGCTGAACGCCGCGGTGGAAGCGGCACGTGCCGGTGAGCATGGCCGTGGCTTTGCGGTGGTGGCAGGTGAAGTGCGCCAGCTGGCGCAGAAGAGTGCCTCCTCTGCCAGTGAGATCCGTCAACTGATTGAAAGCTCGTCCAGCCAGACGCAGGACGGGATGAACCTTGTTGAGAAAGCCAGCGGCTTGATCAACGGGATGGTCGGTAACGTCGAAGAGATGGACGTGATCCTGCGTGAGATCCGCCAGGCAAGCCATGAACAAACAGAGGGTATTTCGCAGATTAATAGTGCGATTGGCCTGATAGATGCCACTACCCAGCAGAACTCTGCGCTGGTGGAAGAGTCGGTGGCGGCGGCGGCATCGCTGAATGAACAGGCGATGCACCTGAAAGAGCTGGTACGTGTCTTCCGCGTGAGTGACCGCGCGCTGGCTTAATCTAACTGGGAGATCTCAAGCGCTGCGCGGTCAATCACCCCGATGATCTGTTTCAACTGTGCGTCGCTGAGTTCTCCCTGATTGACTCTCAGATCCAATACGGCCTTAAAATTGTCCAAAGCCCGCTTCATCTGCGGGTTTTTACGTAACTGAAAGCCTACGCAGCGGGCTTTAATACGTGCCTGAATGTGTTCCAGATGTTCCTGGTTTTCATCCAGCCAGTGTTGCCCGGCAACGGTGATGGCAATCTTTTTACGCCCATTCTCTTCTTCCGTGATGGTGATAAACGACTGATCCTGCAAAAAATCGAGGGTCGGATAGATCACACCAGGGCTTGGGGTGTAATTCCCCTGCGTCATGGTCTCGATCGCTTTGATCAGCTCGTAGCCGTGGCTGGCGTTGCGGGTCAGGATCTCCAGAATCACCAGCCTTAACTCGCCGTGACCAAAAAAGCGCTGACGGCGTCCGCCGCCTTCGTGTGCGTGTCGCATAGTTCATCCTTATAAATTGATATATCTAATTTATATCTAAATTGATTCTGCTAGCAATAATTACATTGTTATTTTATTTAATTTATTGATTTTTATATATTTATTTTTTATTGCATTTCAATGTAATGACTATATCAAAAAAAACTTGCAATCTTGTTTATTAGCAATCATTATCATTTAAAATTTATTTCGATATATCGTATTCACTTCATGAAGGCATAAAAATGACATCAACCCGTTACCCACAACGTGTCCGTAATGACCTGCGCTTTCGCGAGCTGAATGTACTTCGCGTTGAACGCATCAGTGCGGGTTTCCAGCGTATCGTCCTGGGCGGAGAAGCGCTGGAGGGCTTTAGCTCCCGCGGATTCGACGACCACACCAAAGTCTTTTTCCCGGAACCGGGAGCAACCTTTGTAGCGCCTGTTGTCACCGATGAAGGTATTAACTGGGGAGAGGGCGTGCGCCCGCAGGCGCGTGATTACACGCCACTGTATGACGAAGCTCACCACGAACTGATGCTCGATTTCTTTGTTCATGACGGCGGTATTGCCAGCACCTGGGCAGTACAGGCGAAAGTGGGCGACAAGCTCACCATTGGCGGACCACGTGGCTCGCTGGTTGTGCCGGAAGATTACGCCTGGCAGCTGTATGTGTGTGATGAGTCCGGGATGCCGGCATTGCGTCGTCGTTTAGAGGGCATTGCAACACTGCCGGTTTGCCCGGAAATTCATGCGATCGTGACCGTCGGTGATGAATCTTATAAGGACTATCTGGCGCACCTGAGTGATTTTAATATCACCTGGGTTGTTGGGCACAATGAACAGGCGATTGCCGACAATCTGGCACAACTGACCGTTCCTGCTGAGGATTACTTCATCTGGCTGACCGGAGAAGGGAAGGTGGTGAAAAACCTGAGCCGTCAGTTTGAAAGCGACCCGGTGGATCAGCAATTGGTACGTGCCAGTGCATACTGGCACGCCAAATAGCTACGCCGCTGAATCCAGCTGCGCTTCGCTCACTTGATGTTCGAGCGAGGCGCGTACATCGTGTAACGTCCTCTCTTGCTGGGTGAAATAGGCTTCCATATTGTTCAGCGATGAGACGAGCAACCAGGATTCCTCTTTTTCCAGCTCTGCCAGCTCATTCACGAGCGTGTCGATTTGCTCGCGAACCTGCGCCATTTTTTTGCGAATTCGCTCCAGATCGTTCAGCCTGTCGCTTGCCATCAGCGGCTCAAAGCCCTGCTGTAAACGGGCTACCAGGGAACGAATCGCTTTCACATCTCCGCGCTGCTTCGCCTGGTTTAGCTGTACCATCATGGTGTTGGCTTCTTCTTTCAGATCGTCCGCCACCAAATCCGGGTGGCAGAGCTTACTCGCCTGACGCCAGAGCCGTTTGAGTTCGTTTTGATCTTCTTCGGACAGATCTTTGCCCTTGCGCAGCCTGACTTCGGCATCCTGATGCTGCTCGCGATACTTGTCGTACTCTTCATTGGCATGGTCACGCGCCTGACGTGCCGGTTCTTCTTCGCGTGTTAAACCGCTTTCAAGCTCCAGCGCTTCGGCCAGCAGGTTGGTAATCAGGTTGCTTTGCTGCTGAAGATTTTTGCGCGCGTCCGCGGCCTGCATGGAATCAGCCGGGAGATCGCGCCATCGCTGCGTGAGTGTCGCCAGTAATTCGACGGCCTGCGCCATATATTGCTGGCAGCGGCGATAGTCCTCTTCCCGGCGCCGGGCTTCCGCCTGCTGACGGCGCAGATTCAGCTCTGCCAGCGTTTTGCGCAGGGAGAGGATCTGCTGCATCAGCGGACCCAGGCGGGAGAAGTAGAGGTCATTGAACTCGTCAAGCTGCTGCACTCGGGCATTGCGACGGTCAATGAGATCGCGCAGTCGCTCTTCCAGTGCTTTCAGTTCCAGCTTACTGGCGGCGACCTGCGGGTCACGCCATTGGGTGATTGCACGCTGGCTCTGTAACCAACGGACGATAGCCGCCAGCGCTGCGGTGTAATTCTTCTTCTCAAGCGCCACGACGATTGCCTGTAGCTCATCGTCAAACGCTTCATTTTTTAGCCGTGTCAGCTGGCTCTGAATGATGTCGTCATCTTCCAGTTCAATGGCATTTTTAATGATTTCTAGCCGTTTAATCGGTGTGCTCATGATGCCTTTCGCTTTGGCGCTTAAGTATTTGAGTTAAGGTTAGTTGTTGAGAAAGCTACAGGAAATAATACACATGGATGATGATCGGCGCGATGGGGGATTTCTTTAGTTTTTGTGGTTTGTGAGGGGGAGTGATGATTCGCTTGTGTTCATTCTGGAAGATGACTCGCAGAAGGGCAATTGGGACTTCGAAGAGCAAGCGAAACCTGTGCAGGGCTGTTGCTGATACCGTGTCTCGCATGTGGACATCGAATAAAACAGATAGGACCAATATGTATCATGCGAGGGGACAAGGTGTAAGAAAAGGGTGTAGACATTCGGCGTTTAAAAAAACAACGAACGAATGATTGCGCACCGTAATTAATATTTATCCTAAATTCTTCATGATAGAGTAACCACATACTTTGTGATGAGATGGCCAGCGTGAAATCCTATAACACGAACAAAGCAATCGGCAGCTTAGTTTTTATATTACTCATTCCTTTTGTCATCATGTGTGTTTATACATACCTCTATATTGATTATAGTAGTAAGAAGGAATTTAAAAGCACCATGTCCCGATTTACGACAAACGCATCAAGGGCCAATATTGAAACACCTTTGAATGAAATAAAGTTAATGTTCAGAAGTTTATCGGCTAATATCGATGAAAAGGATATCACAAAGTACTTAAAAGGTGAGCAAACTGATTTGAATACGGTTATACCCGCGATAACAGACTCAACTGTTTTTTTCAGTAATATCATCATTTCAGATTCTAAAGATAATTATAAAATATACCCAAGCGTTGAATTAAAGAGATTTTCTCCTCGTTCAAGACCATGGTATCCTTTAACGGCTACAAAGGATTTTATTAGTTACTCAGAACCGTATTCATCCATTCTTGATGATATAAGTGGAACCTCGAAGTTAAAAAAGAAGTCCATCACGGCGAGCATGAATCTGTTTAACAAACATTCTGATTTTATCGGGATATATAGCCTTTGATTTGGATTTAAAGTCAATAAGCTCAAACATAAATAATAAAATGCCTCCTTATAATGGAAAGTTTTTAATTACTTCGGCTGCGGGGGACGTGGTTCTGAGCGAGAACAAGGTAGAGATTCTAAGAAAAAAGGTTCCTCTTTCTTGGGTTGAGCGGGCTTCTAACGTTGAGGGCGAGTTTTATGATAGCAAAGAGAAGGTTTTTGTTTTCTATAAGACATACATGAATCCCGACTGGTTTGCGTTTACTGTTGTAAATGAAAGTGATTATAACGATATTACAAGCGTTGCCAAACAAACGTTCTGGATTGTGACGTTATCCTGTCTGGTGCTTTACATGATTATAATTTTTCTTGCTAAGCTGTATATGGAGCAAATAATATCAAAGTTGTATATGGGGATAAACGGGATTGATCCCAAAAAAGATAAGATAACAATAAGCTCTATCTATGCTGATATCAGGAGAAATAAAGAGTATCTTGAGCAGGCTGTTTATGATTCTACTGTTGATGGGTTGACGAAAATATTTAACAGAAGGAAGTTTGAGGATGATATTCATCATCTCATTAAAAGTGAGGAAACCTTCTGGTTGGCAATAATAGATATAGATAATTTTAAGGTTATAAATGACACATATGGTCATGATACCGGCGATATTGTTTTACAAACTGTCAGTAAAACAGGATGCCAGGTAGTAGGTAATGAACATAACCTCTACAGGTTCGGTGGGGAGGAACTCTGTGTCATTTATGCTGGTGAAGATTATGATTATTTTTATCAAATAATTGATACATGGTTACAGATGGTGTCTATTCGGAAATGGCGGGAGGCAGATTTGCATGTGACATTCAGCGCAGGCATTGCGAAACATACAAATGATGAATCAGCGGAACAACTTTTGAAAAAAGCGGATGCAAGACTTTATCAGGCTAAAAAGACCGGTAAAAATCGTATTGTCGGTGAATAATTGCTGAGTACTTACAGGAAAAACGAACGAGCCAGGTAACCTGGTTTAGATAAAAACGTTGATGATGCACTGACAGGGCTAGTCTTGAAATACGTTATCGCGGTGATGACTGCGGCACAGAAAGCCACAATGGGATGAATTTACGAGGTCGAATTACGACGTAGAGCGAGCATACAAACGTCAGTTCGTTCACCCCCTCACAAAAACGTCTGGCAGATCTTCGCGTGGAAGACGTTGCACGCTAATCCAGGCAGTAAACATGGAGCTGATGAAATGAAATATCTGATTATCGCGCTGGCACTGATAACCAGTACCGTACAGGCGACAACCTGTCGTACTGACAGTTTCAACACCACGCGCTGTGACAACGGCACAACGTATCGAACGGACTCTTTCGGAACCACCAGGGGGAGCGATGGTAGTACGTACCGCACTGATTCATTTGGTACGACCCGTGATAACAATGGGAACAGCTGGCGCACGGATAGTTTCGGCACGACCCGTGGCAGCAATGGCGACGTTACCCGAACGGACGCTTTTGGAACCAGCCGGACAACACACAGCGACGGCAGCACAACGACGTGCCGCCGCGACTCGTTTGGTACGGTTCGCTGTAACTGAGGGGGGGGAGTGCAACTATCCATTCAATAAAAAGGTTATTGTTGCGAACTACGGAGAGGAAGGGAAGAGTAACCTGGCCAGAATGAAATGACCGGGTTGGTGGTGGTTAGTTGGGCCGTTTTTTCATGGCAAAATATGCAACGAGCCAGACCAGCAAGAATGTTATTACCGCGCTTCCCAGAATGATCACATTGCTGATAATACTATCCCATTCAGCACCGGGAACCGGCCCAGCAATATCGTTGTAAAACGCGAACAACGTTCCTTGGGGCACGAATGCATACATCAGGATCAAAACAACCGCATACACAGCAAATGACGCGGCCCACATCAGGGCTATATGAATAGCTTTCATCAGTAAACCTGCACAGTGCCGTAAGCGGTGAGCATAGACGTGACATGCATTGTTGGCGTTCTCAGCAAAGCCTCGCGTAAAACAGCAAAATGAGACGGACTGGGCAATGTGATGCATCCTTCACTAACGCCTTTATACCCTGCCGGATGTAGCCGGAAATGACCGCGCTCTACTTTATCTATAAACGTCCAGTCATCAATTTTCCCGTCTTCTCGATACAGGGCAAACCAAATTGAACGATCTGAACCAGTGTACTCGCTGGCAGCCCAATCCTGAATCATAGTTCTTAAGCCTCCAGTCGGACGACTGACTATATAATATTTGCCAGGTGGCAACGGGCCAGCATTCGGAACATTCACGGAATCAGGATTATTTCTGTGTTTCCCTTCGTATCCGGAATACGCAGGGAAGAAACCAATACCTGGGCAACTGAGGTTTGATAAGCCGTTTCCATTCAATCTGAATGTACACCGGATCATCTTTCGTTCCATGAGTCAGAGAAGATGATATTGCCATCGCAATGCTTCCAGGTGATTGTGCTTCTCAGTGCTCTCGTTTTTACAGTTATGCATCAGAGGGCAAACAGACACGATTTTGACGCCTTCCAGCAGCATGTTGAAGTATTCCACTTCCTGGCCCGCGTCGTTGATTTTGTACCACTTAAATTCGGCGCTTTTGAGCGTCTGGCCGGTGGCAACAGCTTTGTAGAGATAGGGGCTTGAGTAATCAAACTCCTGTTCAAAATTGATGGCGCTGTGTACGCGCGTCCCGGTGATTTTGCCCGTGTTGTTGTCGGTCGGGAGAAACAGGCCGTGCCCGAATCCTAACACCTCGATGCTACCTTCACGATCTCGCACGTCTACACCACCTTTGATGTCTGCGCCGCCATCGTCTTTGAGCCATAAATAAGCTGGAATAGCCATAAACCTCAATTTCCATTTGAGTTAAGTAAAACCATAATTTTAAGATGGTTATATTGTTCTGTACATAGATTAATTAATGGGATAAATCACTATCATGTGAGAAATTAAAACGTTATAAAACATATTGTTACCTTATTATTTGTGGTTTGAGTTGTTGTTTCTGGTTGAAGAATACGAACCCCGAGCCATCGGACAGATAAAATCGCGATAATTTTTTGCAGGAGGCGAAGTAACGTTATGGCAGGTTTATTCAACAAGTGTGATGCAGGGGCGATGTTCGAGCATCTTAAAAGCAAGTGGGTGAATTTTTATAAGCACCCGACCGAAGAGGGGCTGATCGATACGCTGTTTCCCATGTACCACCTTCGTGAGTGGATTTTTCAGGGCAAGAAAATCGATTATGACGGGAAGCCCTGCGGCAAACTGAGCAGGGAGGAAGCGCTTGATAAAGCACTGCAGGAGCTGCCTGATTACCTGGTGGTTCGGTCGTTGTGCAATCACACTAAACATTACTCGTGTGATCCGAAAAGAAACCGGGAGCATAAGACTGTTGAGATTATCGACTCCCCAGTTGGCCTGATGAAGTGCGGAGATTCACTGAACAGCTCTTATTTTTTGGTCGATGGCCGGGATGTCCGTGACATCTTCATGGCTGTTTACCGGGTCTATTACGGATATTTTGGCTGAACGGTCATTATTTAACCATGCATCACCATATTTCCCGTTTGAAAGTCTCCCCGTAAAAAGCAAAAGGGCCGGAGATTTCTCTCCAGCCCTTGCTGTATCTGGTGGCCCCTGCTGGACTTGAACCAGCGACCAAGCGATTATGAGTCGCCTGCTCTAACCACTGAGCTAAGGGGCCGTGGCGGTGAATTATAGAGTAACTCTACGTCGCAATCCAGCCATTCACACCTGCCTGCTGTTTTTATAAACAACGCATTATCAATCCTTTATACTTCCGCAACGATGTATCGATCGGGAGTAAACATGATCAACGATATTCTGGCCCCTGGCCTGCGGGTGGTGTTCTGCGGTATCAACCCCGGAAAGTCTTCAGCACACACCGGTTTTCACTTCGCTCATCCGGGCAATCGCTTCTGGAAAGTGATCCACCAGGCCGGTTTTACTGACAGGTTGTTAAAGCCGGAAGAGGAGCAGCATCTGCTCGATACGCGCTGCGGGATCACCATGCTGGTCGAACGCCCAACGGTGCAGGCGAGTGAAGTGAATCTGCTTGAACTGCGCAGCGGCGGACAGGAGCTTATTAGAAAGATTGAAGACTACCAGCCAGCGGCACTGGCGATCCTCGGCAAGCAGGCCTACGAGCAGGCATTTAATCAGCGTGGTGCGCAATGGGGCAAGCAGAGCATTACCATCGGCGTCACGCAGGTGTGGGTATTGCCAAATCCGAGTGGCCTGAACAGGGCAACGCTGGATAAGCTGGTCGAATCCTACCGGGAACTGGATGAAGCACTTATCGTGCGGGGGCTGTAACTGCCGGAGCCTGAGGCTCCGGCGTCACTATCAGAACTCGAAGCGTGCGCCCATGTTGTAGCGGCGGCCTTCCAGTATCGAGGACTGGTTGTAGGACGTTTTGTAAATCGGGTTCACGTCGAACAGGTTATAGACACCCGTCATCAGTGTGATGTTTTTATTGAGATGGTAGCGTAGACCTAAATCAACCAGGGCATAAGCCTCTGTGGATGTCGATTTACCCGTGTCCGGCGTATTGCTGCGCCAGCTGGCTTTAGTCCACAACTCCAGGTCATTAAGCGCATTCCACGTCAGTGACAGGTTGGCCATGCTGCTCGGGAATTCGTTCAGCGCCTCGCCCTTGTACTGACCGCTTTTTTGCTCGCTGTGAGTATAGGTGTAGTTTGCGTTAGCCTTCAGCGATGGCGTGACCTGCCAGTCGCCGTTCAGCTCCAGACCGTAGATTTCCGCGTCGCTGACGTTGAAATACTGGGAGACTTCTTCAGCTTCGTACCCGTTGTAGATACATTTCTGCGTGCCCGATGCGGTGCAGATGGTGTAGTCGCTGATCTTGTCTTTAAATTTGGTGAAGAACACGGTGGCATCCAGCTCCAGCGTGTCCTGTTGCCAGTAGACGCCCAACTCGGTGTTGACGCTTTGTTCCGGCTTCAGGTTGTCGTTACCGATCCCAATAAACGAATAAGGATAGGCGCCGTAGACGCTGGTAAAGCCTTCGTTGTTTTCACGCAGGTCGGGCTTCTTATAGCCCGCCGATACCCCGCCTTTCAGCGCCCAGCTTTCATCAATCGTCCAGTTACCGTAGAGTTTTGGCGTGACGTGATAGCCAAAGTAGCTGTCGTGATCCAGACGTGCGGACGTGGTGAGGGTGAAGTCCGGAACCATCATCCATGCGTCTTCGGCAAACAGTGCCCAGCCGTTACGGGTGATCTTGCTGACCGGTGTCACACCCGGAACTTCTTTGTCTTCGATGCCGAAAGTGTCGTCCAGCTCATTACGGGTGAAGTTGATCCCAAGCGTTAACTTATGATCGCCCAACGAAAGGGTGTTCGCGCTGTTGGCCTCGTAGTTACGCTGCTTGATAAACTGCGAGCTCATACCCGGCACGCGGTATTCGGTTTTGGCATTCTCGTAGCTGACGAAGTTTTTCGCTTCCAGCAGACCGTCACCGTACCACGCGTGCTGAGACAGTGATGCGGCATCACGATCAAAGTCCCATTGCCAGGCTTTATCGTTGTGTGATTTTACCTGCTGTCCTTTGACGACATTCACATCCCACAGTTGGGTATCAGTCGGCGACATATTAATGGTCGCGTCCAGGTTGCCCGCCTGGTGCTTAACAAAGCGTTCATCGTTCTGGCTGTCATCATCGCGACGGTCAAGGTAATCTGCCGCCACGCTCATCCCAAGCTTGCCTGGAATGATGGGTCCCATCAGGAAGGCATTCGTCTGGTTGGTGTTGCCGTACTCACTCTTCTCCTGCAAGAAGTAATTATCTTCCAGTACGCCCGTCCAATTATCCAGGTTGTAGGCTTTTTTGGTGATGACGTTGACCACGCCTCCGATGGAGTCAGAGCCATATAGTGAGGACATCGGCCCACGGATCACCTCGATGCGTTCAATAGCGGCAAGCGGCGGCATAAAGGCCGCTTCGGTTCCGATATGGTGTCCGTAAGGGCGAGATTCGCGGGTCCCTTGTTTGATGCCGTTCACCATGTAGGAGGTGTAGGTTGAGTCCATGCCACGCATCTGCACATCACCCGTGGCAAGGCTTCCGTTGCCGTTCCCCACTAATACGCCTGGCATCTCGCGAAGCGCTTCGGTGACGTTCTGGTTAGAACGCGTATTGAGTTCTTTTTCACCCACGACGGAGATGGTGGCAGGTGCTTCGCGGCGTTCCTGTGCGAAACCGGTGGCGGTGACCACAAGCTGATCTTCATTTGCAGGTGTTTTGTCTTCGGCGAAAACAGCTGCCGGAAGGCTGGCAAGGGCGAGCGAAATCGCCAGTGCCGTACGTGTCTGGTTAATCACAAAGCAATCCTCAGAATTGAGTTAAATCGAGTTTGAGCACGTAGTCAGCCTGGTTGGCTTTTTCATCCTGTTTGACGCTGACATAAAGCGTTTTGCTATCAGGAGAAAGTGCCATGCTGTTTGGCATAGCTGCTGTTTTGATGGTGTGCTTCAGGCCGTAGGTGTTCGCATCGATAACACTAATCTGACGGGCATTGCGATGGGTGACATACACTTCGTTGCGCGCAGGGTTATAGATGGCGGCAATGGAGTTAGGTGTCTTGATACGATGGATAAGCTTGCCTGAGTCGAGTTGCACAACCAGCACGTCAGGCGTGTTGGTATCCGCGATAAAGCCCACGCCCTTGGCCGTGTTCAGGGCAATGTTCAGGAAGTAATGGTTCGCCTCGGAAGGGTCAACTTTTACGCGGGAGAGGAGCTGCGACGTTTTGCCATCCAGGGTGATCAGCTCGCCTTTTCCGGTGACGGCGTAAACCTTGTCACCTGACTCATCGACCGCGAAACCTACGGGGTCCATCTTCGTGAGGGCATGCATTTCCTGCTGTTTCTGGGTATCGACAATCCACAGCATGCCTTTGTCTTCACTGCCAATACCGGACACGTAGAGGCGCTGGTGTTTCTTATCCAGGACCACTTCACGGACGTGTGCTTTATTCTTCGGATCGGCGTCGTTACTCAACTGGATTGTTTTTACTTCTTTGTTGGTGCGGGTATCAACCAGGGTAAGTGAGCCGTCCAGCGCATTGCCCAGATAGAGGATATGATTGGGTTCATCCAGCGCGACTGCAAAGGGACGTCGTTGAGTTGCGATCCGCTCATTAATCTTGAGAGAGTCGGCCGCGAGCAGGAAGACTTCTCCGCTTGTTTTATCTTTATCAAAGGAGGGCGCTGATGCGGCATAGATCGCTTTTTGGTTTTTATCAAAAGCCAGCTCGTAAACCCCATGACCAAGTGACTGGGACGTGAAATGGTTCTCTGAGAATTCTTTTGCGAAGGTTGCACCAGCGTGAAGCGTCAAGGAGATAGCGAGTGCGCAGAGGGTTTTATTCTTAAAAATTAAGGGGATCATGTAATTTTTCTTTACAGTAGTTTACGAAAAGAAAAATGATAATGAAAATAAATATCATTTACAATTTCATTTATTAATAATTTACCCTACCAATTTTTGTCTGTGGGCTGAAAATGCCAAAAAAAAAGCTCCCGAAAGGGAGCTTTTTCAGAACCGGAACAGTTTTAGTCGTCGAGGAAGCTACGCAGCACTTCAGAGCGGCTTGGATGGCGCAGTTTACGCAGCGCCTTCGCTTCGATCTGACGGATACGCTCACGGGTAACGTCGAACTGTTTACCCACTTCTTCCAGCGTGTGGTCGGTATTCATATCAATACCGAAACGCATACGCAGAACTTTCGCTTCACGCGCGGTCAGGCCAGCCAGAACGTCGTGCGTCGCAGCACGCAGGCTCTCGGTGGTGGCAGAGTCCAGCGGCAGTTCGAGGGTCGTATCCTCGATAAAATCACCCAGATGCGAATCTTCATCATCACCGATTGGTGTTTCCATGGAGATAGGCTCTTTGGCGATCTTCAGCACTTTACGGATCTTGTCTTCCGGCATCAGCATACGTTCAGCCAGCTCTTCCGGCGTTGGCTCGCGACCCATCTCTTGCAGCATCTGGCGAGAGATACGGTTGAGTTTGTTGATGGTCTCAATCATATGCACCGGGATACGGATGGTGCGCGCCTGGTCTGCGATAGAACGGGTGATCGCCTGACGGATCCACCATGTCGCGTAGGTGGAGAATTTATAACCACGACGGTATTCGAACTTATCTACCGCTTTCATCAGACCGATGTTGCCTTCCTGAATCAGATCCAGGAACTGCAGACCACGGTTGGTGTATTTCTTGGCGATAGAGATAACCAGACGTAAGTTTGCTTCAACCATCTCTTTCTTCGCACGGCGGGCTTTCGCTTCACCGATGGACATACGACGGTTGATGTCTTTCACCTGCTCGATGGTCAGGCCGGTTTCTTCTTCAATCTGTTGCAGTTTCATCAGGCCGCGCTGAACGTCTTCTTTAACGTCAAGCAGCTTTTCAGACCACGGCTTATTCATTGCGACAGCAGCGTTGAACCAGGTTTCACTGGTTTCGTTACCCGTGAACAGCGTGATGAAGTTCTTTTTCGGCATCTTGCACTGTTCAACACACAGTTTCATGATGATGCGTTCCTGGGTACGCACGCGATCCATCATCACGCGCATGCTGTTAACCAGGTAGTCGAACTGTTTTGGAACCAGACGGAACTGTTTGAACACTTCAGACAGCTTCAGGATCTCTTCCTGAGCAGCAGCGTGGCTACGGCCTTTGGCTTTAATCGTGTCGCGAGCGAGTTCGTACTGAGTACGCAGTTCGCCAAATTTCTCACGTGCCAGTTCAGGATCGATGCTGTTGTCGTCATCGCTGCTGTCATCGTCGCCGTCTTCTTCGTCTTCGTCTTCGTCGTCATCCATCTCTTCCTGAGACAGTTCAGAACCAACGTGAGTCGCTGTAGGCGCCATGTCTTCTTCAGCGTTCGGGTCGACAAAGCCAGTGATCAGGTCTGACAGACGCGCTTCTTCTGCTTCAACGCGGTCGTACTGCTCCAGAAGATAGGTGATCGCTTCCGGGTATTCAGCAACAGAGCACTGAACCTGGTTGATCCCGTCTTCGATGCGTTTAGCGATGTCGATTTCGCCTTCGCGGGTCAACAGTTCAACCGTACCCATTTCACGCATGTACATGCGAACCGGGTCAGTCGTGCGCCCAATTTCGGATTCTACGCTGGACAGTACCTGCGCAGCGGCTTCTTCCGCATCTTCGTCAGTGTTGTTGGAGTTTTCGGCCAGCAACAGATCATCGGCATCCGGTGCTTCTTCCATCACCTGAATGCCCATGTCATTGATCATTTGGATGATGTCTTCGATCTGGTCTGAATCGACGATATCTTCCGGCAGATGGTCATTGACCTCGGCATAGGTCAGATAGCCTTGCTCCTTACCGCGTTGGACAAGAAGTTTCAGCTGTGACTGCGGGTTTTGCTCCATAAGACGGTATCCACACTTAATTCGTTTGATTGGTGTCGGCGGTGTTGCTGCCAACCTTTAAAGCGAGGGCGTACTTATATTTGTGCCGCTGCCTCTCAGTGCGGCTGCCGGGGGCTTCCCGATCGATATTCGGCACTTAAGCCGTTAAATACTTTATTCTTCACGTTGTCCCGGCGGATTTGTCATCCTGGTCATGCGCTAATGTACACTCCCGGGAATTCGTTCTTTTGCTGTCCTGGTACAACGTGAATGATTTTGTCTTTTTATTTCTTCGCCAGTTCCTGGTTTAACATCCAGAGTTCCCGACGTTCTTCGCTGCTTAAACCGTGTGTGCGCTCGCGGGCAATCAACTCTTCCTGGCGCAATTCAAGCATCGAATCAAACATATGGTTCAGTGAGTCGGTGAACGTTTTTTCTGCGATATCTTTATCTGCTATATCGTCCCACATCGACAGTTTTTCAAGGGTGGCGGACTCTTTTGTGCCGCGATAATGCTCTAAAAGTTGTCCGGTGGTCAGACCTGGCTGAGACAGACAAGTGTTGACCAGTTCTGCAAATAAGCCAAGTCCCGGCAGCTTTTCATGGTTTAATCCTGCCAGCGGTGGCACTTGTGGTGCCAGCTCAGGGTTTTGTACCAGTAACCCTATCAGTATACGCATGGTTGTGCGTTTTAGCTGCGGCGCGGGGCGAACCACGCCTGTTTCAGCCAGTTTTGGCATTAAACGTTCAAGCTGACTGTCATCCAGAATACCGAGCTTGTTGCCGAGTTCCTGGCGCAGATAAATACGCAGTGTTTCACCAGGGACCTGAGTGATGAGCGGCAGTGCCAGCGTACTGAGCTGCGCGCGACCATCCGGTGTACTCAAATCTACCTGCGGCATCAGGCTGTTAAACAAAAACGTGGAGAGTGGCTGAGCCTGCTCCATCCGCGCTTCAAACGCCGCTTTGCCCTCTTTACGCACCAGCGTATCCGGGTCTTCACCATCGGGCAGGAACATAAAGCGCAACTGACGCCCGTCGGTCATATAAGGAAGCGCCGTTTCCAGCGCACGCCAGGCGGCATCACGGCCTGCCCGGTCGCCGTCGTAACAGCAGATAACGTTATTCGTCACCCTGAACAGCAGTTGGATATGATCGGCTGTCGTGGAGGTTCCCAGCGACGCGACGGCGTAATTAATGCCGTATTGCGCCAGGGCAACAACATCCATATACCCTTCGACGACCAGCAAACGCTGAGGTTCCGCGTTATCCTGTTGCGCTTCATAAAGACCGTAAAGCTGGCGGCCTTTATGAAAAATATCGGTTTCCGGGGAGTTGAGGTACTTCGGCAGGGCATCGCCCAGCACGCGTCCACCAAAACCAATCACCCGGCCTCGCTTGTCACGAATGGGGAACATCACCCGTTCACGGAAGCGGTCGTAGCTTCGTCCCTGGTCGTTGGTGACCAGCATACCTGCGTCGATCAACGATTTACGATCTTCGCTATTGCCACCAAAACGTTTTAAGACGTTGTCCCATCCGGGTGGTGCATATCCAATAGCGAAACGCGCAATAACGTCGTCGCTCAGTCCGCGCTTGGTCAGATAGTGACGCGCAGGCTCAGCAGCAGATTGCTTAAGAGACTGTTGGTAAAACGAATTCAGGCCATCCATTAACTGATACAGCGTTTGCCGTTGATGGCGCTCTATCTGACTGGGGCCGCTGCCTGCTTCATAAGGCACTTCAAGGTTGTGCATCGCCGCCAGTTCTTCGACGGTTTCAACGAACTCGAGCTTGTCGTAGTTCATTAAAAAATCGACGGCATTACCGTGTGCGCCACAGCCGAAGCAATGGTAAAACTGTTTTTCACCATTCACGGTGAAAGAGGGGGTTTTTTCGTTATGGAATGGACAGCACGCATGGTAATTCTTGCCCTGCTTTTTTAGCTTTACCCGCGCGTCGATGAGATCGACGATGTCGGTTCTTGCCAGCAAGTCATTGATGAATACGCGTGGGATTCGTCCTGCCATAGGCCCCGTGAATTTTTAGTAACTCTTAAACGAAAATAAGCCGCGCATTCCTTCCGGAAGCACGGCCTTACGACTATTACTCTGTCTGTAATTGAGGACTTAAGCCCTCAATCAATTAGTACAGACGAGTACGGCGTGCGTTTTCGCGAGCCAGTTTCTTCGCGTGACGTTTCACAGCTGAAGCTTTAGCGCGCTTACGTTCGGTCGTTGGTTTTTCATAGAACTCACGACGACGAACTTCAGCCAGAACACCTGCTTTCTCGCATGAACGCTTGAAGCGACGCAGTGCTACGTCGAACGGCTCGTTTTCACGTACTTTAATTACCGGCATGTAACTCTCACCTTTAATAAATTCGGTTTGCCGCTGGCATCAACGCCAGCTTATTTCAAAATGGTGCGGAATTTTACTGCAATTGCTGCTGCTTTGTAAAGCACCGACGTGATTTTGAAAGGGACTTTTATAAGGACAGGGAGTATACACGAACTGAGCACCAGGGGTGAGGAAAGTTTTACATCAACCCGCATTGGTCCTACACTGCGCGGTATTAGAGCGAGGTAAAATAAGTCATGCGTGTACTGGGTATTGAAACATCCTGCGATGAAACCGGCATTGCCATTTACGACGACGAAAAAGGGCTGTTAGCCAACCAACTGTATAGTCAGGTGAAATTACATGCTGACTACGGCGGTGTTGTGCCTGAACTGGCCTCCCGTGACCATGTGCGCAAAACGGTTCCGCTGATCCAGGCGGCGCTGAAAGAGGCCGGGTTAACGGCGAAAGATATTGATGCAGTAGCCTACACCGCAGGTCCTGGCCTGGTGGGCGCTCTGCTGGTTGGGGCAACCGTTGGACGTTCGCTGGCGTTTGCGTGGGATGTTCCGGCGATCCCGGTTCACCATATGGAAGGGCATCTGCTGGCTCCGATGCTGGAAGATAATCCGCCTGAGTTTCCGTTTGTCGCGCTGCTGGTTTCTGGCGGCCATACCCAGTTGATCAGTGTGACAGGGATTGGCAAATATGAGCTGCTGGGCGAGTCTATCGACGATGCGGCCGGTGAAGCGTTTGATAAAACGGCCAAATTGTTGGGGCTGGATTATCCCGGCGGCCCGATGCTCTCGAAAATAGCGGCACAAGGAACAGAAGGGCGTTTTGTTTTCCCACGTCCGATGACCGATCGTCCAGGTCTGGATTTCAGCTTCTCTGGCCTGAAAACCTTCGCTGCGAATACTATCCGCAACAATGATAACGACGATCAGACCCGTGCGGACATCGCTCGCGCCTTTGAAGATGCGGTGGTGGATACGCTGATGATCAAGTGCAAACGAGCCCTGGATCAGACCGGTTTTAAACGCCTGGTGATGGCGGGTGGTGTCAGTGCTAACCGCACGTTGCGCGCGAAACTGGCAGAGATGATGCAAAAACGTCGCGGCGAAGTGTTCTATGCGCGTCCGGAATTTTGCACCGATAACGGAGCGATGATCGCTTACGCAGGCATGGTGCGTTTGAACGCAGAGGCGAGAGCTGATTTGAGCGTTTCTGTGCGTCCACGCTGGCCGTTGGCGGAGCTTCCTGAGGCGTAATCTCTCACCCTCTCCCCACAAGGGAGAGGGTCTATTCGGCTACACCCGCAACATCCCTTTCTCTTCCAGAAACGCAATGATCGTCGCGAGGCCATCACCCACTTTCAGGTTGGTAAACGTCCATGGCCGTTCACCGCGCATACGATTAGTGTCGCGCTCCATTACCTCCAGCGACGCGCCGACGTAAGGGGCCAGATCGGTTTTGTTGATTACCAGAAAATCTGATTTGGTGATCCCCGGCCCGCCCTTGCGTGGGATCTTCTCCCCTTCAGCGACGTCGATAACGTAGATTGTCAGATCCGCCAGCTCCGGGCTGAAGGTCGCGCTCAGGTTGTCCCCGCCGCTTTCAACGAAAATCAGATCCAGATTACCGAATTTCTCGCTGAGTGCTTCGACCGCTGCGAGGTTCATCGACGCATCTTCGCGGATCGCGGTATGAGGGCATCCGCCGGTTTCTACGCCCACAATACGCTCTGGCGCCAGTGCGCCCGCTTCCGTCAGAATGCGTTGATCCTCTTTGGTGTAGATATCGTTCGTTACCACTGCCAGGTGATATGTGTCGCGCATTGCTTTGCAAAGCGCTTCCAGCAGTGCGGTCTTGCCCGACCCTACCGGGCCACCCACGCCAACGCGCAAGGGGTGTTTGTAATCAGCCATAGTGCATCCTCAGGAACGGAATAACCGTGAATATTGTGTTTCGTGTCGCGCAGAAGCGATGGCGGAAAGCGGTGTTGCTGCACCGAGTTCGTCATCCTCGCGCAAAAAAGCCTGTTCAAGACCGGCGGAAAAATGGTCGCTCAGTTCAATAATGAGCTGTTGCGCCGCCTGCTGCCCGAAAGGAACCAGTTTAACGCCTGCCATCACCGCGCTTTCAATCCAGCTATAGCCCAGGCTTAATGCCAGCTCGCGCGCGCCAATGCCCCACCGCACGCCGAGCCACGCCATACCGCACAACTGGCTTTGGGAAAACAGCGGTAGCCACTCTTTGGGTGAGTCTGGTTCCCAGCTTTTGATGAGGCGTGTAAACGCGGCGGCGCGATTGCGTTCTTCTTCGCGTAGCTCGCGCGTTTCCCGGCAGGCAAGGACGTATGCCGTCCAGCGTGTTGCGCGCGCAAGATCGTCTTGCTCACAGGCCTGATACAGACGAATAAACAGCGGCAGATCAACGCAGAAAAAGCTGTTATCCATCTGCTGTATTTGCCAGTGTTTGAACGCATCGCTGCTGGTGACCCAGCCAGCCTCTACTGCCCATTCCAGCCCCTGTGACCAGGTGAAAGACCCGACAGGCAAACTGCTACTGGAGAGTTGCATCAAGCGCAGCCACTGCCGTGTGTGCTCCATTAGCTCATCAGCGCCAGCAAGGCTGAGACAATCAGCCCACCGCCGAAGATTTTGCGCAGGCCATCATGGCGGCGAAGCAGTAATCCTGCGGCGAAACTTGCGCACAACACTGTGGCACTGGCGAGCATGAAACCGCTGGTAAACAGCCAGAAATTGTGGCCGGACATCTCCACACCGTGCGCCCAGCCGTGGAACATCGCCAGTGCGGGGACCGCCAATAAAAGCCGTTTTTCGGTCTTAAACATCATCACGCCACACACAGCCAGCGAAGCGATGATCAGCATCTCCATGCCGCTAAAACCACCGAACAGACTGCCGGCAATCGCCCCAACCAGCATCATGCCGAGGGTGGCAAAGGGCAGCAGCAGCTTGCGCCCGCTTAATGCGGAAAGCACGCCAGCGCCGGTCAACATTAACAGATGATCAAAACCGGTCAGGGGATGGAGGAATCCAGCCTGAAAGCTGTCTGTGCCATGCCCAGGATGCGCGAGCGCCGGAAGGGAAAAAGCCAGCAGTAACAGCGGTAAATACGTGCGCATAGGAGTTCCTTAATGTGAGTGGGCGTGAGAATGGCTATGAGCGTCGCTGGTGTAAGCGCCCGCTTCGGGTTCAAACGGCAGGTGGGCAAATGTCACCTCAAGGGCAAACTGGCGCAGCATGTCGTCGAGTACGTGATCGTGGTGGTAGCGAAGTTCACCGGGCATGATTTGCAACGGGACGTGGCGGTTACCCAGGTGATAACAGGCACGGGCGAGCAACCAGGGATCGGCGCAATGCACGACGGAGACCGATTCCGGCGCAGCAATCACTTCGATCACCTCGCTGCCATCTTCCGTCGCCAGAAGGTCGCCGCCGCGCAGCAGCAAGCCGCGAGGCAGCATTAGCCCAGCTTCGCGGCCATCGTTGAGTTCCACTCGGGCACGACTTTTTACCCGGATATCAATCGGCAGCGTGACGCTGGCGGTCGTGGGGTGAGCATGGTCAAGGCGTTGCGTTAAGGTGATCATCGTTGCTCCTAAAACAGAAAATAGCGCTGAGCCATCGGCAGAACATCTGCGGGCTCGCTGGTGATCAGATGTCCGTCAACACGGACCTCATAAGTTTGTGCATCCACGGTGATATTCGGCTGTAGATCGTTATGGATCATGTCGGCTTTTTTTACTGTTCGACAGCCTTTCACCACGGCAATGGCGCTCTGCAAGTTCAGTTGCTGGGGGATGCCATTGGTTGCCGCAGCCTGTGAGACAAACGTCAGGCGCGTGGCGTGGCGTGCAGCACCCAGCGAGCCAAACATCGGGCGATAATGCACCGGTTGCGGCGTCGGGATAGAGGCGTTGATATCACCCATTGGCGCGCAGGCGATCATTCCACCTTTGACGATGGTGGCAGGTTTCACACCAAAAAATGCGGGTGACCAGACCACCAGATCCGCCAGTTTTCCCGCTTCAATGGAGCCGACCTCATGTGAAATACCGTGGGTGAGTGCAGGGTTGATGGTGTATTTGGCGATATAGCGCTTCACGCGGACGTTATCATTTTCACCGGACTCTTCCGGTAGCGTACCTCGCTGGACTTTCATCCGGTGTGCGACCTGCCAGGTGCGGATAATTACTTCGCCCACGCGGCCCATCGCCTGGGAGTCTGATGACGTGAGCGAGAACGCGCCGATATCGTGCAACACATCTTCGGCGGCGATCGTTTCCCGGCGAATACGGGATTCAGCAAAGGCCACATCTTCAGCAATATCGGGATCAAGATGGTGACAGACCATCAACATGTCGAGATGTTCATCGATAGTGTTGACGGTGTACGGCAGTGTCGGGTTCGTCGACGAAGGAAGAATATTGGGGTGCGCGCAGGCGGTAATGATATCCGGTGCATGTCCGCCGCCCGCACCTTCGGTATGGAACGTGTGAATGGTGCGACCCGCGATCGCCGCCAGCGTATCTTCAACAAAGCCGGATTCATTCAGCGTGTCGCTGTGCAGGGCCACCTGAATATCCATTTCGTCAGCCACGTTCAGTGAACAGTTGATTGCCGCAGGCGTCGCGCCCCAGTCCTCGTGGATTTTCAGGCCGATAGCACCCGCGGCGATTTGTTCGCGCAAGGCATCAGGATTCGATCCGTTGCCTTTCCCCAGAAATCCAATATTGACGGGCAGGGTGTCGGCGGCCTGTAGCATGCGGGCGATATACCAGGGCCCCGGTGTGCAGGTGGTTGCGTGCGTGCCCGCAGCCGGGCCTGTTCCTCCCCCAATCATGGTGGTGACACCAGAGACCAGCGCTTCTTCGGCTTGCTGTGGGCAGATCCAGTGAATGTGGGTGTCGATCCCACCAGCGGTGACGATCTTGCCTTCAGCGGCGATCACCTCCGTTGCTGCGCCAATCGGGATCGTCACGCCGGGTTGGATATCGGGGTTTCCAGCTTTACCGACGGCAAAGATCCGCCCGTTCTTCACCCCGATATCTGCTTTCACGATCCCCCAGTGATCGACGATCAACGCGTTGGTCAGGACCAGATCCACGCACTCTTCTGCGGTCATCTGCCCTTGTCCCATGCCGTCGCGGATCACTTTCCCGCCGCCGAATTTAACCTCTTCACCGTAGATCGTGAGATCGTGTTCCACTTCGATCCACAGCCCGGTATCGGCCAGCCTGACTTTATCTCCCGTCGTCGGGCCGAACATATCGGCATAGGCCTGGCGTGAAATATCAGCCATTTTTTACCTCCAGTTCGCCCATAACATCGCCCCGAAAGCCGAAAATGCGCTGTGCGCCTGCCACTTTGACCAACGTGACTTCACGTTTCTGGCCGGGTTCAAACCGTACCGCTGTGCCGGCTGGAATATTGAGGCGATAGCCTTTTACAGGTTCACGATCGAACTTTAGCGCCGGGTTGACCTCGTAAAAGTGGTAATGCGATCCCACCTGGATCGGCCTGTCGCCGTGGTTTTCCACGATCACACGTTGTGTTTCTCGCCCACTGTTAAGGGCTATCTGCCCTGATTTGATCTGGTATTCACCTGGGATCATCACATGTTCCTTACACAATGGGGTTGTGAACGGTGACAAGCTTGGAGCCGTCTGGAAACGTGGCTTCAACCTGAATGTCGGGGATCATTTCCGGGACACCTTCCATCACCTGAGCGCGCGTCAGAACGTGGCGGCCAGCTTCCATTAAAGCCGCCACGGTTTCCCCGTCGCGAGCACCTTCCATAATAAAGGCGCTGATCAAGGCGACCGATTCCGGATAGTTAAGCTTTACACCACGAGCCAGGCGGCGCTCAGCAACCAGCGCCGCGGTGAACAACAACAGCTTGTCTTTTTCTCTGGGGGTCAGTTCCATAACGTTTCTCTTAGGTCTGCCAGATGCGGGGTGAGCAGGGCGATTTGGTGGTTAAAAGCGGGCGAAGCGACTGCCATATTTCGCGCATTACCCGCTGACAAATCAGGTTATCGTGCGAGAGAAAACGCACCGACATCAGACCATCGGTGAGGGTCGCTCCGGCAAAATTTTCCAGCGGGGCGAGCTGTTCACGCACAGTTTCAAGGTGATGTTCCGTTGATGGATAGAACAGCAATGTGCCGATCCACGGATGGTTTGCTACAGAGGAAAGGTCTCCGTCCTTCAGATGCTGACGCTCAATTAACCGCGGTTCACCCTCGATCCAGACCTCCAGCCGACTCTCGATTGTGCCGTGGCTGAAGGTTTCGTTGATCACCGGACGGCCCAGGCAGAAAAGCTCCCAGGCCAGCAGGGTGCTGGAGGTTTGCAGATGGAAGACGGAACGCAGTGCGGCATTCGCGCCAGGGAAGAAAATGGTGTCCTGCGGCAACCACTCCAGCGTGGCGTTTTCTGCGAGGGTAAAGTGCTGCTCCAGACGCGCCTCTTTACCGCTGCTGCGGTAAAACTTGCTTGCTCCCGGCATGGTAATCAGCGTGTGACAGCCCGCTTCTAACTGAACGGAAATATTCAGAACATCTCCACCGACAATTCCACCGGGTGGGTGAAGTAAGTAGAGGTGGCAGGTTTCCTCTTCGGGGTAAAACGGGCGTTGAACCGTGAGGGGGCCTACGTGACGGGCCGACTGCAGAAGGGTTTTCTCAGGGGTGCGGCGAAACAGCAGATCAAGGGATGCCTGCCAGCCTTTATAAGAGTTATCAGTGACCTGAGTTGCTAACATGCTGCATCCATCTGCTCACTACCGGGTTACGTTTTAGTATGCCCTGGCAGAAATGAAGGCTGTCATATGAGTCGCTTATGGATGAGTGTTGAGGTTTGTTCCGTTCACCTTGAGAGTGGCAGAAAATAAAATGATGCAGCCTGTGAACGGGAAAGGGGGCCACCGCGGCCCCGCAACAAAATCGGTGCTTCGCACTTCGCTCGTCTCCCGACCCTCTGCCTGCGGTCGGCTCAACTCGATATCCTGTCTCGATTCGCCTCAGGCCGCTATCCCTGGCGTCCAGACCTTGTCATTCGGTCTCCGGTTCGCCGATTTTAGCGGGGACTCAACACCCGTTCCCCTTTCAGGCCGCTGTGGGTGTTTCAGATAGCAGAGGTGCTGTAGTGAACGGAACAATTCCACAATTGAGTTAAGGAGGAAATTACCGATAATCCTCCGCATCCACATCATACCCGGACGGTTCCCAGCGGATCGCCAGCAGTGAGGCCAGCCCGATAAACGGCGCCAGGGCAATCACCCAGAACACCGCGGTATCCAGAGAGGCAACCAGCAGTGGGAACAGGAACAGCGACAGCGTTGAGCTGCTGCGCATCAGCGTCTGGTTGAGGCCAACGCCTACACCGCGCAACGACGTTGGATAGCTCAGCGAAGCAAATGCCATGGTATGCGCGCCCGGTCCAAAACCCTGGCCGAACAGGAACAGCGCCAGCATGGCGACGGCGATAATACCTTCCGGGGCGCCTTCCGGGCGACCAATCAGCGCCAGACCAAGCAAGGCAATAAGCTGACAGGTATAACCTGCAAGTGACATTCGCCATGCGCCAAAGCGCGGGACGTAACGCACTGCCAGCAGTCCGCCGACGAACGCAAACAGCAGGTTAAGCGCCAGCGAGATCAAAATGGTGGTCAACATCGACTGAACAAAGAAGCTGGAGATAATGACGGGCAGGCCAAAGGCCACGGCGTTATAGGCAAATGAGGAGACCACCGACAGCAACGTCGCCAGCGTTGTTCGCCGTAAATAGACCCCCTTGAACAGGTTCAGGTAATTTGCCCATTTTGCTTTATTGACCACCGGCGCTGGCTGGTTGAGCGCATCCTGCGGGACATGGGCGTTAATGTTATACGACTGGCGCAGAATGGAAGCTGCCTGTTTCAGGTTGCCCTGGTTTGCCGCCCAGACCGGAGACTCGCTCATATAGCGGCTGCGGATTGCGATAATGACCAATGCAGGAACCGCGCCAAAGCCGAGGATCAAACGCCAGAGCCAGTCGCTGTGGCTTTCCGGCAGGACCGCATAGAAGAAGAGAACCAACAGATAAGAGATACTGATGGCGGCGTACCAGGTTGGACACCACATGGCGACGCTGGAGGCTTTGTTGCCGGGGCCTTTTAGTTTGGCAAATTCGCTTAAAAATGCCATCGCGACGGGAAGGTCGATCCCCACGCCAAGACCCATTACGAAGCGTGCCCCCGCCAGAACATACTCGTTCGGCGCCAGCGCACAGGCGATGGCGGCCACCACGAAGAACACCATGTCGGCCATAAAGACGCGGTAACGCCCAATTTTGTCCGTGAGGTAACCACCGAGGAGCGCCCCGACGATTGCCCCGAAGGTGATGGCCGACGCCACCATGCCCGTGCCTGCCGGCGTGAGATTAAACTCGCGGGTAATGTCTTTGATACCGAATGCCAGAGCACCGAGATCGTATGCATCGAGGAAAATACCGCCCAGCGCGATACCGATCACGATACGGGCATTAGCCCGGCCCTGAGAACCCGCGTTGACCAGACGTGAAACGTCAGAGGCGCTACGAACCCATCTGATGTCGCCATCAGGGGAATGTCCTGCCGTTGAAAGAGAGGTTGAGTTGGTGATTTCTGCCATTTTTCTTTTTGTGTGGTTGTGTTGTGTCTCTAACAGTTACCACAGGCAGAAGGTGACCAAAATCACATTTGGTTATAAGGCATAACTAACCGCTTACTGAGGGTCTTTTTTCTTTCTCTTTAGCTTCAGTTTCGTCCAGATTTTGGTCTCCTGACGACGCCATAAGCGCTGAATGTTATCGTGATGGCGCAACAAAATGAGGCAGGAGAGCATCGACACCGGGAAGGTAAACTGGGGCTTAAACCACCAGACATAAAATGGCGCGATAAGTGCGCTCACAATTGCGCCCAGCGATGAATAGCCACTCAGTAAAATGGTCAAAAGCCAGGTTCCGGCCATCACGCCCGTTAAATCCCAACCGATGGGCGCAATCGCGCCAAATGCGGTGGCAACGCCTTTACCGCCTTTAAAACCAAAGAAAACAGGCCAGATATGACCAATACAGGCTGCGATGGCGATAAGCCCGAGCCAAAAAGGGGTAACGCCCAGAGCATATGCGCCCCAGACCGGTAGCATTCCTTTCAGAACATCAAAAATCAAAACCGCTACGGCTGCTCCCTTGCCGCCAATTCGTAGTACATTGGTCGCCCCGGGATTCCGGGATCCGCTCTCGCGTGGATCAGGTAACCCGGCGATGCGGCAGACCAGAATGGCGCTGGAGATTGAGCCGCAAAGGTAGGCGAGGAGAATCATTCCAGGCGCGATTGCACTCATAACGCTGTTCCGTTTTGAAAATGTATCTGTGTTCTCAACATCTGTGGATAATACGCATAATTCGCCGGAAGTGGTATCCGGTTTAGCCAAAAAGCAGGCAGGTCGTGATGGATATTGTATTTATAGAGCAACTTTCGGTAATCACCACTATTGGTGTTTACGACTGGGAACAGACCATCGAACAGAAATTAGTGTTCGATATCGAAATGGGCTGGGACAACCGTCTGGCCGCAAAAAGTGATGATGTGAATGACTGTCTGAGCTATGCCGATATTAGCGACACGGTCATTAGCCACGTCGAAGGCCAACGTTTTGCACTGGTTGAACGCGTGGCAGAAGAGGTTGCAGATTTGCTGTTGAGCCGCTTCAACTCTCCCTGGGTACGTATCAAACTCAGTAAGCCCGGCGCTGTGGCACGCGCGACCAATGTTGGTGTGATCATCGAGCGTGGCAGTAATCCGAAAGGAAACATTTAACGTCATAATAGCTAAACCATTTTCGGTTATACCGGTCTTAAGGATGTATCTTTCACGGTGGACATGACGGTTCACCGTTTTTATATCTTTTTAGGGGTTTATTGATGAGCGATATGCACTCGCTGCTGGTGGCGGCAATCCTGGGTGTGGTCGAAGGATTGACGGAGTTTTTGCCGGTTTCCAGTACTGGTCACATGATTATCGTGGGACATCTGCTGGGCTTTGAGGGCGATACGGCAAAGACGTTTGAAGTTGTTATCCAGTTAGGTTCGATTCTGGCGGTCGTTGTGATGTTCTGGCGTCGTCTCTTTGGCTTGATTGGTATTCACTTTGGCCGTCCGCCGCAACATGAGGGAGAAGGTAAAGGCCGCCTGACGCTGATCCATATCCTGTTAGGTATGGTTCCTGCTGTAGTACTGGGACTGATTTTTCACGACACGATTAAATCGCTGTTTAACCCGATTAACGTCATGTATGCGCTGGTGGTTGGCGGGGTATTGCTGATTGTAGCGGAAGTGCTGAAACCGAAAAAACCGCGTGCGGAAGGCCTGGACGACATGACTTACCGTCAGGCATTCATGATTGGCTGTTTCCAGTGTCTGGCGTTGTGGCCGGGTTTTTCGCGTTCAGGAGCAACGATTTCAGGTGGGATGCTGATGGGCGTTAGCCGTTACGCGGCATCGGAGTTTTCATTCCTGCTGGCCGTACCGATGATGATGGGGGCAACTGCGCTTGATCTCTATAAAAGCATCGGCTTCCTGACGGTGGGAGATATTCCGATGTTCGCCGTGGGCTTTATCACCGCCTTTATTGTGGCGCTGATTGCGATCAAAACCTTCCTGCAACTTATCAAACGTATCTCGTTTATTCCGTTTGCGATCTATCGCTTTATTGTCGCCGCGGCGGTGTACGTCGTCTTCTTCTGATTGATTGCCCTCAGTCTTTTGGCTGAGGGCAACGCTGTTCCTTCCAGTCAGCTACTGCCTGAATACGGCGTTTGGTCAGCTCTTCGCGGATCTCTGGTCCTTTAAAGCCGGCTTCGACAACGTCTTTTGTTGGCACTGCACTCGCTACGATCCATGCCTCACGCAACAACCGTCCCTGCGGATAATCGCAGGCTTCAAACCCGGTGCGCCCACGAACGTCGGCTTCACTGGTCAGAGCGATCTGTTCTACGCGCTGTGGCTTGCGCCAGGCGTCGATACTGTCGAAAAGTTTGACGATAGTGGTTGGTTTCAGGATCGGGAACGTGTGGATCAGGTCATGAAACTCCGCCACCAGTTTTGCCAGATCGCGGATGTCGTTAGGCACACGCAGACGCTGACATAATCCCTCAACCAGTTTCACTCCCGCCGGGCCGTGTCCGTGGTGGCGAGGCCAGAACTCTTTCGGTGTTAACCCTTTGCCCAGATCGTGGCATAGCGTCGCGAAACGTACATCAATGGCAGGGCTGAGCATGGCAGCCATACTCAGCGTCATCAGGGTATGAATGCCGGTATCAATTTCCGGATGCCATTTTGCCGGAGCCGGCACACCGAAGAGTACATCGATTTCCGGGAACAGGACTTTCAGCGCACCACACTCACGAAGTACCTGGAAAAAGACCTGCGGGTTGCGGGTCGATAGCGCGCTTTCTGTCTCTTTCCAGACGCGTTCTGGCGTAAGGTGCTCCAGCTCGCCCGCATGGGTCATGGCGGTCATCAGTGCCATAGTCTCAGTGGCGATACAAAAACTCAGGTGAGCATAACGAGCAGCGAAACGCGCCACGCGCAGCACGCGCAGCGGATCTTCAGAAAACGCAGGGGAGACATGACGCAAAATACGGTCTCGGAGATCGTCCAGACCGCCATAAGCGTCAAAAATTCGGCCTTGATCGTCCTGTGCCAGCGCGTTAATGGTGAGGTCCCGGCGCAACAAATCTTGCTCCAGAGTCACATCAGGTGCGGCATAGCAGGTAAAACCGGTATAACCGGAGCCAGATTTTCGCTCGGTGCGAGCCAGGGCGTACTCTTCATGGCTGGTTGGGTGAAGAAATACGGGAAAATCGCGGCCTACCTGCTGGTAGCCCGCGTCGAGCATCTCCTGAGGCGTGGAACCCACCACGACCCAGTCTCTGTCTTTGACCGGCAGGCCTAACAACGCATCACGAACCGCACCACCGACCAGATAACTCTTCACGCCCACAACTCCCGTCTTTTCTTTTCGCAAGATAGTACGTAAGTCTGGCATTGAAGACGAATTAATTCATCCAACGATCTTTACGCTTACGGCTTGGGATCAGCAGCGGCAGAACCAGACCCAGCACCAAACCTACGCCCAACACGCCACCGCCATACATAAACCACTGCATGATGATGGTTCGTTGTTTGTCGTCGAGCTGCAGGTTAGCGGCATTCACTTTTTTCTGGGCGACAATAAGCTCGTTTTTCAGTTTCTGGTTTTCGTCTTTCAGACCGCTAATCACGCTGTCACTCTGGGCAACTTTCTGCTGCATTTCAGCGGTACGCTGGTTCCAGGTGGTGTCGATATTGTTCAGCTTATCGGTCAGCGTTTTTACCTGATTTTCCAGATCTGGCACGCGGGTGCGCAGACTCGGCACGGTGCTAAGTTCCTTCATCGGGATCCAGGAGGTACGTCCGGTGCTGTCACGAACCTGGCCGTAATTAGTGTCTGGATTGGTCTGTAACAGTGTGACTTCTTCCCCGGCATTGACCGTGCCCAGGAGGCGATAATTATCACCAGGGCCGCTACGCACCCAGGTGTTCAGTTCGTCAGAAACATAACGTTTCTCTTCAGCGTGCACCGCGGTTGCAGCGCTGAATGCAAGTAAAGTAAGTCCAATCAGGCGTAATTTAAGCATCATTCGTCGTTATTTTCATAAAAAGTGGATCGATAGTAGTGGCAACAGTGTCTCTACGCAAAGTATTCGTCAGCAATCGGAATCATCTGTGTCACGGCTTCAAACTTTTAAGCTCGGCAAATTGCTCATTGCGTGGCAATTTGGCGCAAAATACTATGTACTGACAAAAAAGTGGCGAGTAAGTTCGCCTTAATTGACTCATCTGTGACGCACACATAAGTACAAGGCCATGGCACAAGAAATCGAATTAAAATTTATCGTCGAAAACGACAGCGTTGATGCGCTGCGCAACCATCTGCATACATTGTCTGGCGAGCATCACGAACCCGTTCAGTTACTCAATATCTATTACGAAACGCCAGATAACTGGCTGCGTCAACATGACATGGGGTTGCGCATTCGTGGTGCTAATGGACGCTACGAGATGACGATGAAAATTGCTGGCCGGGTGGTCGGTGGTTTGCATCAACGCCCGGAATACAATATCGACATCAGCAAGCCAGAACTTGAGCTCGATCGTCTTCCCGCAGAAGTATGGCCAAATGGTGAATTACCGGAAACCCTTAGCGCTCAGGTGCAACCGCTGTTTAGCACCGATTTCTGGCGTGAGAAATGGCTGGTGAATGAAGGTAAAAGCCGGATTGAAATCGCCCTTGATTTGGGTGAGGTGAAGGCGGGGGAATTTCAGGAGCCCATTTGTGAACTGGAACTTGAATTGCTGGAAGGCGACGCCGCTGACGTCCTCAGGCTGGCGCATAAGCTGGTCAGTCAATCCGGTTTACGTCAGGGCAGTCTGAGCAAAGCTGCGCGTGGGTATCACCTGGCTGCCGGGAATGCACCGCGTCAGCCTAAGGCGACGGCGATTTTACGCACCGTGCCGAAAGCAAGCGTGGAGCAAGGTCTGGAGGCCTCGCTGGAGCTGGCGCTTTCTCAGTGGCAGTACCACGAAGAGCTGTGGGCGCGCGGTGTGAAAGGATCGAAAGCCCATGTATTGGGCGCGATGGGACTGGTTCGCCATGCGTTAACGCTGTTTGGCGGCATTGTTCCTCGTAAAGCAAGTGCTCACTTACGTGATTTTCTGACCCAGGCGGAAACGCTGATGGCGTCCGATGTCTCAGCAAAAACGGCAATCTACAGTCCGCAAAACGCGACTGCAAAACTGGCGCTCACCGAATTTCTGGTGACGCGTAGCTGGCGCACATTCCTGGATGCAAAAGCGCAAACCAAAATCAGTGAATCATTCAAACGTTTTGCGGATATCCAGCTTTCCCGTCATGCCGCTGAACTGAAGACGACCTTTGCTTATCCGCTGGGCGACCAGTATGGCGATCAGCTTATTCGCCTGACGCGCAATATCGACAGCATGCTACTGCTGTCTGGCGCCTACGAGGGTAAAGCACAGGTCTGGCTGGAAAACTGGCAGGGGCTGAAACATGCTATCGAAACCCGTCAGCATATTGAGATAGAGCATTTCCGTAATGAGGCCATTTCGCAGGAGCCATTCTGGCTGCACAGCGGAAAACGTTAATTCTGGCAAGGAACCCTACAATGCCGCTTTCTTCGCAGTTACAGCAGCAGTGGCAGACCGTTTGCGAACGTCTGCCTGAGTCATTACCGGCGTCATCATTAAGCGAGCAGGCTAAGTGCGTGCTCACGTTCAGTGATTTTGTGCAGGAGAGTGTAACGGCTAATCCTGAGTGGCTGGCTGAGCTTGAGAACTCTCCGCCGCAGGCCGAAGAGTGGCGGCAGTATGCTGGCTGGTTACAAACCGAACTTGATGGCGTGGCGGATGAGGCGACGCTAATGTGCGTTTTGCGTCAGTTCCGCCGTCGGGTGATGGTGCGTATTGCCTGGGCGCAGTCGCTGGAACTGGTGAGCGAAGAGAGCACATTGCAGCAACTGAGTGGGCTGGCGCAGACACTGATCGTTGCCGCGCGCGACTGGCTGTATGACGTCTGCTGCCGCGAGTGGGGAACGCCCTGTAGTGAAGAGGGCGTTCCTCAGCCATTGCTTATCCTGGGAATGGGCAAGCTGGGTGGCTGCGAGCTGAATTTCTCCTCCGATATTGATCTGATCTTTGCCTGGCCAGAAAAGGGCTCTACGCGTGGTGGACGCCGTGAACTGGACAACGCGCAGTTTTTCACGCGTTTAGGTCAGCGGTTAATCAAAGCGCTGGACCAGCCCACTCAGGACGGTTTTGTCTATCGCGTAGATATGCGTCTGCGTCCGTTTGGTGACAGTGGCCCACTGGTACTGAGTTTTGCGGCACTGGAAGATTATTACCAGGAGCAGGGGCGTGACTGGGAGCGTTATGCGATGGTCAAAGCGCGGATTATGGGCGACAGCGACGATGCCTATGCCAATGAACTGCGTGCCATGCTGCGCCCGTTCGTTTTCCGCCGCTATATCGACTTCAGTGTGATCCAGTCGCTGCGTAACATGAAAGGGATGATCTCCCGAGAAGTCCGCCGCCGTGGCCTGAAAGACAACATCAAACTCGGTGCTGGTGGAATTCGTGAAATCGAATTCATTGTCCAGGTTTTTCAGCTTATTCGGGGCGGGCGCGAACCGTCCCTGCAATCCCGTTCGCTACTGCCAACGTTAAGCGCGATTGAGCAACTTCATTTATTGCCAGAAGGCGATGCGCAAACGCTGCGCGATGCATACCTTTTCCTGCGCCGTCTGGAAAATCTCCTGCAAAGCATTAATGACGAACAAACCCAAACCCTGCCTGGTGATGAGCTAAATCGCGCGCGTCTGGCATGGGGAATGCGCGCGGATGACTGGCCGGTATTAACGGATCAACTGGAAACCCACATGGCGGGTGTGCGTCGCATCTTTAATGACCTGATTGGTGACGACGAAAGTGAATCCCCGGATGATACGCTCTCAGAACACTGGCGAGAACTGTGGCAGGACGCATTGCAGGAAGATGACACAACACCTGTTCTCGCACATTTGAGTGATGAGGATCGTCACCGCGTGGTGGTCTTGATTGCCGATTTTCGGGTGGAGCTGAACAAGCGCGCCATTGGACCACGTGGCCGCCAGGTGCTGGATCATCTGATGCCGCATCTGCTCAGCGATGTCTGCTCGCGTGAGGATGCGCCTGTACCGTTGTCACGTATGATGCCGCTGTTAAGCGGGATCATCACCCGTACAACCTATCTTGAGCTGCTGAGTGAGTTCCCAGGTGCGCTGAAACATCTGATTTCGCTGTGTGCGGCCTCTCCGATGGTTGCCAGCCAACTGGCGCGTTATCCCCTGCTGCTGGACGAGTTGCTGGATCCGAATACGCTGTATCAGCCGACGGCAACGGACGCTTACCGCGATGAACTTCGCCAGTATTTGCTACGCGTGCCGGAAGAGGACGAAGAGCAACAGCTTGAAGCACTGCGGCAGTTTAAGCAGGCGCAGTTGTTGCGTATTGCTGCAGCCGATATTGCCGGTACATTGCCGGTAATGAAAGTGAGCGATCACTTAACCTGGCTTGCGGAAGCGATTATCGATGCGGTAGTGCAGCAAGCCTGGGGGCAGATGGTGACGCGGTTTGGGCAACCCAAACATCTGGCCGACCGCGAAGGTCGTGGCTTTGCTGTCGTGGGCTACGGAAAACTCGGTGGCTGGGAGTTGGGATACAGCTCCGATCTCGATTTGATTTTCCTGCATGACTGCCCGGTTGATGTCATGACTGATGGCGAGCGCGAAATCGACGGGCGTCAGTTCTATCTGCGTCTGGCACAGCGCATTATGCACCTGTTCAGTACCCGCACCTCGTCGGGCATTTTGTATGAAGTGGATGCCCGTTTACGCCCATCCGGCGCGGCAGGCATGTTGGTGACCTCAACCGAATCCTTTGCCGATTATCAGAAGAATGAAGCCTGGACATGGGAACATCAGGCGCTGGTGCGTGCCCGCGTGGTGTATGGCGATCCGCAGCTCAAAACGCAGTTTGACCTTATCCGTAAAGATGTCATGACCACGCTGCGTGAAGGCAGCGTGCTGCAAACCGAAGTACGCGAAATGCGTGAGAAAATGCGCACCCATTTAGGCAATAAGCACCGTGATCGCTTTGATATCAAGGCCGATGAAGGGGGGATTACCGATATTGAGTTCATCACACAGTATCTGGTGCTGCTGCATGCGCACGATAAGCCGAAACTGACGCGCTGGTCTGATAACGTGCGTATTCTGGAACTGCTTGCGCAAAACGACATTATGGATGAGCAGGAAGCACAGGCGTTAACGCGTGCTTATACGACGCTTCGCGATGCGTTGCACCATCTGGCATTGCAGGAGCAACCCGGCCATGTCGCGCTGGACTGCTTTGTACAGGAACGTGCGCAGGTAACGGCAAGCTGGCAGAAGTGGCTGGTGGAACCGTGCGTATCAAAACAAGTGTGATATTATCGCGCGCAAATTGTGAATCCTTCTGGAGTCAGGAATGAAAGTAACACTGCCAGAGTTTGAACGTGCTGGGGTTATGGTTGTCGGTGATGTGATGCTGGATCGCTACTGGTATGGGCCGACCAGCCGTATTTCCCCGGAAGCCCCTGTTCCGGTGGTCAAAGTGGACACCATTGAAGAGCGTCCTGGCGGCGCGGCAAACGTGGCGATGAACATTGCTTCTCTCGGCGCACATTCGCGTCTGGTGGGGTTGACCGGCATTGATGATGCGGCGCGAGCGCTGAGCAAGTCGCTGGCGGATGTGAACGTGAAGTGTGATTTCGTTTCTGTACCGACGCATCCGACGATCACCAAATTGCGTGTGCTCTCGCGTAATCAGCAGTTGATCCGACTCGACTTTGAAGAGGGGTTCGAAGGTGTCGATCCTGAGCCGATGCATGAGCGCATCGCACAGGCACTGGGCAACATTGGTGCGCTGGTGCTTTCAGATTATGCGAAAGGCGCGCTGGCAAGCGTTCAGCAGATGATTCAGCTGGCACGTAAAGCGAATGTTCCGGTCCTGATCGATCCTAAAGGGACTGACTTTGAACGTTATCGCGGTGCAACGCTGCTGACGCCAAACCTGTCTGAATTTGAAGCCGTTGCCGGTAAGTGCAAAACCGAGGAAGAACTGGTTGAGCGTGGGATGACAATCATTGCTGATTTCGACCTATCCGCATTGCTGGTAACCCGCTCAGAGCAGGGGATGACGTTGTTGCAGCCAGGTAAAGCGCCGCTACATATGCCAACCCAGGCACAGGAAGTTTACGATGTTACGGGGGCGGGCGATACGGTGATCGGCGTGCTGGCGGCGACGCTGGCGGCGGGAAATTCCCTTGAAGAAGCCTGTTACTTCGCTAATGCTGCAGCCGGTGTTGTTGTTGGTAAACTCGGAACCTCTACCGTTTCGCCAATCGAGCTGGAAAATGCGGTGCGCGGTCGTGCCGATACCGGTTTTGGGGTGATGAGTGAAGATGAGTTGAAAGCGGCTGTCGCTGCTGCGCGTAAACGCGGCGAGAAAGTGGTCATGACCAACGGCGTGTTCGACATTCTGCATGCGGGTCATGTTTCTTATCTGGCGAATGCACGCAAGCTGGGCGATCGCCTGATTGTAGCGGTAAACAGCGATGCATCCACAAAACGCCTGAAAGGCGAAACGCGTCCAGTGAATCCGCTGGAGCAGCGTATGATTGTGCTTGGCGCACTGGAAGCGGTGGATTGGGTGGTCTCCTTTGAAGAAGATACCCCGCAGCGCCTGATTGCCGGCATTCTGCCCGATCTTCTGGTGAAAGGTGGTGATTATAAGCCGGACCAAATCGCGGGCAGCGAAGAGGTCTGGGCGAATGGCGGCGAAGTGATGGTGCTCAACTTCGAAGATGGATGTTCAACCACCAATATTATTAAGAAGATCCAGAAAGACAGTCATTAAATAAAACGGGCCGATTGGCCCGTTTTATTTTTCATCTTCTCCGACGGGGAGATGAGCATATTATTCTGCTTCGTCCACTGGTGGTATGGCTGGTGCTGGCTTCACCTCTTCCGGTACATTACGGTTTTCCAGCTCGGTTAAACGCTGCTCCAGCAACGCCAGCTTCTCGCGAGTGCGAAGCAAAACCTGCGTCTGCACGTCAAACTCTTCACGGCTGACTAAATCAAGGCGAACCAACTGCGCCTGCAACGTCTGGCGGATTTTCTTCTCAACGTCATCACCAAATTCACGGATACCTTTTGGCATGGATTCGTGGACCTGACGCGCAATTTGCTCAATTTTTTTCGGGTCAATCATTGTGGCTTCCCTTGATGAAACGGTGTTGATAACCATTGTAGCGCGTCATGCTCCAGGATAAACCAGAATTGTTTGAAGCTTATGCATTGCCCAGGATAATCAATAGCGTTATAGTTATCTCGCTTATTCTCAGGGCGGGGCGAAATTCCCCACCGGCGGTAAATCAGCATAACGCTGAAAGCCCGCGAGCGCTTTGGGTGAAAACTCAAAGGTCAGCAGATCCGGTGTAATTCCGGGGCCGACGGTTAGAGTCCGGATGGGAGAGAGTAACGATCCAGTCGGGCATGGCCCGCTCACGTTATTTTTTTGCCGCTTATACGGCGCTCCTAAGACTGCCCTGATTCTGGTAACCATAATATTAATGAGGTTTTTTTACCATGAATCAGACGCTACTTTCCTCTTTTGGCACTTCAACTCAACGTGTTGAACACGCTCTTGATGCACTGCGCGAAGGCCGCGGTGTGATGGTGCTTGACGATGAAAACCGTGAAAACGAAGGCGACATGATCTTTGCCGCCGAAAACATGACCGTTGAACAGATGGCGCTGACCATTCGTCACGGTAGCGGCATCGTATGCCTGTGTATTACCGAAGATCGTCGTAAGCAGCTTGACCTGCCGATGATGGTTGAAAACAACACCAGTGCCTTTGGTACGGGCTTTACCGTGACCATTGAAGCCGCGCATGGCGTGACGACAGGTGTGTCTGCGGCTGACCGTTTGACCACTGTTCGTGCCGCTATCGCTGATGGCGCAAAACCTTCAGACCTGCACCGTCCTGGCCACGTGTTCCCCCTGCGTGCGCAAGCGGGTGGTGTGTTGACGCGTGGCGGCCACACTGAAGCGACTATCGATCTGGTGACGCTGGCAGGCTTCAAACCGGCGGGTGTGTTGTGTGAACTGACTAACGATGATGGCACGATGGCTCGTGCGCCAGAGTGCATCACCTTTGCGCGTCTGCATAACATGCCCGTTGTTACGATTGAAGATCTGGTGGAATACCGCCAGGCGCACGAACGTAAAGCCAGCTGATTGTTGAAAAACGCCGGGATTGCCCGGCGTTTTTTATCCAATACCTGCTGTTTGCAAGAGCACTAAACTTAATCCCATTACCGACATACCGCATAACACGCCGTAGCTGGGGTTGTTGTTGGGATCGATCTCCTTCGCCAGCGGCATCAGCTCATCAACTGACAATGCCACCATAATGCCCGCGACTGCGGCCATGATCGCTGCCATCACCACTGGTGATACCAGGCTTCCGAGTATCAACCACGCCAGTATACCCCCAAAAATTTCAGCCATGCCTGAGATACCAGCCCAGAAAATTGCTGTCCGTTTTGAACCCGTTGCGGCATAAACCGGCCCGGCTACGGCGAGTCCTTCAGGAATATTGTGCAATGCAACAGCCAGCGCGATGCCAAAGCCCATCTCAAGGTTGGTGCTGGCCGTGACATAGGTGGCAATGCCTTCCGGGAAGTTATGCAGGCTGATACCCAGCGTGAGAAGGATAGCCGTGCGTTTAATGTTGCGTGGCAGTGGTGTCACGTTTTTTTGCATTAAATCCTGGGGATGCGCATGCGGGAGCATACGGTCAAGCGCAAAGTAGCCCAGCAACCCAAATACAAACATGCCATAGCCTAAGACAGGAGACATACCCTCAGCCCCCAACGCGGCTGGCAGCATTTCCATCAGGGAGATTAACAGCATAATCCCGGCGGCAAAACCGAGTGAGAATGCCAGCACCCGGTTGGAAGGCTTCTGGCCAATGACGCCGAGAATAGCGCCAATAAAAGTGGCTGCACCCGCGAGTAGGGTCAGGATCAAGGGGACTGACATTTACCGCTCCTTATGATAATGATTCTCATTAATATTAATGATTCATTCGAGGCAAAGCGAGAGGGGCATCTCTGCTTTACACATTCCTTACGTTCAAATTTCCTGAAGATGATCATCACGCTTATCCAGGTTCATCTTTGCCTGATTGCGCGTAATGTATAACCATCAAAACGACATCTTATGTAAGGATATCACCATGACTTCTTCTCGTATGCCAGCACTGTTTTTAGGCCACGGTAGCCCTATGAACGTTCTGGAAGATAACGTCTATACCCGCGCCTGGCGTCATCTGGGAGAGACGTTGCCGCGTCCGAAAGCGATTGTGGTGATTTCAGCACACTGGTTCACCCGTGGTACTGGCGTGACGGCAATGGAAGCGCCGAAAACTATTCATGATTTCGGCGGATTCCCACAGGCGTTGTATGACACGCATTATCCGGCTCCTGGTTCACCAGCCCTCGCACAGCAACTGGTTGATTTACTGTCGCCTGTTCCTGTCGCACTGGATAAAGAAGCCTGGGGCTTTGACCATGGTTCCTGGGGCGTACTCATTAAAATGTATCCGGATGCGGATATCCCGATGGTGCAGCTCAGTATCGACAGCACAAAACCGGCCGCGTGGCATATGGAAATCGGCCGTAAGCTGGCGACACTGCGCGATGAAGGCATCATGCTGGTTGCGAGCGGGAACGTGGTGCACAACCTGCGCACTGCACGCTGGCATGGGGAAAATACGCCTTATCCGTGGGCGACCTCATTCAACGACTACGTTAAAGCGAATCTGACCTGGCAGGGCCCGGTTGAACAGCATCCGCTGGTGAATTATATGGATCACGAAGGGGGATCGCTGTCTAACCCGACACCGGATCACTTCCTGCCGCTGCTGTATGTATTAGGGGCATGGGATGGTCAGGAGCCGATAACTATTCCAGTCGATGGGATTGAGATGGGGAGTTTGAGTATGTTGTCGGTGCAGGTCGGCTAAAACGAACAGGCCCGGCAGGCGACGTGCCGCCGGGCCCAGCAAATTACTCCACAAAAATATGCGGATAAAAACGTGACAGATCTTGCGTGATCAGCGCCCGGTCTTCACGAATACCGATCCCGGCTGGCTGATCGTTAATGAGCCAGCTACCGATCAGCGTATAGCTGTCACCAAATTTCGGCAGTTGATAAAACGCCTGGACGATCATCCCTTCTTCACCGTATGGCCCTTCAACCGCCTCCAGCGTTTTACCGTTTTCGATAATCGACACATTCGCCCCTTCGCGGGAGAAGATCGGTTTAACAACATACTTCTCCATTGCCGGGTAATCGTCTTCGGCAAAGTACGCCGGCAGCAGATTTGGGTGGTCAGGGAACATCTCCCACAACAGCGGCAGCAAGGCTTTGTTGGAAATAATGCTCTTCCAGGCCGGTTCCAGCCAGCGAACGCCAGCATCTTCAAGCTTGGTCGAGAACATTTCGCGGAGCATATATTCCCAGGGGTAGAGCTTGAACAGGTTGCTGATCACCTGGTCCTGGAGATCGGTGAACTGGCCTCTTTCGCCCAGACCAATATCTTCGATATACAGGAATTCAGTCGCAACTTCCGCTTCGGCGGCACAGTCCTGCAAATACTGAACCGTACCGCGATCTTCAACCGTGTCGCGGCAGCAGGCAAGGTGCAGTAGATTAAAACCGTGTTGTTCGCGCAGCTCAGCAAAACGCTCAATCAGTTTTTCCTGCAGGCTGTTAAACTGGTCAGCGCCTGCTGGCAGGTTACCGGCATTGGCCTGATCTTCCAGCCAGAGCCACTGGAAGAAAGCCGCTTCGTACAGCGAGGTCGGCGTATCAGCATTATTTTCCAGCAGCTTAGGTTCACCAATGCCATCCCATGCCAAATCAAGGCGTGAATAGAGTGAGGGCTGATGGGTTTGCCATGACTGACGTACAAAGCTCCAGGTGTGCTTTGGAATACGGAATTTGGCCATTAGGTCATCGCTGCCGATGACCTTCTCGACCACTTTCAGGCACATCTGGTGTAGCTCTGCGGTAACCTCTTCCAGCTTATCAACCTGCGCAAGCGTCAGCTTGTAGTAAGCATCTTCACACCAGTACGGTTCGCCATACATAGTGTGAAAGTTAAAACCGTATTCAGTGGCTTTTTCACGCCAGTCCGGGCGCTCAACAATACTGACTCGTTCCATGATCAGCCGCCCATTGAGCGCGTGGAGGAGCCGGTCGCGCTACGCTGCATCGTGGTCTGTTTCGCGACAGATTCGCCAAACCCGCCACGGGTAATGGTGCTGGTGGTGGCAGGTTTTGGAGCCATTGCCGTTTTGGGTACGGTCGTGGTGCGGCCAGGCTGTGCTGCGCCATAGCCTTTGCCGCTGGCATCAGTGTATTGACCATAAGCCGGGCTGGCCGGGTTTTTAGAGCTAAACAGAGGCTGTTGCTGGAAGCCTGCACCGCCGCCCATCATACGACCCATCATGTAACCTGCCATCAGTGGCATCCAGAAACTGCCGCTGGATTGTGCCTGAGCCTGATTTTCAGGTGCAGTGCCTGCCTGCGCTGGCGTCTGCTGACATTGGCCTTCACCGAATTCGGCGATACAGTCTTCGCGTGTTGCGTATTTCGGTGCAGTACGCTCGGCTTCTTTCAGTGCGGTGTTGTAAGCGGTGGTACATTCAGCCGCTTTGCCAGTGGCGGCAGAGCAGTCATCGGCATTCTGATACATCGATACCGTTTCATCGCTTTTTTCACAACCTGCCAGCATAAAGACAGCCGTTATTGCCAGTGCGACAGGGGTAAGGTGACGCGCGTTCCAGCTTTTGCGAAACGATGCGTGATTAATGGATTTTGTCCGTTTCATTTTTGTCTTCCAGGACCCAGTGGTAGAACGAAGTAAATAAGCCTCAGGATAGAGGATGAGTGGTCGAAAATGAAGCGAAGAGGGGGAGAAACCGGGGGATCTTTACGTTGGCTTACGTTCGCATGTGATTTTGCACCAGAGAGCGAACATATAGGGCCTGCAGGATTGCAGACCCTATAAACAAAGAACTTAAGCGCGATACTTAATGACGGAACGGATTGTTGCCTTTGCTGCTGGTCGCTGTACTGGTTGTACGTGCGGCAGCAGGCTGAGCCGCTGGAGCGGTGCTGCTCGCATTGTAGCCATCAGCATTCGCATCCTGCTGTGGGTTTTCCGGCGCAACGCTATCTGGCGTAGTGGAAACCGGTTTACCCAGCGTGCTGTTCAGCGCTTCCAGATCTTTCTCGTTAAGCGTACCCAGAGCTGATTTGATATTCAGCTGGTTAATCAGGTAAGTGTAGCGCGCGCTGGAAAGTTGTTGTTTCGCGTTGTACAACGTGGTGGTTGCATCCAGCACATCAACAATAGTACGTGTGCCCACAGAGTAACCTGCTTCCATCGCATCCAAAGAGCTTTGCGCAGAGACAACGGCCTGTTTATAGGCGTTGATGCTGCTGATAGAGGCATTCACGTTGTTGAAAGAAGAACGGACAGTCTGTACTACGCTGCGATGCGCGCTTTCCAGCTGTTCGCTTGCGCCGACAAAGTTGTACTGCGCTTGTTTCACCTGTGAATTGACCATCCCACCCTGATACAGCGGCAGGGAGAAGCTCAGGCCGACTTTGTTTTGACCCAGATTGCTATCGTCATATTGGGTGCTATTGGCGCCATGCGTTTTTGAGCCGCTGTAGCTGGTATCTGACACGCCAGTTGAGGCACTCAGGCTCAGCGTTGGCAGGTGACCGTCCTGTGCCTGGCGAATTTGCTCACGAGCAAGATCCTGGCTCAGACGTGCTTGCAGCAACGTCAGGTTGCGGTTTTCAGCTTCTTTCAGCAGGGCATTCACCGCCTGCGGTTTGTCGGTTTTGAAGCTGCTCACGTTCAGAGAGGCCAGTTCCGGATAGTAGTTCCCGGTGACCTGACGCAGTGATTCCAGTGCGTTATCGAGGTTATTACGCGCGGTCACTTCGTTTGCCAGTACGCTGTCGTACTGCGAACGGGCGTTCTGAACGTCAGTGATGGCCACCAGACCCACGTTGAAACGTTGAGTCGTCTGGTCTAACTGGCGATAGATAGCCTGTTTCTGCGCTTCAGTGTAAGAGAGTGAATCTATCGCACTCAGCACATTGAAGTAGGCTGTCGCGGTATTCAGGATCAGTGTTTGCTGATCGGTCTGATAAGTTACATCCTGGATGCCTGCGCTCTTTTCTTGCAACGTCAGTGCACGCCATTTGGACATATCAAACAGGGTCTGGGTTAATTGCAGAGAAGCGCTGGTTGCGTTGGAGTTCACGCCATTAGAGTCGCGGAAACCATTGCTGTAGGTATAATCAGCACCTAATCCCAGTTGCGGCAGCAGCGGGCTACGTGCTTCATTAATTTTTTCGAACGCAGCATCACGATCGGCCGCCGATTTACGCAGGTCAGGGTTACCCAGACGTGCCTGCTGATAGACCTGTAGCAGATTCTCTGCATGGCTCATTACGCTGAAGCCCGTCAGGCTCAGGCCGATAAGGATGGGGAGCAATTTCTTCATTTGCATTCCTTGTTGTGAAGCAGTATTAGCGCTGATCTAATTAAAAATAATTGCCGATTCTAACAGAATCTTCCACACCAAAAGGTTGGCGTTACGTGCCATCTGGCGGTATTTTGCACCAATCTATCATATAGCCCCAGAAACGGTAGCCAAACAGCCTTGAAATTCATGATTTCATCACTATTGCTATCAGGACATGCCTAATGAAAAAACCAGAACAGTTGCCAGTGACATTCGCCAAAAACGATGTAGAAATTATTGCACGAGAAACGCTATATAGCGGTTTTTTTTCGATGGATCTTTACCGTTTCAGGCATCGGCTGTTTAACGGTCAGATGAGTGGTGAAATTCGTCGTGAAATTTTTGAGCGCGGGCACGCCGCAGTCTTGCTACCCTTTGACCCAGTGCGTGATGAAGTGGTACTGGTTGAACAGATCCGTATTGCGGCTTACGACACCAGCCCGAGCCCCTGGCTGTTGGAGATGGTGGCAGGGATGATTGAAGAAGGCGAATCGGTAGAGGACGTTGCCCGACGCGAGGCGCTCGAAGAAGCTGGACTGGTTGTCGGGCGTACTAAGCCGGTGCTGAGTTATCTTGCGAGCCCAGGCGGGACGAGCGAGCGCTTGTCGATTCTGGTTGGGGAAGTGGACGCCACGACGGCTGAGGGTATTCACGGTCTGGCTGATGAAAACGAAGATATTCGTGTTCATGTGGTAAGTCGGGAGCAGGCTTACCAGTGGGTAGAAGAGGGGAAAATCGACAACGCAGCATCTGTCATCGCCCTGCAATGGCTGCAGCTGCATTATCAGACATTACGAAACGAGTGGAAAAAATGAAGCGTTATACACCTGACTTCCCAGAAATGATGCGCTTGTGCGAAACCAATTTCGCACAATTGCGCCGCCTGCTGCCGCGAAATGATGCGCCCGGCGAAACGGTAAGCTATCAGGTGAGCAACGCGCAGTATCGGATAACGATAACTGAATCAACACGTTACACTACGCTGGTGGAAATCGAACAGACAGCGCCCAGTATTAGTTACTGGAGCCTGCCATCAATGACGGTACGGCTGTATCATGATGCAATGGTCGCTGAAGTGTGTTCAAGCCAGCAGATCTTTCGCTTCAAAGCGCGATATGATTACCCTAATAAAAAGTTGCATCAACGCGACGAAAAGCATCAAATTAACCAGTTTTTAGCTGACTGGCTAAGATATTGTTTAGCACATGGAGCAATGGCGATTCCGGTTTGTTAGCGTCATAAACCTACCTAAGGACACCATTTGGAAAGCCTGTTGAACCTGACTGTTGCTGGTGGGGCGCCAGTCAGGATATTACAAATTACTGATACTCACCTGTTTGCCGAAAAGCATGAAACTCTGCTGGGAGTGAACACCTGGGAGAGTTATCAAGCCGTACTCAACGCGATTCATGCCGAAAAACGCGTATGCGATTTGATTGTCGCGACGGGTGATCTGGCGCAGGATCAATCTTCCGCGGCCTATCAGCATTTTGCTGAAGGGATCGCGAGCTTTAGCGTGCCTTGCGTCTGGTTGCCGGGTAATCATGATTTCCAGCCTGCGATGTACAGTGCTCTCCAGGATGCGGGTATCTCTCCAGCAAAGTGTGTTTTTGCAAGCGAGCAGTGGCAAGTGCTGCTGCTTGATAGCCAGGTCTTTGGTGTTCCACATGGCGAGCTCAGTGAGTTTCAGCTCGAATGGCTGGAGAGAAAGCTCATGGCTGAGCCGGAACGTCATACGTTGCTGCTACTCCATCATCACCCGCTGCCGGCAGGCTGTAGCTGGCTCGATCAGCACAGTTTACGTAATTCTGCTGCGCTGGACCGTGTACTGGTGAAGTTTCCACGCGTGAAATATCTGCTGTGCGGACATATTCATCAGGAACAGGATCTTGACTGGAACGGTCGCCGCCTGTTGGCAACGCCCTCTACTTGCGTCCAGTTTAAGCCCCATTGCGCCAATTTCACGCTGGATACCATCGCGCCAGGCTGGCGTTGGCTGGAGCTTTATGCCGACGGTTCACTGAAGACCGAAGTCTGCCGCCTGTCTGGGGCAAAATTCCGTCCAGATACTGCTTCAGAAGGCTACTGATGTCTACGCTTCTTTACCTGCACGGATTCAACAGTTCTCCGCGTTCTGCGAAAGCGACGCAGTTTCGGCAATGGCTGGAAGTGCATCATCCCCATATTGAGATGATTGTCCCGCAACTCCCGCCTTACCCTGCTGAGGCAGCAGAATTGCTGGAATCTATTGTGCTTGCACATGGTGGAGAGCCATTTGGCATTGTGGGATCGTCATTGGGTGGCTACTACGCCACCTGGCTGTCGCAATGCTTTATGTTACCGGCTGTAGTGGTCAATCCCGCGGTGCGGCCATTCGAGTTATTAAGGGACTTTCTTGGTCAGAACGAGAACCCCTACACCGGACAGCAATATGTGCTAGAGTCTCGCCATATTTACGATCTTAAAGTTATGCAGGTCGACCCGCTGGACGCGCCAGATCTTCTTTGGTTGCTACAACAGACGGGTGATGAAGTGCTGGATTACCGCCAGGCAGTGGCGTATTACGCTTCTTGCCGCCAGACTATAGAAGAGGGCGGAAACCATGCTTTCACGGGCTTTGAGAATCATTTCACCCAGATTGTCGATTTTCTTGGACTGCACAATCTCTGACAATCACTGCGAATTGCTAGTTAAATCATGACGCAAACCTATAACGCTGATGCCATTGAGGTACTCACCGGGCTTGAGCCGGTTCGCCGCCGCCCGGGGATGTATACCGATACGACGCGCCCAAACCATCTGGGCCAGGAAGTTATTGATAACAGTGTGGACGAAGCGCTGGCAGGTCATGCCAAACGCGTAGACGTTATCCTGCATGCTGACCAGTCGCTGGAAGTCATCGATGATGGCCGTGGTATGCCAGTGGATATCCACCCGGAAGAGGGCGTCCCGGCTGTTGAACTGATTCTTTGCCGTTTGCACGCAGGCGGGAAATTCTCCAACAAAAACTACCAGTTCTCGGGTGGTTTGCATGGTGTGGGTATCTCCGTCGTTAACGCCCTGTCAAAACGTGTGGAAGTGAACGTCAGACGTGACGGACAGGTGTATAACATCGCGTTTGAAAACGGTGACAAGGTACAGGATTTGCAGGTTGTTGGGACATGCGGCAAACGCAATACCGGAACCAGCGTCCATTTCTGGCCTGACGAAAGTTTCTTTGATAGTCCACGCTTTTCGGTTTCGCGCCTGACACATCTGCTGAAAGCAAAGGCAGTGCTTTGTCCGGGCGTAGAAATCACGTTTAAAGATAACGTTAATAACACCGAGCAAACCTGGCGCTACGAAGACGGTCTGAACGATTATCTTTGTGAAGCGATCAATGGCTTGCCAACGCTGCCGGAAAAACCGTTTGTCGGTAATTTTAACGGTGAAACGGAAGCCGTGGACTGGGCGCTGCTATGGCTGCCGGAAGGCGGAGAGCTACTGACCGAAAGCTACGTGAACCTGATTCCGACCATGCTTGGCGGTACGCATGTTAACGGTTTACGTCAGGGGCTGTTGGATGCGATGCGTGAGTTTTGCGAGTACCGCAATATTCTGCCGCGTGGCGTGAAGCTGTCTGCGGAAGATATCTGGGATCGCTGCGCATATGTGCTTTCGGTGAAAATGCAGGATCCCCAGTTTGCAGGCCAGACAAAAGAACGTCTGTCTTCCCGCCAGTGCGCGGCATTTGTTTCCGGCGTGGTGAAGGATGCGTTTAGCCTGTGGCTGAACCAGAACGTACAATCTGCGGAAATGCTGGCTGAAATGGCCATTTCCAGTGCGCAACGTCGTTTGCGTGCAGCCAAAAAAGTGGTGCGAAAAAAGCTCACCAGCGGGCCGGCACTGCCGGGTAAACTGGCAGACTGTACCGCGCAGGATCTGAACCGTACTGAACTGTTCCTGGTGGAAGGCGATTCGGCGGGTGGGTCGGCCAAGCAGGCACGCGATCGTGAATATCAGGCGATTATGCCGTTGAAAGGTAAGATCCTGAATACCTGGGAAGTCTCTTCTGATGAAGTGTTAGCCTCGCAGGAAGTCCACGACATTTCGGTGGCGATCGGCATCGATCCTGACAGTGACGATCTTAGCCAACTGCGTTACGGTAAGATCTGTATTCTTGCGGATGCGGACTCCGATGGTCTGCATATCGCCACGCTCCTGTGCGCCTTGTTTGTGAAGCACTTCCGCACTCTGGTAAAACAGGGCCATGTGCATGTCGCACTGCCGCCGCTTTATCGTATCGATCTCGGTAAAGAGGTTTACTACGCGCTGACGGAAGAAGAGAAAGCTGGTGTGCTGGAGCAGCTCAAACGTAAAAAGGGCAAACCGAACGTCCAGCGCTTTAAAGGGCTGGGTGAGATGAACCCGATGCAATTACGTGAGACGACACTCGATCCGAATACCCGCCGTCTGGTACAGCTGATTATCAGTGATGAAGATGAGCAGCAAACCAACGCCATGATGGATATGTTGTTGGCCAAAAAGCGCTCGGAAGACCGTCGTAACTGGCTGCAAGAGAAAGGCGATATGGCGGATATCGAAGCCTGATTTTTCTTCTGTAAAATCTGAAAGGTGAGCCAGTTTTATGATGAGATCAACGGATAACGCTCTCAGCAAGGACTGGCTCGAATTTCAGCGTAATGACGAAACGCGTATTGAAAGTGTACATGCGCATTTCAAAGGCCACGCCTACGATCCTCACGATCATGACGAGCTCCTGCTGGGCGTAACCCGGCAGGGATTGCAGCGGTTTAGCTGCCATCGTTCGGTGCATACCAGTAGTCCTGGCAAAGCCATTCTGATTGAACCCGGTGCTGTGCATGATGGTCATTCTGCCCAAACAGAGGGCTTCACCTATATCATGCTGTATCTGCCGCAGCTCTGGGTCGCTTCCGCGATGCAGCAGCGCAATTTAGGCGATATCGCTGCACTGAGTACTGCCTTTCGTCATACCCTCACGGATGATCCTCTGCTTTCCGCCGCCATTGAAAACGCCTGGTTTGCCCTTCACTACAAAGAAGGATTGCTCGCGCGTGATGAGAGCCTGGACAGGCTGATGACGGTACTGGCCCGCCATATTGTTACTCCCCGGCAGTCTGCTGCCAGCAACGCACGCAACCAGATGTACCGCGTGAGGGATTATTTGCATGACCAGATGTCGCAGGATATTGGGCTTGATGAGCTTTCCACCTGGAGTGGTATCGATCGTTTTCGCCTGAGTCGGGAATTCAAGAAAGTGTTTGGTCAGTCGCCCCACGCCTGGCTGGTCCGCCTGCGTTTGCGCACCGCCCGTAAGCTCCTTGCCCAGGGTGTTCCCCCGGCAATTGTCGCCTGCCAGGTAGGTTTTTCAGATCAAAGCCATCTTGGCCGCTGGTTTCAGCGTGCTTACCGCATGACACCGATGATGTATCAGAACCGTTGCTCAAACGTTCTATCCTGAGACGTTTCTCTCCCTGAAAATATCGCTTCGATACGTTTCAGGGAGACCCTTAACCAATGTTTGATACCAAAATAGCTTTCGTTGTACGTGATGATTTACCGGTGTGGCAAAGATTGAATGTTGTTGCCTTCCTCGCAACGGGCGTCGCGTTTGCGGCTCCAGAAATAAAAGGGGCGACGTATGAAGATGCGAAAGGACGCCGCTACGGCAATATCTCCATACAGCCGATGCTTATCTTTGCCGCGGATATCGACGGGTTGCAAAAAGTCCATCAGAAAGGCATTGAGCGAGAGCTGACGCTTATCCCTTATGTGCATGCGATGTTTTCGACCGGCCATGATGCAGCCAACCGTGAAGTGTTCCTTGCGGAAGATCCCGATAATATGAATCTGGTCGGGCTGGCCATACGCGGACCAAAGAAATCAGTGGATAAAGTCATCAAAGGACTTTCACTGCACCAGTGATGATAAAATGCCCGGTACATATGATGTTACCGGGCATATTGCTATCAGAAGTCCATCTTCACCGTAAACTGCACTTCACGCGGATCGCCAATCTGGTTGCCCAGGTTATTGGTTGCGATTGATGAGGTGTAGTAGGTCTTATCAAACAGGTTTTTCACGTTCACCTGCAGTGTCACCGGATACTGGAACTTCATTTTGTAAGCCGCAAACGCGTCTGCGACGAAGTAGCCTGGCAGGTAGTAATCCGCGCCGTTGGTGGCAGAACGACGGCTCACACCATGCCCACCGCCGCCAAGCGTCAGGGTATTCCCGCCGATCACGTTGTTAATATCGTACGTCAGGAACAGCGAACCGGTATGACGCGGCACGTTTGGCAGCGGTTTGCCTGCGTAGTCTGGATCTTCCAGCACTTTGGCATCGGTGTAACCGTAGCTGGCAATGATATTGGTGTTTTCGGTGAGCTTACCAGCAACGTCCACTTCTACACCCTGAGAACGCACGCGGCCCGCCGTTTTGGCGATGGTGTCATCTCCGACGCTTTCGGTGTACAGCACGTTACGTTTGTGAATATCAAACAGCGCAATATTCGCTGTAATGCCGTCGAACAGGTCAAATTTCGCGCCGACTTCGTAGGCATTTGATGTTTCTGGTGGCAGATCGCCAATGTAGCTGGCGATAGACGACTGCGGCATAAAGGTTTGTGAATAGTTCGCAAACAGCGATACCGTCGGCGTGAGTTTGTAGACCAGGCCCAGCTTCGGTGTCCACTGTTCGTCGCTGCTGTCGGTATTGACGTTAAACGGACGGCCTTTACCCGCGTACTGGGTGTAATACTGGTAACGCACACCGGTCACGGCGATCCACTTATCAGTCAGGTACAGCGCATCCTGTACATAGGCAGAGTAGCTTTCCTGCTTAATGGTCTGGTCGCTGTCAGACGCCGATACGGTCGTACATTTGTCCAGATTGCCGTAGGACGGAGTATAGATATTAAAGTCTTTCACGTTCTTACAGCGGATCATGTCCGTGCGCAGCAGATCGTAGTTTTCATACGATACCCCTGTCAGGATCTCGTTGTAGAACCCGGCGATATCCACGTTCCCCTGAAGGTCTGCACGGGTCGTGTGCATACGCTGGGTGGAGCCTTGTGTGGCATCCACACGGCGGGTCAGATTGCCCGTTTTCGCGTCATAGGCCATGACGCGCGCCTGGTTATCGCTGTATTTGTCCTGGCTGTAGCTGTAGTCGAATTTCGCGGTCCACTGGCTGTTCAGGCGGTATTCCGCATTAAGTTGCGCGAGATCGGATTGCCCATCGGTAACGTTGAAAGGCTCGTCGAAACGGGTTTTCCTGTCGACGTTCACGGCCTGTTTTGTATCGAGATCGAAGATCGTGCCGCGATCGAACGGTGTCTTATAGTCACGATGTGAATAGAGCACGGTGACGGTAGCATCATCGCCAAACCAGGTCAGCGACGGCGCAATAAACGTGCTGCGCTCTGTGCCGAAGTTACGCCAGTAATCTTCGTCCTGATATTCGCCCGTCAGGCGATAAGCGAGGCGCGTGCCTTCAACAGGGCCCGTGACATCGATTTGCCCGGTTCCGCCGCCAAAGCTGGACGAGGTTGCCGAGATCGAACCGCCAAACTGGGTTTCCGGACGTTTGGTTACAACGTTAATTAACCCGCCTGGATCGAGGATCCCGTAGAGCGTGGAGGCTGGCCCTTTCAGAACTTCAACACGTTCGGTTGCCGCATTAAAGCTTCGTGGCAACACGGTACGTAAACCGTTGGTCATGATCGAACCGTCACGGTTTGCCCCAAAACCACGGCGCACAAAGGCGTCCTGTGTCCCGCCCAGCGTGTTGGTCTGAACCACGTTGCTGACGTTATACAGCGCTTCGTCGAGGGTAGTGGCATGCTGATCTTCCAGGACCTTATCGCTGACGGTATTCACCACCTGCGGGATATCCAGCATCGGCATATTGGTCAGCGTGGCGGTAGAAGTATTGAGTGGCTGATAGCCGTTAGTGGCATCCGTTTTTGCATCAGGATCGGCCACGACGGTGATCGTTTCGCCATCTTTAGCGGTTTTGGTTTCCGCTGCGTGCACCAAAGGTGCGATGAACAATAATGAAAAGAGCGCGCGCCCTTTTACCCCAGAGAGAGAAGGTGTGAACTTAGCCATTACATCTGTTTTCCCGAAATATTCTGCGAATAAATGCTCGCGGAAGAATGTGTGTTTCATTGCCCTTAACGGTCTATTCGTTAGCCAGTACACGCTCCGAATATGTAATTGAGAATCATTCAATCATGCGGAAATGTAGTAGTAAATGGAAAAAAGAAAAAATCTGCTACACCGAAATAACGGTCTTTTATGGCAAAATTTACATTGATTAACTTGTTGAAAATAATGGTTTAAAAGGAAATGTTGTTGATGTAGTGCCAAACAATTACCCCTGGTTTTTTCAGGGTGTTTCTTCGCTTGACTACTACATGGCGCAACGGCAAACTCACAAAAGAGAATGAGTTTTATTTTTATTTATCTGTTATTTGATTAAGTTGGCGTTCACGTGGCTCATAACACGACAGAGCAGGGGCTGGTTCTGGAGAACCTCTCTGCTGGCTATCAGAAAAACATCATCGTCGATGATATTTCCCTTACGATCCCCCGGCAAAAAATGACTGTCCTGGTCGGGGCGAACGGCTGTGGAAAATCCACTTTGCTCAGCACCATCGCACGTCTGTTGTCCCCCCTCGGCGGTGCGGCGCTCCTTGATGGCAAGGCGATCCATGAGCAACCGACCAAAGCGGTTGCGCGCAGGTTGGGTATTTTGCCGCAATCGCCACTGTTGCCGGAAGGGTTGACCGTCTTTGAGCTGGTCTCACGCGGACGTTTTCCGTGGCAGAATTTCATGCGCCAGTGGACAGACGAAGATGAACAGGCGGTTGAAGAGGCATTACGTTTAACGGGCACGACGGATTTTGCGCATCTTTCGGTGGAGAGCCTTTCGGGTGGGCAACGTCAGCGTTGCTGGATTGCGATGGCCCTGGCACAGCAAACCCCGTATATCCTGCTGGATGAGCCGACGACATTTCTCGATCTTCGCTATCAGGTGGAGATCCTTGAACTGCTGCACGATCTGACTCGCCATCACGGGCGTACCGTGGTCGTGGTACTACACGATCTTAATTTCGCCGTGAACTATGGCGATACGCTGGTCTTTTTACGTCAGGGAAAAGTGCAAGGGGTTCTTCACGAAGGGGATACCTGTACACCAGAACTGATCAAAGCGGTGTTTGATGTCGAGGTTCAGATGTCGATTAACCCTTTGACGGGTAAACCGTTCTTCATGCCATTTCGTCGTTCAGCCGGAAAACCATGATGCGTACCTCTTTGGCGTTTATCCTCTTTACGGCATTGCTGGCGCTCGGAGCCGTGGTGCATCTGGGGATCGGGGCGCGTTTTATTGCACCTCAGGTGGTGGTCCAGGCCTTCCTCCATTTCGACCCGCGCAATTTTGACCACAACGTTATCGTCCGACTGCGCTTGTTGCGTCTGGGCGCTGCCCTGATCACCGGGGCTGCTCTTGGCGTCGCGGGTGTCTTGCTGCAATCGGTGATCCGCAACCCGCTGGGTGAGCCCCATATTCTGGGGCTGAATGCCGGCGCGGCGCTGGCGGTGGTACTGACCAGTGCACTGGGGCTGGCACTGCCTTTTGAGCGCCCGCTGATTGCCGCGATGGGCGCAGCAGCACTGTTTCTGCTGGTTCTGATGTTTTCCTCGGCCGGACGAACCGGTTTAACGCCAATGAAAGTCACCCTGTGCGGCGTGGCATTGTCGGCCTTTGCATCGTCCATCACCGCCGCCGTCTTGATCCTTGATGAACAGACGTTGCTTGCTATGCGAACCTGGCTGGCCGGTGATTTAGCCGGGTTAAACAGTGCAATGGTGCGTGCTGCTTCCTGGGTGGCTGCCATCGGTTTTGCGCTGGCGGTCTGGCTGTCACCGTCACTGAATATGCTGGCGCTGGGCGATCGTATGGCGCAAGGATTGGGCGTTTCACTCCTGAAGACTCGTCTTCTGGCACTGCTGGCAATCGCCCTGCTTTGCGGGGCGGCCGTCTCGGTCGCCGGGCCGATCGGCTTTATTGGCCTGGTTGTTCCGCAGGTGATCCGCCGTCTGGTGTCGGCGGATTTACGGGTTATCGTTCCGCTTTCTGCCTTGTGCGGGGCACTGCTGTTGCTGCTGGCGGATATCGCGGCCAGAACCTTGTTTATGCCTTATGAGCTGGCAACGGGCGTCATGACGGCGCTAGTCGGTGCGCCAGTCTTTATCTTCATGGCCTCGAGGATGTTCAAATGAGCAGGGCGATCCTGCGCGCCGGGTTACGGCCATTGCGCATTGGACAGGTTTCCACACTGGTTCGCCCCAGAGCCTTGCTGTGCCTGACGCTGTTTTCATTGCTGGCTCTGATTCTGCTTGGCTTTGGGTTGACTCACGGTTCGCTGGCGATCCCCACTTCGGCCATTGGGCGTGCACTGTTTTGCCCTGAAAGCCTGGAGGCGGATGCGCGCTATATCGTGATGGATATACGGTTGCCCCGCTTGTTGATGGCGCTACTGTGCGGCGCGATGCTGGGGATGGCGGGAGCGGCAATGCAATCCATCACCCGCAATGGGCTCGCTGACCCTGGCCTTATTGGCGTCAAAGAGGGCTGTAGCGTCGCAGTCTTGCTGCTGGTATTTCAGTTCCCGACGCTGAGCGTGTTCTGGCGTCCGGTGACGGGGATGTTCGGTGGGTTGCTGACTGCCTTACTGGTGGTGGCACTTGCCCGTGATATCTCCCGTCCGCGTTTCATTTTGATTGGCATCGGCGTGTCCTGGGCCTTCGCTGCCGGTATGGGCGTCTTTATGACGACGGCAGATGTGCGTGACGTGCAAACCGCCTTGCTGTGGCTTTCGGGAAGCCTGCACGCGGCAAACTGGACGCTGGTCAGCATCGCGTTGGGCTGGGCCATTCCGGCATGTGCTCTGCTGTTGTTCACCGCGCGTTCGGCGGATGTCGCGCTGCTGGGTAATCAAACGGCAACCGGGCTTGGCGTACAAACCTCACGTTTGGCGTTGCTTCGCGTGCTTGCTCCTGTCGTACTCACCGCAGCCTGCGTTTCCTGCGTCGGCAGTATCGGGTTTGTGGGATTAATTGCCCCGCACATGGCACGTCTTCTGTTGCGGGGTGGTCAGACCGCGTTACTGACGGGAAGCGCGGTGCTGGGGGCGTTGCTGGTGTTGCTGGCCGATACTATCGGTCGTCTGGCATTTTTACCGCTGCAATTGCCTGCGGGCATTGTGATTTCATTGATTGGCGGACCGTTTTTCCTGCTGCTGCTGTGGCAGCGACGGGACAAATTTTAATGTGAGGGATCTGATGCGCTTACTTTTTTCACTGTTGCTGCTGGTGGGATGTGCCGTCAATGCGGCTGAACCGACCCAAACGTTTACCGACGATCTTGGCCGTAAGGTGGTTGTGCCTGCCCATCCGAAACGGATCGTTTCACTCCATGACCTGGACATCACCATTCCGTTGATTGAACTGGGCGTTCCTCCCGTTGCCAGCCATGGTCGTACCCGCCCCGATGGTAGCCACTTCTTGCGCTCCAGCGGCATGTTAACGGGTGTCGATTTTGATAATTCCGACATCAAATTCATCGGCACTGCGGATATTGATATCGAAGCCATTGCCGCCGCAAAACCGGATTTGATCATCACTGAACCAACCCGGAATACGCCGGTGGAACAGCTGGAGAGAATTGCGCCAACGGTAAGTATTGATCATCTGGATGGCGGTGCGCCGGAGATCTACCGCAAACTGGCGCAACTGACAGGAACGCAAGATCGGCTCAAGATCCTTGAACGTCGTTATCAGGAACAAATTAAGGCGCTGAAATCCACCGTCGACGCCCGTAAGATCACCGTGTCAGTGATTCAGGCGAATCAGGGGAAAATCAATGCCATGCACAGCTACCATTCTCTGGGACGCGTGCTGCGTGACGCCGGATTCACCTTCCCGCCGCTGATTGAGAGCATTCCTGACGGCGGGCGCATTGACGTCAGTGCTGAACGCCTGCCCGAACTGGATGCTGATTTTGTTTTTGCCACCTGGCGCGGGGATACCGGGGGAAAACCGCAGGATGAACTGGCAGCAATGGATGCGGTGATGCCGGGCTGGTGTCAGTTCCTCAATGCCTGTCGAACCGGGCACTACGTGCTGATCTCCCGTGAAGAGGCGATCTCAAACTCCTTTGCTTCGCTGGGGCTGATGGCGGCACAGGTGCAGTCCCAGATTGCCGGCCGTCCGTTGCCGGAGGCATCGCAATGATCAGAAAAGACAAGGCGCGGGTTGATGTTTATGGCGACAGGTTTCGTACCCGTGGACATCAGCTCACGCCGCGCCTGCTGCTGGTTGCCCGCTATATCAATGAAAACCGCGAAGCGGTAATGGAACAGACGGCGATGGAGATCGCCGCCACGTTGAAAACCTCCGATGCCACGGTGGTTCGGGCGATCCAGGCGCTCGGTTTTGCCGGGCTGCGCGACCTTAAACAGACGCTTGAACACTGGTTTGGCCCGGTGGTTTCCTCCAGTGAGAAAATGTCTACCACGGTCAACACCCTCACCAGCGACGTCAACGCAGGTATCGATTTTGTGCTGGAGGGACACCAGCATACCTGCGAGATCCTCTCAGAGCCGGGCAACCGTTATGCGATTGCCGAGGCGGTCGCACTGCTGACGCAGGCGCGGCAGGTGGCGATTTTTGGTATCGGTGCGTCAGGTATTCTGGCGGAGTACACCGCAAGGTTGTTCAGCCGTATTGGCTTGCCAGCCACTCCGCTTAACCGCACCGGGATTGGGCTTGCGGAACAGCTTATCGCCTTACAGCGGGGGGATGTGCTGGTGATGATGGCGCAGAAATCAGCGCATCGTGAAGGGCAGACAACATTACGTGAAGCCCGACGGCTGGGGATCCCGACGATCTTGCTGACCAACGCCCTCGATTCACGTTTTAGCAAAGAGGCGAGCGTGGTGATCCATGTTCCGCGTGGTGGTGAGAAGGGCAAAATACCTTTACATGGCACGGTACTGCTGTGTCTGGAAATGATTATTTTGTCCGTTGCTTCAACCGTTCCGCAACGTACGATCAAATCGATGAAACGCATTAACGAGTTTCACCGTGGCCTGAAGCCGGGGAAGAAAAGCACCTGATTGCGGCGTAATGCCGGAATGTAAAGCGGAAGGGAATCATGTTCCCTCTCCCGAAAAGGAGAGGGAGAGGGAGAGGTTAAACCCCTTGTTCCAGAATACGGATATGCGTTTCCAGAACGTCGCCTTTCACCGCGTCGCCCCACGCTTTCATGTGTGGCGTTTGCAGATGGGCTTCAAGGTGTGCGACCGTTTCCCACAGCTCAACCATAATGATTGAGTCAGGAGCGGTGGTCTGGAAGCTCACGCCAGCAGCCGCGTCGATCATCGGCGCATAACCGTGGCAACCTTCCTCTTTTAGTACGGTTGGAACAATCTTCTCGAACTGGTCCAGTACCGCCTGGCGGTGATGTTGTCCTGGACGAGTTCGGATTTCAGCAATCACAGTAAGCATGGTTAACTCCTTCTATACCCTTTGTTCCTCAAGCCTTAGCTCGAATGATGTCGGGTCTACTTTTGAACGACCAGTTAACCAAAAATCTCGCCGAGATGCTTGTGATATTCTGCGATATAGCGCGGGACGTCCGGCATTTTAATGACGTCGTTTACGATAAAGGTTGGCAGCGGCGCCATGGCAAGGAACTGATTGGCTTTATGGAAGGGCAGATATGCGCCATCGACACCCACACCATGGAAAAACTGATCTTCATCGGTGAAGGCATCCAGTGGGGCATTCCACGTCAGGGACAGCATGTATTTTTTGCCGTGTAACAGGCCGCCGGAACCGTATTTTTTGGATGCGTCCGAGCGGGTACGACCATCGCTGGCATACAGTGAGCCGTGACCTTCGGTAAAGACATCGTCCATGTATTTTTTCACCGTCCAGGGCGCACCCATCCACCAGCCTGGCATCTGCCAGATAACGACATCGGCCCACAGGAAATTCTGCACTTCGGTTTTGGTGTCGTAATCGCTGTCTGCGCGAACGACTTTAACATCATGCCCGGCGTCGCGCAGGAAACCGTCCGCGACCTCGGTCAGGGTGTCATTCAACTGGCCTTTAGAGTGTGCGAATTCTTTCGCACCGTTGATAATCAGTATGTTGCTCATTATTTATCCTCGGAGATGAGAGTCTGGCGGTTATTCTACGCGCGAGGACGAAACGGAAAAATGAGCAAAATGTGCAAAGTCTTTTGCGTGATAAGCAATAATGACGCTACCAACGCACCTTCACCTCAAACCCTCCTTCCTGCGCATTGCCCAGAGAAACATGCATGCCATGCAACGCGGCAATCCGTTTTACGATGGATAATCCCAGCCCGCTGCCGGTGGCATTTTGTCCAGGCGGGCGATAAAACCGTTCGCCAATCCGAGTCAGCGCCGCGGGTGAAATTCCCGGCCCGTTGTCGCGTACGGTAAAGCCTCGGACATCAAGCGTGACATCCACAATGCTGCCGCGTGGACTATAACGTACGGCGTTATCCAGCAGATTACGCACCAGCAGGCTCAGCAGTAACGGCTGGCCTGCGCATGTTGCTTCCGGAGCCTTGACGGTTAAGCGAATATCGATACCGGCCAGCTGAGCCGAATGGTAGATATCCATCACGGCGGATTGCAGCAGCTCGGCGATGATAATGGGTTCTACATCGTCCAGATTATCGAGAGAATCCAGGCGCGACAGGGTCAGAAGCTGCTCGACAAGGCGAGAGGCCCGATCAATTCCGGCGTGCAGTTGTGCCAGAGCGTTCTTTTGGATCTCGGGATCATCCCCCGAAAGCTGAGCCACTTCGGTCTGCACTTTTAGCGCCGTTAGCGGACTTCGCAGCTCATGGGCGGCATCCGAGGTAAAACGCCGTTCACGGACCATCATCTCCTGAGTGCGGGTGAAAAGGTGATTCAGCGCGTCGAGCAGAGGGCGAACTTCCACCGGGACGCCATCCGTAGGCAGTTTATCGGTCGCATCAGGCGAGCGAGAGCGTAAGGTCTGCGCCAGCTTTTTCAGTGGTTTTAACTCCCGGCTGAGCAACACGATCAGCACGAGCAGCATCAGCGGCAGCGCCACCAGCCAGGGGGTTAGTTGAGAGGTAATGATATCCAGCGCCATCTCCTGGCGGTATTCCCACTCCTGACCGACCACAATGCGGTATTGACCGTTGGGGGCAGTCAGCCACAGAAAACGCCACTCGTCTTTATCATCCTGTAAATGGCCGTTCGTGAACCCATCCCGACGAAATTGATACGGAATATCCCGCCCATTTTCACCATCGTTCAGCAACATTTTGCCGTCTGTCGAGAAGATGGCGAAGGCCAGCGCATCATCATCCAGGTGGCCATGTTTTGCCTTTTTGGGCACATCGCGCATCAGGACAGGCGCATTGTGTTCGTCGAATTCCATCGTGAGCAGGCGTTTGGCAAACAGCATCTGCTGGGTGTCGAACAGCTTGTCCAGCTTATGGGTCGTTTGCTGCCAGGCCACCACGCTTGCGGCAAACCATGCCGCCAGTGCCAGCAGTAAAAAGAGTAAGGTTAACCGTAGTTTCAGGCTCAGGCGCTGTGTCAGTTTCATACGTCACCCAGGGTATAACCGATGCCGTGGACAGTGCGGATAAAATCGGTTCCGAGTTTGCGGCGCAGATGGTGGACGTGTACTTCAATGGCATTGCTGGAAACGTCATCGTCCCAGGTGTAAAGCTTCTCTTCGATGAGTTTACGCGGTAGCACGCGCCCGGCATTGCGCATCAGGAGTTCGAGCAGAGCAAATTCTTTCGGTTTAAGGGCCAGCGCCTCTCCGTTGAGCGTGGCTATCAGGCTTGAGGGATCGAGTGTCACGTTACCGTGGCGTAATTCACTGCGTGCCTGACCATGGCTGCGACGTACCAGGGCTTCGAGTCGGGCGGCCACTTCGATCAGTGCGAACGGCTTACACAGATAGTCATCCGCGCCCAGACGCAACCCTTCAACCCGCTGAGCCAGCGCATCCCGCGCGGTTAAAATCAGTACCGGTTCGCGACGGCCGTTTTCCCGCCAGGTACGCAGGATCGCCAGCCCATCCATTTCTGGCAGGGTCAGATCGAGGATCACCGCATCATAAGGAGCGGTATACAGTGCGGCTCGCCCGGTTTCACCGTCGGTAAACCAGTCAAGGCTAAACCCCATTTTCGTGAGTCCGGCCTTAATACCGTCGCCAATCATTTTGTCGTCTTCTACCAGTAAAATACGCATTGCTCCCTCCTTGATGGCCCAGTAAACCCTCTGTACGCGCCTGCTGTACAGTAATAATAAATAAATTTCCCCCTTAAGAAGTTGTTAAGGTTTACCCTGTTTAATGGACTCTGAAACGACATCAAAGGGAGAGAAAATGATGAAAAAATTCGCTGCAATTGCGGCCATCATGATGATGACCACCGCCCCGGTTTTCGCCGCCCAGGGTGGTTTTAATGGCCCATCAGCCACGCAAACTCAGAGCCAACCTGCGCAGGGTGGCTTCGTAGATAATGACGCTAATCTCACCACGGCGGCAAAGGTGAAAGACCTCAAAGACGACGCCTGGGTGAAACTGCGTGGCAACATTACAGAGCGCCAGTCTGACGATCGCTATCTGTTCCGCGATGAAAGCGGTACGGTGAATATTGAAATTGACCACAAACGCTGGAACGGACAAACCATTACCCCACAGGATAAGGTCGAGATTCAGGGCAAAGTCGACAAAGAGTGGAATGAGTTTGAAATCGACGTTAAACAGGTCATCAAACTGAATAAATAAAGCAAAAAAGGGCCGCCAGTGCGGCCTTTTTTCTTTGTGACTCAACTCGTCAGATAAGGTAGTATCTGCGGCAATATTGCCTGAAACCCACAGGTTTCTGAGTTGAGGAATCACATTTAATGAGCGATATGGCAGAGCGCCTCGCGCTACATGAATTCACGGAAAATGCCTACCTGAACTACTCCATGTACGTCATCATGGACAGGGCATTGCCGTTTATCGGTGATGGCCTGAAACCCGTTCAGCGCCGCATCGTCTATGCAATGTCTGAGCTGGGGCTGAGCGCCAGCGCCAAGTTCAAAAAATCCGCCCGTACCGTTGGTGACGTGCTTGGTAAATACCATCCGCACGGCGACAGCGCCTGCTATGAAGCCATGGTGCTGATGGCGCAGCCGTTCTCTTACCGCTATCCGCTGGTCGATGGTCAGGGGAACTGGGGGGCGCCGGATGATCCGAAGTCCTTCGCCGCCATGCGTTATACCGAATCCCGTCTGTCTAAATATGCCGAAGTGCTGCTGGGTGAGCTGGGCCAGGGGACGGTTGACTGGGTTCCGAATTTTGACGGAACGATGCAGGAGCCGAAAATGCTGCCTGCGCGTCTGCCGAACATCCTCCTGAACGGTACAACCGGTATTGCCGTGGGGATGGCGACAGATATTCCTCCACATAACCTGCGTGAAGTGGCAAAAGCCGCTATCACATTGATTGAACAGCCGAAAACTACACTCGATGACGTGCTGGATATCGTGCAGGGGCCAGACTATCCGACCGAGGCCGAAATCATCACCTCACGGGCAGAAATCCGCAAAATTTACCAGAATGGCCGCGGGTCCGTGCGTATGCGTGCGGTGTGGAATAAAGAAGATGGCGCTGTGGTGATCACCGCGCTGCCACACCAGGTATCTGGCGCCAAAGTGCTGGAGCAAATTGCGGCTCAGATGCGCAATAAAAAGCTGCCGATGGTTGACGATCTTCGTGACGAATCGGATCACGAAAACCCGACGCGTCTGGTGATTGTGCCGCGTTCGAATCGCGTGGATATGGATCAGGTGATGAATCACCTGTTCGCGACGACCGATCTGGAAAAAAGCTACCGCATCAACCTGAACATGATTGGTCTGGATGGCCGCCCGGCGGTGAAAAACCTGCTTGAGATCCTGACCGAATGGCTGACCTTCCGTCGTGATACGGTGCGTCGTCGTCTGAATTATCGTCTGGAGAAAGTGCTCAAGCGCCTGCATATCCTTGAAGGTTTGCTGGTCGCGTTTCTCAATATCGATGAAGTCATTGAAATTATTCGTTCTGAGGACGAGCCGAAACCTGCGCTGATGTCGCGCTTTGGTATCAGCGAAACTCAGGCCGAAGCGATCCTTGAGCTGAAACTGCGTCATCTCGCCAAACTGGAAGAGATGAAAATTCGTGGTGAGCAGAACGAGCTGGAAAAAGAGCGCGATCAACTGCAGGCGATTCTGGCGTCCGAGCGCAAGATGAACAACCTGCTGAAGAAAGAACTGCAGGCTGATTCGGATGCCTTTGGCGATGACCGTCGTTCTCCGCTGCACGAGCGTGAAGAAGCGAAGGCGATGAACGAGCATGACATGCAGCCTTCAGAGCCTGTCACCATTGTGCTGTCTCAGAGTGGCTGGGTGCGTAGCGCCAAAGGTCACGACATTGACGCGCCAGGGCTTAGTTATAAAGCCGGGGATAGCTTCAAATCAGCCGTGAAAGGCAAGAGTAACCAGCCTGTGGCGTTTATCGATACCACCGGGCGCAGCTATGCCATCGATCCGATCACACTGCCTTCTGCTCGTGGGCAAGGCGAGCCGCTGACCGGCAAGCTGACGCTGCCACCGGGTGCAACGGTTGAACATATGCTGATGGAAGCCGATGAGCAGAAACTGCTGATGGCGTCCGATGCGGGCTATGGCTTTATCTGTACTTTTAACGACCTCGTTGCGCGCAACCGCGCCGGTAAAGCGCTAATCAGCCTGCCGGATAACGCACACGTCATGCCGCCGCTGGTCATCGAAGATGAAAGCGATATGCTGCTGGCCATTACTGCCGCAGGGCGCATGCTGATGTTCCCGGTGAGCGATCTGCCGCAATTGTCGAAAGGCAAAGGCAACAAGATCATCAACATCCCGTCGGCGGAAGCGGCAAAAGGCGAAGATGGCCTGGCGCATCTCTTCATTCTGCCGCCGCAGAGCACGCTGACGATCCATGTCGGCAAACGTAAAATCAAACTTCGTCCGGAAGAGTTACAGAAGGTTGTCGGTGAGCGTGGTCGCCGTGGTTCGCTGATGCGTGGCCTCCAGCGTATCGACCGTGTGGAGATTGATGCACCGGGTCGCAGCAAAGCGGGTGACAGCGAAGAGTAACCTGTTGCCATCCCCCTCCGTTCAGGAGGGGGAATTCCTTTAAAATTTCCAGTAAAAACGTTGTTAATTCGTGCGTTGCGATTAACAATACGCGCTCGTAATAAAGTCCTTACCTGGCCACAGGTGAAGTATAATTGTCAGCTGTTGGGGCTTCAGAGGTCGCTATGCTATTCATTGTTCGTTTAATTCTCACTGTTATCTACTGCATTCTGGTCTGTGTATTCGGCTGTATCTATTGCCTGTTCAGTCCGCGTAATCCTAAGCATGTTGCTACCTTTGGTCACATGTTTGGCCGTCTTGCACCCCTGTTTGGTCTGAAGGTTGAAAAACGATTACCTGAAGGTGCAGAGCATTTTGGCAATGCTATTTTTATCGCCAACCATCAGAACAACTACGATATGGTGACTGCCGCTAACATCGTTCTGCCGCCGACCGTTACCGTGGGTAAAAAAAGCCTGCTATGGGTTCCGTTTTTCGGTCTGCTCTATTGGCTTACCGGCAACTTGCTGATCGATCGTAATAACCGGGCTAAAGCGCACGGTACGATTGCCGAAGTAGTTAATCACTTTAAAAAACGCAGGATCTCAATCTGGATGTTCCCGGAAGGAACGCGTAGCCGTGGCAGAGGTTTGCTGCCGTTTAAAACTGGCGCGTTTCATGCTGCAATTGCGGCTGGCGTACCGATTATTCCTGTGTGCGTTTCCAATACTTCGAATAAGATTAATCTTAACCGCCTGAAAAACGGACTGGTGATTGTCGAAATGTTGCCACCGGTCGATACCAGCAAATACGGTAAAGATCAGGTACGTGAACTCGCGACGCATTGCCGTGAGCTGATGGCTCGCCATATTGAAATGCTCGACAAAGAAGTCGCAGAGAGAGAAGCCTCCGGCAAGCTTTAAGCCGGAGTTAAAGGGAAAACGAATTCCCGCGTTGTTAGTCGTTTCACATGGAGCACATATGTCACTCAGTCGGCGTCAGTTTATTCAGGCATCAGGGATCGCCCTTTGCGCGGGTGCGATTCCGCTGACTGCCAACGCCGCCGGGCAGCAACTGCCGCTGCCTATCCCCCCGCTACTGGAATCACGTCGCGGACAGCCGCTGTTCCTGACGTTACAGAGAACTCACTGGTCGTTCACTCAGGGGACGCGTGCATCGGTCTGGGGGGTTAATGGCCGCTATCTTGGACCAACTATCCGGGTCTGGAGCGGTGATGACGTTAAGCTGATTTACAGCAACCGTACGGCTGAAAATGTCGCGATGACCGTCAGCGGTTTACAGGTTCCAGGACCACTGATTGGTGGTGCGGCACGTATGATGTCCCCCAATGCAGATTGGGCTCCAGTGTTGCCAATCCGTCAGAGTGCGGCCACCTTGTGGTATCACGCCAATACGCCTAACCGCACTGCGCAGCAGGTTTATAACGGCCTGGCCGGCATGTGGCTGGTGGAAGATGAGGTGAGTAAATCCCTGCCCATTCCGAATCACTATGGGGTGGATGATTTCCCTGTCATTATCCAGGACAAACGTCTGGATAATTTCGGTACGCCGGAATACAGTGAACCGGGCAGCGGTGGATTTGTCGGGGATACACTGTTGGTCAATGGTGTGCAAAGTCCGTATGTCGAAGTCTCTCGTGGATGGGTGCGCTTACGTCTGTTGAATGCTTCAAACTCACGTCGCTATCAGCTACAAATGAGCGATGGTCGACCACTGCACGTGATCTCGGGCGACCAGGGTTTTTTACCGGCTCCCGTTTCTTTGAAACAACTGGCGTTATCGCCGGGTGAACGTCGTGAAATTCTGGTTGATATGACCAACGGTGACGAAGTATCGGTGACCTGTGGTGAAGCGGCGAGCATTGTCGACCGCATTCGCGGTTTCTTTGAACCTTCAAGCATACTGGTCTCAACGCTGGTATTGACGCTGCGCCCAACGGGCCTGTTGCCGCTGGTGACAGATAGCCTGCCTATGCGTTTGTTGCCACAGGAGATCATGAGCGGTGCACCTGTGCGCAGCCGGGATATCAGTCTGGGGGACGACCCGGGGATTAACGGTGCGCTGTGGGATGTTAATCGCATTGATATCACCGCGCAGCAAGGGACCTGGGAACGCTGGACTGTGCGTTCAGATATGCCACAGTCATTCCATATCGAAGGGGTCAGTTTCCTGATCCGTAACGTCAACGGGGCGATGCCGTTCCCGGAAGACAGGGGCTGGAAAGATACCGTTTGGGTGGACGGGCAGGTTGAGCTGCTCGTTTATTATGGCCAACCTTCATGGCCGCACTTCCCGTTCTTGTTCCATAGCCAGACACTGGAAATGGCGGATCGTGGCTCTGTGGGGCAGTTGCTGGTGAATCCCGCGCCGTAAATTTTCCCCCTTATTCCCGGCTCTCTCCCCCATGGGGAGGGTTAGGGTGAGGGGATAACAGCCCGCATAATACCCCTTCATTTCCCATGTTGTTCCGGCGTATAATCCCGGCCCTTTTGTTTATTTTTTCTTCGGAAGCATTATGAGCGCAATATCCTTGATCCAGCCGGATCGAGACCTCTTCTCCTGGCCGCAGTACTGGGCTGCCTGTTTTGGACCGGCCCCATTCCTGCCGATGTCCCGTGAAGAGATGGACCAACTGGGCTGGGACAGCTGCGATATTATTCTGGTAACTGGTGATGCCTACGTTGACCATCCGAGCTTTGGTATGGCGATTTGCGGCCGTATGCTTGAAGCTCAGGGTTTCCGCGTGGGGATCATCTCTCAGCCAGACTGGAACAGCAAAGATGCGTTCATGACGCTCGGCAAACCGAACCTGTTCTTTGGCGTGACCGCGGGCAACATGGACTCCATGATTAACCGCTACACCGCCGACCGCAAATTGCGTCACGACGATGCCTATACCGCGGATAACGTCGCGGGCAAGCGTCCCGATCGTGCCACTTTGGTTTACACCCAGCGATGCAAAGAAGCATGGAAAGACGTGCCGGTCATCCTGGGGGGTATTGAAGCGAGCCTGCGCCGTACCGCGCATTACGATTACTGGTCTGATACTGTCCGTCGTTCGGTGCTGGTGGATTCCAAGGCCGATATGTTGATTTTCGGCAACGGCGAGCGCCCGCTGGTGGAAGTCGCCCATCGCCTGTCGCAGGGTGAGCCAGTCGGGAACATCCGCGACGTACGCAACACGGCAATCATGGTCAAAGAAGCACTACCGGGCTGGAGTGGGGTGGATTCCCGCATCATTGATATGCCGGGTAAAATCGACCCGATCCCCCATCCGTATGGCGACGATCTGCCGTGTGCGGATAACAAACCTGTCGAACCGAAAAAGGCCGAAGCGAAAGCCGTTATCGTTCAACCTCCGCGTCCAAAACCGTGGGAAAAAACCTACGTGTTGCTGCCCTCCTTCGAGAAAGTGAAAAGCGATAAAGTGCTGTATGCTCATGCGTCACGCATTCTGCATCATGAAACCAATCCTGGTTGTGCGCGTGCGTTGATGCAAAAACACGGCGAGCGTTATATCTGGGTTAACCCGCCTGCGATCCCGCTATCGACCGAAGAAATGGACAGCGTGTTCGCGCTGCCGTACAAGCGTGTGCCGCATCCCGCGTATGGTAATAGCCGTATTCCGGCGTATGAGATGATCCGTTTTTCGATCAACATCATGCGCGGTTGTTTTGGTGGCTGTTCGTTCTGTTCTATTACCGAGCACGAAGGGCGCATCATTCAGAGCCGATCTGAAGATTCGATCGTTAACGAGATCGAAGCCATTCGCGACACCGTTCCAGGCTTTACCGGCATTATCTCCGATCTGGGTGGGCCAACGGCCAACATGTACATGCTGCGCTGTAAATCACCGCGCGCTGAGCAAACCTGCCGCCGTCTGTCGTGCGTTTATCCTGATATTTGCCAGCATATGGACACCAACCACGAGCCGACGATCAACCTTTATCGTCGTGCGCGCGATCTGAAAGGTATCAAGAAGATCCTGATTGCCTCCGGTGTGCGTTACGACATCGCCGTGGAAGATCCGCGTTATATCAAAGAGCTGGCGACGCATCACGTCGGTGGTTATCTGAAGATTGCGCCGGAACACACCGAAGAAGGCCCATTGTCGAAGATGATGAAGCCTGGCATGGGCAGTTACGATCGCTTTAAAGAATTGTTCGATACCTACTCTAAACAGGCCGGTAAAGAGCAGTATCTGATCCCATACTTCATCTCCGCGCATCCCGGTACGCGTGATGAGGATATGGTGAACCTGGCGCTGTGGCTGAAACAGCGTCGCTTTCGTCTGGACCAGGTGCAAAACTTCTATCCGTCGCCGCTCGCAAACTCCACGACCATGTATTACACAGGTAAAAACCCGCTCAGTAAGATTGGCTATAAGAGTGAAGATGTGGTGGTTCCAAGAGGTGACAAGCAGCGTCGTTTGCACAAAGCGCTGTTGCGTTACCATGATCCGGCAAACTGGCCGCTGATTCGTCTGGCGCTGGAAGACATGGGTAAAAAACACCTGATTGGTTCACGTCGTGACTGTCTTGTCCCTGCTCCAACGCTGGATGAGATGCGCGAAGCTCGTCGCCAGAACCGCAATACGCGTCCGGCACTGACCAAACATACGCCGATTGTGCACCAGCGTTCGAATGGGTCTGCAAGTGCGAAGAAACCTGTCAAACGCAAAGCGTAAATAAAAAACCCCGGCGAGCCGGGGTTTTTGTTTATCCGCCAAACTGATCCGGGTCAGGCCCTAATCGCTTGCCCTGATCCAGTTTCGCAATCTCGCCAAGCTCATCTTTATCGAGACGGAAATCCCAGACGTCGAAGTTCTCGGCAATGCGCGCAGGTGTGACTGATTTCGGAATTACCACAAGGCCGCTGTCCAGATGCCAGCGAATGACAATTTGCGCCGGTGTCTTACCGTACTTATCCGCAAGTTCACGAATGATTTGCTGATCGAAAACCCCTTCACCGCCTTGTGCCAGCGGGCTCCATGACTCGGTCTGGATCTTATGTGTGGCATTCCAGGCATGAAGCTGGCGTTGCTGCATCAGCGGGTGCAATTCAATCTGGTTAATCACCGGGGCGACACCTGTTTCGTCAATCAGGCGCTGCAGATGATGAACCTGGAAATTACAGACACCGATGCTTTTTACCAGCCCGGTTTTTTGCAGCTCAATCATCCCTTCCCAGGCTTCAATGTAATGATCGATTGCCGGAACGGGCCAGTGCATGAGATAGAGATCAACGAAATCAAGCTGAAGCTTATCCAGACTTTCCTGTAACGCTTCGCGCGGACGTTTCTGATCGTCATTCCATAGCTTGGTGGTGATGAAAAGCTCATCGCGGGGGATATCAGCAGAGGCAAGTGCTTTGCCTACGCCGTCTTCATTTTTGTATGCGGCGGCGGTATCGATGGAGCGATAACCGACTTCCAGTGCTTTATGAATGGCGGATACGACCTCGTCGTTACCGGCTTTCCATACACCGAGCCCCAACTGGGGCATCACATTGCCGTCCTGAAGCTTGATTACGGTTTGGTTTGCCATTTTTCCTCCTTCAAGTGCTCATCCATCGGGGGCGAACCCCCGATGGCATGTGTGCATTAAGTCTGGACGAAATGCCAAAAAACGAAAGGCAGGAGTGTAAAAACGCTTATCGTGCCGCTTCGTAGATACGACGGCTCACGTCCAGCGTGATGTCGCCGTGTTCGCCCAACTGGGTCATACCGTGCTCTTCCAGTTTGGCCAACAGCGCAGGAATGGAGCTGCCATCCAGACCATAACCTGACAGGCGAGTCGGAACGCCAAGCCCTTCAAAGAAGTTACGTGTTGCTTCGATAGCGGCATCAATACGTGCATCGTCAGAACCTTCGGTGATGTTCCAGACGCGTTCAGCATATTGCAGCAGTTTGGCGCGTTTGGTGTCACGTTTTTCGTTCCACAATGCAGGCAGAACTACCGCCAGCGTTTGCGCGTGATCCAGACCATGCATCGCGGTCAGTTCGTGGCCCAGCATATGGGTTGCCCAGTCCTGGGGTACACCTGCACCAATCAGGCCGTTCAGTGCCTGTGTTGCCGCCCACATCACGTTGGCACGTACATCGTAGTTTTCAGGTTCTTTCAGCGCTTTCGGACCATCTTCGACCAGGGTCAGCAGAATGCCTTCCGCGAAACGATCCTGAATTTTACCGTCAACCGGGTAAGTCACGTACTGCTCAACGGTGTGAACAAAGGCATCAACAACACCGTTTGCAACCTGGCGTGGAGGCAGGGTGTAGGTGTAAACCGGGTCCAGGATCGCGAAGACTGGCTGGACGTGATCGTTCATAAAGGCCTGTTTGTCGCCCGTCGTTTTACGAGAGATCACCGCGCCTTTGTTGGATTCGGAACCGGTGGCTGGCAGGGTCAGTACGGAACCCATTGGGATCGCGCTTTTAATGTCGCTACCGCGGGTTTCCAGGATATGCCATGGGTCAACACCATCAGCGTAGTGTGCTGCTGCAGCGATAAATTTTGTCCCGTCGAGCACAGAGCCGCCGCCAACAGCCAGCAGGAAGGTGATCTTCTCTTCACGGGCAATGTTGACTGCATTCATCAACGTTTCGTAAGACGGGTTTGGCTCGATGCCGCCAAACTCACGCACATCCAGACCTTCCAGAGCGCTGTAGACCTGATCCAGTACGCCGGTTTTTTTCACGCTGCCGCCGCCGTAAGTGATCAGCACGCGGGCATCTGCGGGGATTTGATCGCGCAGATCAGAGATTGCACCTTTACCAAACAAAATGCGGGTTGGGGTGTGGAGATTAAAGTTGTTCATTGCTCGTTCCCTTATGTGGGTGAAAAATCGTGGCCAGCCGGGGCTGCCTGATGGTGCTCATTGTGGCGATTGAACGCCATCCTCTCAATGCACATTCCTGCCAATGTCTTGCCCATTTCTACAGAGGACTGGAGAAAAAACGAAAACCTGCGCACACTGTAAACGTCAGAAACCGTACCTGGAGTCAGTGAAGATGAACCGTGAAGAGATTTGCCTGCAGCTCACAGAACAAATTAATAGATTGAAAAATAAAGAAAACAACCTCAGTGAGTTATTGCCTGATGTTCGTCTGCTGTACGGCACTCAGCCAGGCACACGTACGCCGGTGATGTACCAGCCTGGCATCGTTTTTCTCTTCTCTGGCCATAAAATTGGCTATATCAATGACCGTGTCTTTCGCTACGACACCAATGAGTATCTGCTTCTGACAGTACCTTTACCTTTTGAATGCGAAACTTTCGCGACAGAAGCGGTTCCCCTGGCGGGTATTCGGTTAAACGTTGATATTCTCCAGTTACAGGAACTGTTGATGGAAATTGGTGAGGACGAACTGTTCCAGCCCTCGATGGCCGCAAGCGGTATTAACTCCGCGACGTTATCCGATGAGATCCTCTGCGCCATTGAGCGCCTGTTGGATGTCATGGACAGGCCGCTGGATGCCCGTATTCTGGGTAAGCAGATTATCCGTGAAATTCTCTTCCATGTACTGCTGGGGCCGGGTGGTGGCGCGCTGTTGGCGCTGGTTAGCCGTCAGACACACTTCAGTCTGATAAGTCGTGTGCTCAAACGCATTGAAAGCCAGTACACGGAAAACCTTAGTGTTGATCAACTGGCTTCTGAGGCGAACATGAGCGTATCGGCGTTCCATCATAATTTTAAGTCAGTCACCAGCACATCGCCGCTGCAATATCTCAAAACATACCGGTTGCATAAGGCGCGCATGTTGATGGTCCATGACGGGATGAAAGCCAGTGCTGCTGCCATGCGGGTGGGTTACGAAAGCGCTTCGCAATTTAGCCGGGAGTTTAAGCGCTACTTTGGCGTGACGCCGGGGGAAGATGCAACAAGGATCAGAGCGATGCAGGGGGCTTAAGAACGTGATCCCCTCTCCTGGTGGGAGAGGGGATAGAAAGGGGAGTTATCAGGCGCTGCAATATTTCTTTTTGATCACTACGGCGATGGTTCCAACCAGTCCGGCAACCAACAAGAACATCGGCAGGATCATCAGGAAGGTCATGACCTGATCTTCATGATGCTTCACAAACGGGATCATGTTCAACGCGTAACCCAATGACGTCACCACGGTGACCCACAGCAGGGCACTCAGCCAGTTGAAGAACTGGAAGCGACGATTAGACAGCCCGGAAATACCGGCCATTGTTGGCAGAAGGGTTCGAATAAATGCCAGAAAACGGCCCGCCAGCAACGCAAGCAAACCATGTCTGTCAAACATGCAGGTGGCGCGTTGATGGTATTTATGAGGGAGCTGCGCCAACCAGCTTTTCACCAGGCGAGTATTGCCGAGCCAGCGGCCCTGCAAATAGCTCAACCAGCAGCCAAGGCTGGCGGCAGACGTGAGGATCAGCATCGTTGGAGTGAAGTCCATTACCCCTTTCCCGATGAGCGCTCCCGCGAGCAAAAGCAGGCTGTCGCCGGGTAAAAATGAGGCTGGCAGTAGTCCATTTTCCAGAAACAGGGTTGCGAACATCACGAAATAGACAATCCCCACGACATGTGGGTCTGCCAGCGCGGCAAAATCGTGTTGCCAGAGCGCTGTGATAATATCTTGAATAACAGCCATGGACTTTCCTGTGGAACAGCAGATATGCAGCTATTGTACTCCCAATTTCGCCCGTCTGGTTTGATCGCGGGCGCATCTCGTGCAGACTTTTCTGCATGCGGTGTTCACAAATGAATCCAGGGAGTACATTTTCAGCCTGCACTCTACACGATACGTTCAAATCCTGCCGCTAAATCCGCAATCAGATCGTCAACATTTTCTAAACCAATATGCAGACGGATCAGGGTTCCTGTGAAGTCCACTTCGCCGCCTGGACGGAGCGCCGCAATTTGCTCTGGCTGATTAGGTAAAATCAGTGATTCGAAACCGCCCCAGGAGTAAGCCATGCTGAAGAGCGTAAAGTTATCCAGATAGCTTGCGAGTTCTTCATTGCTGAGGCGTTTTTTCAGAACAAACGAGAACAACCCGCTACTGCCTGTAAAGTCGCGTTGCCAGAACTCATGGCCTTTGCTGCCTGGCAGCGCAGGGTGATTGACGCGTTCAACCTGAGGGTGCTCGGCTAACCACTCAGCAACGCTCAGACTGCTTTCATGATGCTGGCGCAGGCGCACGCCGAGCGTACGGATACCGCGGCTGGTCATATAGGCCGTATCGGCATCGACCATTTGTCCCATCAGATAGGCATTCTCACGCAGTTGATCCCAGCAGCGAGCGTTGGAAACCGCAGTGCCAATCATGCCATCGGAGTGGCCAATCAGGTACTTTGTTGCCGCCTGAATGGAGATATCGATATCAAATTCCAGCGCCTTAAACAGCACGCCTGCCGCCCAGGTGTTGTCGATCATGATAATGGCTTCTGGCGCTTTGCTGCGCACAGCTTTCACGATCGCGGGGACGTCGTGAACTTCCATGGTGATAGAGCCAGGCGATTCCAGGAACACAATGCGCGTGTTTGGCTGAATAAGGTCTGCGATACCTTCGCCGATCAGCGGATCAAACCAGCCGGTGGTGACGCCGAGCTTGCTGAGGATTTTGGTGCAGAAATCCTGGCTTGGTTCATAGGCCGTGTTGGTCATCAGAATGTGATCACCCTGTTCCACAAAAGCCAGAATGGTATTGGCAACGGCCGCTGCACCGCAGGGGAACAGCGCGCAGCCCACACCGCCTTCCAGTTCACACATCGCTTCTTGCAGCGAAAAATGGGTCAGCGTGCCGCGACGGCCGTAAAACAGACCGCCTTTGGCGCGGTTACGCGTGGCGATTTTTTTGTCTTCAACGGTATCAAACACCAGCGAAGAGGCGCGCTGGATCACGCTATTAACCGAGCCCTGCGTATATTTTTTACTGCGCCCAGCCTGCACAAGCGTGGTATCAAGATGCTTTTTTGTCATGTTTGCCAACCCTGTTTTTATACGTCTGGACGTCCAGACTACCACGATTGTAAAAATGTGCACTTGGATGCTTATCGAATAAGCAGAAAATATTATGAAAAATACGCATAAGAAATTTTTACTGCGTAAGCGCAAGGAAAGTGAGCGGAATTTACGGCAGTATGTAAATACTAATGAGAACTACTATCAATTCGACGTCGTTTTGATATTATTACGCTCAGATTTTGTGATTTGCGTCCTGGAGATACAGAGTGGGTAATAATTTGATGCAGACGGATCTCTCCGTCTGGGGCATGTATCAGCATGCTGACATCGTGGTTAAGATTGTGATGATCGGCCTGATTCTGGCGTCCGTGATCACCTGGGCTATTTTCTTCAGCAAGAGCGTAGAGCTTATTTCTCAGAAGCGTCGCCTTAAGCGCGAGCAGCAGCAACTGGCAGAAGCCCGCTCTCTGGATCAGGCGTCTGACTTCACGTCATCCTTCCACGCGAAAAGCCTTACAACCCTTTTAGTGAACGAAGCGCAGAACGAGCTGGAGCTCTCTGCAGGCAGTGAAGATAACGAAGGTATTAAAGAGCGTACCGGTTTCCGTCTGGAGCGTCGTGTTGCGGCTGTAGGCCGTCATATGGGACGCGGTAACGGTTATCTGGCGACTATCGGGGCGATCTCTCCGTTTGTCGGCTTGTTTGGTACGGTCTGGGGCATTATGAACAGCTTTATCGGTATTGCTCAGACTCAAACCACCAACCTCGCGGTGGTTGCGCCAGGTATCGCTGAAGCGTTGCTGGCAACGGCGATTGGCCTGGTTGCAGCAATTCCTGCGGTAGTTATCTACAACATCTTCGCGCGTATGATCGGTAGCTATAAAGCCACTCTCGGTGACGTTGCTGCGCAGGTTCTGCTGCTGCAAAGCCGTGATCTGGATCTGAATGCCAGTTCTGTTAAACCCGTGCATTCTGCGTCCAAACTGCGTGTAGGCTGATTCTATGGCAATGCGTCTTAATGAAAATCTGGACGATAACGGTGAAATGCATGAAATCAACGTGACGCCGTTTATCGATGTCATGCTGGTTCTGCTGATTATCTTCATGGTCGCCGCGCCTCTGGCGACAGTTGACGTGAAGGTCAATCTGCCTGCGTCATCCAGTCAGCCGCAGCCGCGTCCGGAAAAACCAATCTACTTGTCAGTGAAAGCCGATAAGTCCATGTTCCTGGGGAACGATCCGGTAACAGATGAATCGGTTATTCCGGCTCTGGACACGCTGACGGGCGGTAAGAAAGACACAACCGTCTTCTTCCGGGCGGATAAAACTGTCGATTATGAAACCATGATGAGGGTAATGGACACGCTGCATCAGGCGGGCTACCTGAAGATTGGTCTGGTTGGCGAAGAGAAAGCGACCGCAAAATAACGAAGAAAAGCTGGCGAAAGCCAGCTTTTTTGTTTGTCATCCGTCACCGTTTCCACTCTATTACCCGCATTAAGCCCCCTCTCATTACGGTTATTTCCCTACGGTAGAAAAAATAAATAATCCATTGATAGTTAAGCTGATATTAAATTAATTTCATCCCGAAAGAATATATCTTCTGCAGGAATGGCATCGCGGAATATACCCACTACGCTTAAGCCAGATAATAATAATATTCCTTCTTCTGAAGGGCGTATTTCACCTGCACAGCATGAGAAACTCTATGGCGATGATGACATGGCTGCACCCGCATGCACCTCAACACGAACTCATCTCTCTGGCTGCAATACGACAGCGTGCTGACCGGTTAATGTTGGTACTGATAGGGGGCATGTGGGGTGTTTCACTGGGGATCGGTTACATGAATGACGGTGTGTCACTGGCCTTAAGTATGGGCACTCTCTTACTTGTTCTTTCGCTGGCGCTAGCCCTGCTATTTCCAGGTACATTGCTGTTACGTCTGAGTTTTGCCGTGATACTGATGGCCTGGTCTGCACTGATCATTCAGTTGGGTAATGGCGACAGCGAGTACCATTTTTCGGTGTTTGTGTTGCTCTCGGCCCTCCTGGCCTGGCGCGACTGGCGTCCGTTACTGATGGGGGCGGCTGCGATTGCCGTTCATCATCTGGTGTTTAATTACCTGCAAGAGTATGGCCTGTTTGGTGTGGTGGTCTTTATGCACGCCGGGTTTCATATGGTGGTTTTTCACGGGTTATTTGTGGTGGTGCAAACGGCGATTCTGATCTTGCTTGCGGTTCGTATGGCGCAAGATGCACGCTCCGCCAGTGAAGTTGCAAAGCTTGCGGGCATTATTAATCGGGAACCTGGTTTTCTGACACTCGCCGCCGATATGCCCCCCACGCATTCTTCATTTGCCCGGACTTTCAGCCTGACGTTAGGCACGATGCGCAATACCCTGGAGCAGGTCAGCACAAACATCGGTCAGTTACTGGAAGCATCCAGGTCGTTGCGCCAGCGCAATCGGGCTCTCTCAGAGCGAACCGATCACCAGGCGACGTCGCTGGCGACGGCAGCCAGTGCGATGGAGCATCTCAATATGGTTGCCACGCAGACCAGCGACAAGGCGGCTCAGGTCAGAGAAATGGCATTAAGCGTGAGTGAGGTTGCAGATCAGGGCGGTGAGAATGTTCGTCAGGCGATTCGTGCCATGGAGCAGATCCACGAGGAGTCACGACGTATTTACGACATTCTGGAGCTGATCGATGGAATTACGTTTCAGACTAATATTCTGTCTCTGAATGCCTCTGTCGAGGCGGCGCGTGCCGGAGAGCATGGCAAAGGGTTTGCCGTGGTTGCATCTGAGGTTCGCATGCTGGCACAGCGTAGCGAAGGGGCGGCAAAAGAGATTCGTCATCTCCTCACCACTTCAGAGCACACTACTCAGCACGGTGTGGAGCAGGTTGAACAGGCCGGTCTGACGATGAAATCCATTATTGAGAATGTCGAAGGGTTGCGTTCATTGCTGGAAGAGCTTTCGTTAATGAGTGAACAGCAGCGGGCAAGTATTACGCAGATGAATGGCAGTATCGCCAGTATTGACGCCAGTGTGCAGGAGAATGTGCGGCATGTCGCGCAAACATTGCAGGTTGCTGAAGAGCAACAGCAGCAGACAGGGCAGTTGAAAGAGGCAATAGCCGTGTTTCGATTTAATTAGCCTTGTGGGTTGGTTTTGGATTCACTGACCTCTTCATCCAGTGCGACGAAGGTGACATTAGAGGTGTGATACTCGCCCTCTGATAATTTACGGGTCAGTCGCAGGGTCGCGGTTTCTCTGGCCAGCAGGTATTGATAATTTGTTTCCAGGCGTCCCAGCAGCTTTTCTTTTAGATCAGGACGTTGTTCCATAATGGCATTAATCACTGCGCCATAAATCTCTTCTTTCACCTGTAAAGCATAAATTTCACGGCGATTCTGCCATTTCAGGCGTACCAGTGTGGCTGGTATCGATACCAGGTCTTGCGTAATACGGGTCATCTCGACATTTTTAGCGTTTTTCAACGCGTCGAGATTTTGCTTTAAGATAAACTCGTCACTTTTTTTGTCATCTAAAGTTAAATAAACGTTGTTATCTTCAACTTCCTTCACGTTAATCTTCCCCTAGGTTATAAAATATAGGGTTATTTTTTTCACGAGTAATAAGATTAAGCCAAATTTCATTACCCGCTTCATTTATTTCTTTAGTTTTTTCAGCCATTATTTGACTTAGTGTCTGGGCATCTATTTCACCTTCAGCCTGCAGATCCTCAAGAAGGTGAACAAAGGCTTCAATTTTTACAACACGGAATAAACGGTCTTTTATATGACGATCATGTTCTTCCAGCAACATATTACGGGATTTCCCCGTTCGGGAAACACCAATTAATATGTCGGACTCAAAATCGGAGAGTTTTCTTTTCCCCTGAGTGAAATTAGCCTCTTTTTCTGCTTCCGCCGACTGCTGTGCCACAGGCGCAATGTGGTACTTAGCCGGGACGAGATTGTCGGGCAGCATTTTAATTTCCTTTAATTTCAACAGGGTGGGGTTGGTAAAGGCGTGAGATTCGTTGACAATAACATGAGGCAATTTTAAAATCAAAAAAAATGGAGCCTACCCATGAACAGCATTTTTTTTACGGTCGTCACATTACTATTACTGACCGCTGGTGTTCTTTTATTGATGCATGAGTTCAATAAAACGAAAGTGTCGAAAGACGCCAGTGAACCTCTACAACCAGAACCTATGACTAAAGAGGAAGGGGAAGATCATTTTTCCGTTTTGATGAACTCGGTGACGCCCGTATGGTACTGGAGGGTGAATCACGAATATATCGACTTCCTTCACGCCACTATTAAGCGGATGAAGATGTCAGAAATTAATGACACGCCGGGGTTGTTTGAAGCTCAGCGTCGTTGCAGCGACCTGAATTCAGCAGTCTATAAATATTATGACAATATCAAAAAGCGCTGCCTTAACGGTGAGAAGGTGTCGTATTCTGATTTAGACGTATTAAACTTACGTCAATGTTTTCGCGAGTTTAGTCTGGAGGCGTATCCGGAACTGGTTGTGCTGGTGTGGCCAGAGTACGCGCGCCCAGAAATTAACCCTGATGACGTGTAGGTGTTTTGTTGGTTAGTTGTTGCAAACTGTTATCGCCGTTGAGATATACTGGGCGCTGGTTTCGTTTGCTGACAGGACTCTATGGAACGCTTTTTCGAAAACGCAATGTATGCCTCTCGTTGGATCTTGGCACCCGTTTATTTTGGCCTCTCACTGGCTCTGGTCGCGCTGACCATTAAGTTTTTCCAGGAAATTTTTCACGTCTTGCCCAACATTTTCTCTGTTGCCGAATCGGATCTGATTTTGGTGCTGCTGTCGCTGGTGGATATGACGCTGGTTGGTGGGTTACTGGTGATGGTGATGTTCTCCGGTTATGAGAACTTTGTTTCCCAGTTGGATATCGCCGAGCACAAAGAGAAGCTGAGCTGGCTGGGTAAAATGGATGCCACGTCGCTGAAGAACAAAGTTGCGGCATCCATCGTGGCAATTTCTTCCATTCATCTGTTACGCGTGTTTATGGATGCGAAGAATATCCCGGATAACAAACTGATGTGGTACGTGATTATCCACCTGACGTTTGTACTGTCGGCGTTTGTGATGGGGTATCTGGATAAGATCAGTAAGAAGTAATTTGCCCTCGCCCCTCAACCTAACCTCTCCCCAGTGAGGAGAGGGCGGGTGAGGGGAATATCACCTATTTATCCGACGACGCCTGCCACAAATTCAATTCTCCATCCGCGACATGCTGGTCAATTCTCATCAGCTCATCATCGGTGAAACGCAGGTTATTCAATGCCTGAACGTTCTCTTCCAGTTGTTCAGGACGGCTCGCGCCAATCAGCACTGACGTGACCCGCTCATCTTTCAGCAACCAGCTAAGTGCCATTTGCGCCATTGTCTGGTCGCGCGCATGTGCCATCTCATTGAGTAAGTGCAGGCTGTTCAGGTTGGCTTCAGTCAGCATTTTCTCTGTCAGACCACGTACCTTTTTGCCTTCGCGCTGCATCCGGGAACCATCAGGAATACCGTTCAGGTATTTCCCTGTCAGCAACCCCTGCGCCAGCGGCGTAAAGGCGATACAGCCAGTGCCGTTGGCCTCCAGCGTATCCAGTAACCCACTCTTATCCACCCAACGGTTCAGCAAGTTGTAGGATGGCTGATGAATAAGCAGCGGGATTTTCCACTCACGCAACAGGTCAGCCATTTTCTGAGTGCGTTCTGTCGAGTAGGACGAGATCCCCACGTACAATGCTTTGCCGCTTTGTACCGCTTGCGCCAGCGCAGAGGCAGTCTCTTCCATCGGCGTATTCTCATCCACGCGATGGGAATAGAAGATGTCGACATATTCCACACCCAGACGTTTCAGGCTCTGGTCGAGGCTGGCAAGCAGATATTTGCGTGATCCGCCAGACCCATAGGGCCCCGGCCACATGTCGTAACCTGCTTTGGTCGAAATCACCAGTTCATCGCGGTAGGCGGCGAAATCTTCACGCAGCAGACGGCCAAAATTCTCCTCGGCACTGCCCGCTGGTGGGCCATAGTTATTGGCGAGATCGAAATGGGTCATGCCCAGATCGAAGGCTTTGCGCAGCAATATGCGCTGGGAGTCGAGTGCCTGAACATGACCAAAACTGTGCCACAAGCCCAGTGACAGAGCGGGCAAGCGCAAACCACTTTTTCCACAGTATCGGTACTGCATGTTCTCATAGCGGCCGGAGTAGGGGTTCCAGGACATGATGTCTCCTTTCTTGTCGATGAATTTTCGAAACAGCGTTTTCATTCTATGCTTATCAAAACACAATTCATGGAGATAAGCGATGACACGCCTGACCGCCAAAGATTTTCCGCAAGAATTGCTTGATTACTATGATTATTACGCCCACGGCAAAATCACCAAACGTGAATTTCTCAACCTGGCGGCGCGGTATGCAGTCGGCGGGGTCACGGCACTGGCGCTGTTCAATATGCTTAAGCCTGACTATGCCCTGGCGGAGCAGGTGAAATTCACCGATCCGGATATTTTGCCGGAGTACATACATTACCCATCACCCGAGGGTCATGGCGAAGTCCGGGGTTATCTGGTGAAACCAGCCAAAGCCACAGGTAAAGTTCCTGCCGTGGTTGTGGTACACGAAAACCGTGGGCTGAATCCCTATATCGAAGATGTGGCGCGTCGAGTGGCCAAAGCCGGTTACATCGCGCTTGCGCCAGACGGTTTAAGCTCGGTTGGGGGTTATCCGGGAAACGATGAGGAGGGGAAAGCGTTACAGCAGAAGGTTGACCCGACAAAGCTGATGAATGATTTTTTCGCGGCGATTACGTTTATGCAAACGCATCCGAATGCGACCGGTAAGGTCGGGATCACCGGTTTTTGCTATGGCGGTGGTGTGGCTAACGCTTCAGCGGTGGCGTACCCGGAACTGGCGTGTGCCGTTCCCTTTTATGGCAGACAACCTCCGGCGGCAGACGTACCCAGAATTAAGGCTCCCATATTGCTGCACTACGCTGAGCTCGATAAAAATATTAACGATGGCTGGGCTACCTATGAAGCAGCTCTTAAATTGAACAATAAGGTTTACGAGGCGTATATCTATCCTGGTGTAAACCACGGATTTCACAACGATTCTACGCCAAGATACGATGAGGCCGCAGCAGGCCTGGCCTGGCAGCGAACGTTAAGCTGGTTTGAAAAATACCTGAGTTGATCGTTTTCCGTAATCAAAAAGAATCACAAAAGGTTATATTTTCCACAGCGCCTGCCGATAACGAGGGTAAGACTCGTCTCTGGACGTGTCTCCCTAACGGCAAGGAACACACTATGCAAATGCTTCGTAATTTTACGATTCGGTTCGTCATGTTGACGATTTTGGGTCTCTTTTGTTTGATGTGGGCAGGTGTAGGACTCTACAGCACCTGGTCACTTTCCAGGGTTACAGACGGTAACGAGGTTGACAGACAACTGGTTCAACAGATGACGATATTGAGCCAGGGTAACGATCAGTATTTTCGTTTTGTTACGCGTCTGAGTCGCGCGATGGAGGCCAAAGCGGCAGGCGGCACGCCGGATTTGGCTTCGGCCCAGCAGGCGCTGGATAACATGAGTAAGAAACTGGAACAGATGAAGTCCATCTCTCCAGGTCCTATGGATGAGCAGGTGTCCGCACAGGTGATTAGTAGCTGGCAGGCGTTGCTCGAACAGGGAATTACACCTCAGATGCAGCAAGCGCAACAAGGCTCACTTGAGGGATATCGCCAGCAAGCTAATAACGTGACGCCTCCACTGAGCCGTGCGTTTGGCGCTGCTGCTGAAAGCTTCAATACCGCAGCAGGGAATACGCTCGACAGCACCCGCGTGGTGGTTGACAGCCTGACCAGCATGACCCGGACGGTCATTATCACAGCCACCATTGTTGGTCTGCTGATCCTGCTGTTCACCGACCGTTATCTGGTCGCAATGCTGGTAAAACCGCTTGACCGTATTCGTGAACACTTCCGCAATATTGCGCAGGGCGATCTCAGCCAGCCGATTGTACCTTTTGGTCGCAACTGCGTGGGACAGCTCGTACCGCTGTTAAGTGCGATGCAGGATAGCCTGCGCGAAGCCGTTAGCACGATCCGTTCCGGTAGCGAAAATATCTGGCGCGGTGCGACGGAGATTTCGAGCGGTAACAACGATCTCTCTTCGCGAACCGAAGAGCAGGCCGCAGCGCTGGAAGAGACCGCCGCCAGCATGGAGCAACTGACGGCAACGGTGAAACTGAATGCTGAAAGCGCCCGTCAGGCAAGCCAGTTGGCAGATGTCGCTTCAACAACCGCCAGTCGTGGTGGCTCACTGGTGGACGACGTTGTCACCACTATGAGCGGTATCTCCGGCAGCTCGAAGAAAATTGCGGAAATCACCACCGTCATTAACAGCATTGCTTTCCAGACCAACATCCTGGCACTCAACGCTGCAGTAGAAGCGGCACGAGCCGGTGAACAGGGTCGCGGTTTCGCCGTGGTGGCCGGTGAAGTCCGGAATCTGGCGAGCCGCAGTGCGAATGCGGCAAAAGAGATCGAAGGGCTGATTGCTGATTCTGTTAACCGGGTGGAAGAGGGCGCTAAGCTGGTGAGTGACACGGGCACGACCATGGAAGCGATTCTGCGGGCTGTCACCGAAGTGACGACCATCATGAAGCAGATTGCGTCGGCATCCGAAGAGCAGAGCAAAGGCATTTCGCAGGTCGGTGTGGCGATTAGCCAGATGGACGGCGTCACCCAGCAAAACGCCTCGCTGGTGGAGCAGGTTTCTGCCGCGGCGTCAGCCCTGGAACGTCAGACGGAGGAGTTGCAGCGTTCAGTGCAAAAATTCCGTCTTTCTGCACAAGAGCCTCAAAGTGTGGTAGCCGCAACGCCCCTCAAGACGCCAGCCCGTGTCAAAACGGCAGGTGCGCCGGACGACTGGGTCTCCTTCTAAATTTCCCTCCTCTAAAGGCCGCCTTGTGCGGCCTTAAATAGCACTAGCCACCGCTCAAAATATCGCTATATAATTTACTATATAGCGATTGGGGGCATAACGATGGAAAACCATTTTGGTAAAGGACTGATGGCGGGGATGCACGCAGTGCAGGCTGATACCGCGAAAAATGTGGCGCATTTCTGTTCCGATTATAAGCGCGGATTTGTGCTGGGTTTTTCGCACCGCATGTTTGAGAAGACCGGCGATCGGCAACTTAGCGCGTGGGAAGCCGGTATTTTAACCCGCCGTTACGGGCTGGACAGAGACATGGTGATGGACTTCTTCCGGGAAAGTCACTCTAGTGCTGCGCTGCGTTATTTTATGGCGGGCTACCGTCTGGAAGGGTAAGTTTCAGTCATCTGTTCCGGTGCGGGAAATAGAGATCAGCGTTGAACCAATCGCCACACCGTTTTTCCCGGTGTGTTTAATCTGGTACATCGACTGATCGGCGCGCCTGAGTGCATTGACAAAATCATCCTGCCACTGCACCTCATCAATCCCAATCGAGGCGCCCACCCGCGCTTGCCCGTTATCCAGTTCGAAGGGCATCAGTGCTGCCCGCAGGCAACTGTGCGCTGCGCTATTCACCAGCAGACTGGAGAGCGGGAAAGGTAACAAGAGCACGAACTCATCGCCACCCAGACGACCGACGATACTCCCTTGCGGGCAGCTTTCGCGTAACCGATGGCTGAGCTGAATTAACAGTTCATCGCCGCTACGATGCCCAAAAGTATCGTTCACCGTTTTGAAATCATCCAGGTCAATAAATGCCACGCAGAGCGCCCCTGAATTTTTTAATGCCTCGAAATGTTTGACTAAGGCGTGACGGTTGGCAAGCCCGGTTAGCGGGTCGTGGTTGGCCAGCATGGCGAGTTGCTCTTCGTACTGCTTCTCTTTGGTCATATCAATATGGGTTCCGGTCACCTTAAGGGGGGTTCCGTGTTCATCCCATTCACTGACGCGACCCCGGTCCAGTACCCAGGTGATTTTGCCGTTTTTATGCTGCATCCGGTGCAGTGCTTCATAAAAAGGGGTTTTACCATGCAGGTGATCGTAGAAAGCATTCAGCACCATCTGCCTGTCATCAGGGTGCAAATGATCGCGCCAGACTTCAAACTGTGCGCTCAGCTCTTTCGGCTGATAACCGAGCATAGAGCCCCAGCGACGGTTATAGATAATCAACTTTCCCGTTGGTACGTCGAGCTGCCACAGGCACAAGCCCGTACCGTCCAGGGCTGCGCTGAGCTTACTACGGGCGTCACGCGCCAGCCTGGCAAGCCGGGCATTATGCTTTTTCAGATTCTGGATCTGCTGTTTCAGCGCCTGTTCTGACATGAGAATTTTCTTAAGAAAATAAGTGTGATTCTTGCCAGTTTAGTGGGTCGTTGTAAATACGATGTTGAAAAAAGAGAGTGATTTGCGATAAGGCGTGAAAATAGCGTTTTTACCGGGGGAAAGCCGTCTTTTCGGGGCTTTTAGCCGATACTCCTGGCCGGGGAAAACCCGGCCTGAAGCGTTAGTGCGTCACTTCACCAATCAATGCACCAGAACCTGCTCCAACTGCTGCACCTTTTAACACGCTTTTGCCGGTAACCGCGGCAGCACCTGCACCAACGGCAGCGCCAATCGCACCGCCTTTACGTGCTGCTTTTCCTTTATCGCCATTTTTGAACATTGCCCCCGCACCCGCACCAACGACCGCGCCGCCAACGGTGGATTTCACATCTTTGCCTGTAATCGCGCCGATAGTCGCTCCCGCAACTGCCCCGGCAGCGGTCTTATCCATCGCCATACCGGAAGAAGAAACGATAAGCGCGGTGAAAAGAAGGGTGACTTTGAGGTATTTCATAACGGTTCCTTGTAGTGATCAATCAAACATTGGGGGGCAGTCTGCCAGTGCATCTGAATACCCGATAGGCTAATAATGCCCTGTAAACCTACCCCCAAAGCACACCACGACTTCAATTACCCATCGCTGTATAATGATTTGCATAACGAAAATGTGAGGACATTATGAAACAGCGCTTTTGGCAGGCAGTCGCATTTAGCGTACTGATTTTTCTCCCGTTATCATCCCAGGCATCTCGCCAGATAACGGACCAGATTGGTCGCACCGTCACGATCCCTGATGAAGTGGACCGCGTCGTTGTGCTCCAGCATCAGACGTTGAACTTGCTGGTGCAAATGAACGCCACGGACAAAATCGTCGGTGTGATGGCGAACTGGAAACAGCAGTTGGGTGACGGCTATGCGCGTCTTGCACCGGAGCTGAATCAGAAAGCGGCGCTGGGCGATCTCACCCATGTCGACCCGGAAAAACTGGTGGCGCTAAAGCCCCAGGTGGTCTTTGTCACCAACTATGCACCGCAGGAGATGATCGATAAAATCAGCAGCCTCGGCATTCCCGTGGTCGCCATCTCCCTGCGTCACGACGCCGCAGGCGAAAAAGCCAAACTGAACCCAACCATGGCCGACGAAGAGCAGGCATACGATCTCGGGTTGCGCGAGGGGATCACGCTGATTGGTGAGATCGTCAATAAACAACCTGAAGCCAAAGCGCTGATCGAGGCCACCGACAAGGGGCGCAAGATGGTCAGTGACCGTCTGAAAGATATCCCCGCTGATAAGCGCGTTCGCGCCTACATGGCCAACCCGGAACTCACCACCTACGGTTCAGGTAAATACACCGGATTAATGATGGCGCACGCAGGTGCAGTGAACGTGGCTGCTGCCACCATTCAGGGTTTCAAAACCGTGGCGATGGAGCAAGTGATCGCCTGGAACCCTCAGGTGATCTTTGTGCAGGATCGTTATCCTTCTGTCGTCGGGGAGATTAATTCCGGCTCGCAGTGGCAGGTGATCGACGCGGTAAAAAATCACCGTGTTTATCTGATGCCGGATTACGCTAAAGCCTGGGGCTACCCAATGCCGGAAGCGATGGGTATCGGTGAGCTGTGGATGGCGAAAAAGCTTTACCCGGAGAAATTTAAGGACGTTGATATGCATAAAGTGGCGAATGACTGGTATCAACGTTTCTACCGCACAAACTACCAGGGCATTGACTGATGCGCGTGCTGGCGGCAGGCAGTTTACGGGGCGTATGGCCGCAGCTCATGGCGAATTTTCCTGAACCGGTTGAAACCGTATTCGGCCCTGCTGGCTTGTTACGAGAACGTATTGAAGCCGGTGAACCTTGTGATCTGTTTGCCTCAGCTAATCTTGCTCACCCGCAGGCACTCGATGCTTTGGCTGTTGTGCCATTTACCCGCAATACATTGTGCCTGACCGTGCGCAGTGATGTGTTGCGTGCAGGTGACGACTGGCTTTCGCTCCTCACCCGTGACGACATTCGGATCGCCACCTCCACGGCTGGGGCCGATCCTTCCGGGGATTACACCCAGGTGTTGTTTGATCGTATGGGTAACGCGGGGGACGCTGCCCGTAACCGCGCTCAGGCGCTGGTTGGTGGGCGAGAATCTGCTCCTGTTCCGGCGGGAAAACTGGCCGCAGAATGGATCATTCACAGTGGCCAGGCGGATCTGTTCATTGGTTATGCCAGTTATGCAGGCAAACTACGGCAGATTGACGGGCTGACGATCGTGCCGATCCCCGCGCCGTTTAACCCGCATGCGGAGTATGCATTCGCGCTTATCACGCCCCGGGCGCAAAGGCTGGCGGATTTTTTACAGTCGGAAAAGGCAAAAAAGATATTACGTGATGCGGGGTTTGGAGGGTGATCCTGCAAAGCGTTGCGATTTTGCTGAGTGCGACTCTCGAATTTTCTTACCAGAAGCTTAATAGAACAAAAGCATTACCGCGATGCCCTGGTCCGGCTGAAAATCGCTGAGGCGTTTCCTGTAGGCCGGGGCGAGGTGCAAGGAAAAGCCGAAGGAACCGCGTAGCGGCGGATTTCCGCCGGGAGCCTGGGTTGCCAGAATGGCGATTGAGCCACCCTGGCACGTTCACGACTTATGTGGTGACAGAGATGCATGGAACGTAAGGTGAACGGAATGACCACTGACGCAGCATGTTCCCCCTCACTCCTGGCCCTTCCCGTGAGGAGAGGGCACTGTCTGTACATTAGCCCTGACGCTTATCCTCGGTATGCGTATCGAAGTCACTTGCCGCATGGCGTTCATGTAACTGCTCGCTCGGCTCACCGAAGGTCCGGTTAACGATACGACCGCGTTTCACCGCCGGGCGATGGGCGACATCCTGCGCCCAACGCAGGACGTTGGTGTACTTCTCTGCGTCCAGGAACTCGGCAGCGTTATACACGTTGCCAAGAACAACGTTGCCGAACCATGGCCAAATTGCGATATCCGCAATAGTGTACTCTTCACCTGCGACATAACGCCCGCGTGCCAGCTGTTTATCCAGCACATCCAGCAGACGCTTAGACTCCATCGTAAAGCGGTCGATCGCATACTCAATCTTCACTGGCGCATAGTTATAGAAGTGACCAAAACCTCCGCCGAGGAATGGCGCGGAGCCTTGCAGCCAGAACAGCCAGTTCAGGGTTTCGGTACGGCCCGCCGGATCTTTTGGCAGGAAGTGACCAAATTTCTCCGCGAGGTAGAGCAGAATGTTGCCGGATTCAAATACGCGTGTTGGCGGGGTTGTTGAATGGTCGCGCAGTGCCGGAATTTTCGAGTTCGGGTTCACGTCAACAAAACCGCTGGAGAACTGATCGCCTTCACCGATACGAATCAACCACGCATCGTACTCAGCCCCTGTCACTCCCAGTGCCAGAAGCTCTTCCAGCATAATGGTGACTTTCTGACCGTTGGGTGTCCCCAGGGAATAAAGCTGAAGGGGATGCGTGCCAACAGGCAACTCTTTCTCATGGGTTGCGCCGGAAACCGGGCGGTTGATGTTGGCGAACGCGCCGCCGTTGTTCTGTTTCCATTCCCACACTTTTGGTGGCTGGTAGGTGTTGTCGGACATGTTGGTCTGCCTTTTGAGTGATGTGTTGAGGCAGTGTAGCAGGAGATCTGTGAACCCTTTAACGTTGTGAGCGCAATAGCGTCGCGGCTATTCCTTCTGGCGCTTATATATATCAAATTCGGTATAAGCTTAATCGAAAATCGCATTTTCATTATTAATGCGGATTCACGCAAAGCTGCATATGATGCTCAGATATAAAGACAACGTAGTAGTAATAAAACTTTATCGGGCAAGGAGTTAGTGAGATGCGTAAGCTTCTGTTATCGGCAGTTGTAGTATCGCTCGCGTTAGGTCTGGCAGGCTGTGATGATGCGAAAAATAAAGAGACGGCAAATGCGCCAGCCGCGAAAAACGATGCGCCGAAAGAGGGGGGGGCTCTGATCATCGGCATTACCTCTGGCGACCCGTTAGCGGTTAACCCACTGTACGCCAGTGACCGCACAACCCTGACGATCATGCAGGCGCTTTATGCTCCTCTCTACAGTTTTAACGACGGCAAAATCGAATGGGGTCTGGCTGAAAGCCTGACGCCCTCGGCGGATAACCTGAGCTACACCCTGACGTTAAAACCGAATCTGAAATGGCAGGATGGTCAGCCTCTGACGGCTGACGATGTGGTCTTCACCTTTAATAAATTGCTCGATGCCAAACAGCATAGCTTCTTCCGCAGTATGTTCACTTACGGTGGAAAACCGGTAGAAGTGAGTAAAGTGGACGACCGTACCGTGAAATTCACGTTGCCGCAGGTGAGTGCCGCATTTACCGGAACGCTGGTACAAATTTACCCGATCCCGCAGCACATCTTTGCCGGTGAAAGCGACCTGGAAAAGAGCACTAAAAACGATGCGCCAGTGGGTTCCGGGCCGTTCAGGTTTAAAGAGTACCGGGCCGGGCAGTACTATGCGCTGACCCGCTTTGATGATTACTGGAACGGGAAAGCGAAGCTCGATTCCGTGACCTACCGTTTAGCCAAAGACAGCAATGCGGCAAACCTGGCGCTGCAAAACGGCGAGATCAACCTGAAGATGGTTGACCCGCAGGACGTCACGCGCCTGAAAAACACCGGCAAGTTCGACTTTGTGGTCTATCCGGAAGGGCGTCTGGCTTACATGACGTTTAACCAGAACGTTCCGGTCATGAAAAGCAAAGAGCTACGTCAGGCGATTGCCTACGCCATCAATAAAGATGAGCTGACCCAGACGGCATTCACCTCGCTGGATTACGCTAAACCGGCAACGTCATTCCTGACGCCGGATACCCTGTATCAGACTAACGACGTTGAGCAGTACGCTTTCAACCAGCAGAAAGCCAAAGATCTGCTGAAAGCCTCCGGCGCGCCGGCGAACCTGAAGCTGCGCCTGGCCTATGTGAACACCAACAAAACTCAGGAGAGCATGGCGCTTTATATTCAGCAGCAACTGAAGGGCATAGGGGTCAACATCGAGCTGATGCCGCTGGATTCCAACGCCATGTCTCAGCGCAGCCTGGATATGAACAACACTGCGTGGGAGCTTAATCTCGGGGGTTACATTATGGGCGCTGAGCCAGACGGCTATAAATCGCTGTTTATGAGCAACGAAGCCTACAACTACGCGCACTATAAGAACCCGCAGTTCGACGCCTTGTGGGACAAAGGTGCGATTGAAACTGACAACGCGAAACGTGCTGAAATTTATAAGCAAATTCAGCAAACCGTCGCCAATGAGATGACTTACTACCCCATCGCTTATACCAACGCGACTGTTGCTGTGGATAAACGCTTTGGCGGTACGCAGGAAGCCGAACCTAAGCCTGTATACCTGTTCCAGGATCTGTCAAAAATCTACCAAAAATAAGCTATTGCCCCGGTCATCTGGCCGGGGCTTTTGTATGAGTAAGTCGTGTAAGGGCTTGTCGTGAACACATTACTGACGCGTCGGTTGCTGCAACTGCTACCGATGCTTTTCTTTATTTCGCTGGTGGCGTTTTTGCTGGTCAAACTCGCGCCAGGTGATCCGGTGGCGGCCTACATTACGCCGCGCATGGCTCCGGAAGACATCGAGCGCATTCGCCAGAGCATGGGGCTGGACAAGCCGCTGGTGACACAATACGCCCTGTGGCTCAAAAACGTGTTGCAGGGCGATCTGGGCTACTCTCTGATTTACCATCGTCCGGTACTGGAGATGATTGGTGAGCGCATTCCGGCCACATTAGGGCTGATGGGCGCATCTCTGCTTATGGCGATCGTTCTGGCGATCCCGTTGGGCTTGCTGGCGGGCGCATTTAAGCATCGCTGGCTGGATCATATTCTGAATCTGTTCGCCTATATCGGGATCTCCGTACCCATCTTCTGGTTCGGGATTTTGTTGATTACCGTGTTTGCTGTGCAGCTTAACTGGTTTCCCAGTATGGGGATGCGCACGATCGGCATGGATGACAACTGGCTGGATGTAGTGCGTCACGGTGTGTTGCCGTGCATCGCGCTGACCTTTTATAACCTCTCCAGCTACGTGCGCTACATCCGCTCCAATACGATCTCTCAGCTTTCTGCCGACTACGTGCAAACTCAGCTTGCCTATGGCGCAACGCGTTCCAGCATCCTGTTCCGCCATGTGCTGAAAAACGTGCTGCTACCGGTGATTACGCTGTTTGGACTGTCGTTTGGTGAACTGGTTGTGGGCGCGTATGTGACGGAAAGCGTCTTCTCCTGGCCAGGTATGGGTTTGCTGGGGATCCAGTCGATCACCTCGCTGGATTACCCGCTGATCATGGCGATCATCATGCTTTCATCGATGATGCTGATCGTGGGCAACCTGATCGCCGACGTGCTTTATCGCTTCGCCGATCCCCGCATTCGTACACTGAGGTAACCCCGGATGAGCAGACGCTGGCAACAAGTTCGCCACCAGTTGCGCCGCAATCGTCCGGCGCAGTTTTCCCTGCTGGTACTCTTTATTTTCGTCGCTGCCGCGCTTTGTGCGGGGTTAAGTCCTTACGATCCCGATCAAATGTCACTGGTCGCACGCACGTTACCGCCTGACGGCGCGCACTGGTTTGGGACGGACGAATACGGACGGGACTACTTCACCCGAGCCCTTTACGGCGGGCAAATCTCCCTGATGGTCGGTTTTTTGGCGATGCTCTTTTCGACGCTGATTGGCACTATCGTGGGGACAGTCAGCGGCTATTTCGGCGGCTGGCTCGATAATCTGATGATGCGTGCGGTTGATATTTTGATGGCGATCCCGGCGTTTTTCCTGCTGCTGGTGGTGAATGCCTACCTCAAGCCAGGCGTGGATAACATCATCCTGATCATCAGTCTGCTGACGTGGATGAATATGTCGCGCCTGGTGCGGGCTGAAACCCTGTCGGTGAAAGAGCGTGAGTATGTGCTTTACGCCCGTGCGTCGGGTGAACACCCGCTGCGTATCATTGTGCGCCATATCATTCCCGGCGTGCTTCCAACCATTATTGTCGCCGCCACGCTCAATATCGCGTCTGCCATTTTGATGGAATCGACGCTCAGCTTCCTCGGTCTTGGCGTACAAGCGCCTGCGGCATCGTGGGGAAGTATGCTCAACAATGCACAGTCATACATTGGCGAAGCCTCCTGGCTGGCGATGTTCCCCGGTATTTTGATTCTGCTGACGGTGTTCAGTTTTAACGTGCTGGGCGATGTGTTCCGTACGGCTTTTGAGCCAGGAGCGAACCGCGATGAATAACTTATTAGAACTTCAGAACCTGCAAACCACGTTCCGTACGCGCGATGGCGATGTTCATGCCGTGCGAGGTGTGAGCTTTCATGTACAGCCAGGGGAGCTTGTCGGCATTGTGGGAGAATCCGGGTGCGGTAAAAGTGTCACCTGTAAGTCCATTATTCAGTTGCTTGGCAACAACGGACGGATAACCGGCGGCAGCATTCGTTTTCAGAATGACGATCTGGCGCAGAAAACGCCGCAGCAAATGCGTGCCATTCGTGGTAACGATATTGCGATGATTTTTCAGGATCCAATGACCGCCCTGAACCCGGTGCTCACCATCGGCAAGCAGATGACGGAGATCCTGGTGCGTAATAAAGGGCTGGCAAAGAAAGAGGCCAGATCAGCGGCCATTGCCATGCTGGAACAGGTTGGGATTTCGGATGCCGCGCGTCGATTCGAACAATACCCCCATGAGTTCAGTGGTGGGATGCGCCAGCGCGTGATGATTGCCATTGCGCTTTCGTGTCAGCCTAAACTGTTGATCGCCGATGAACCGACAACCGCGCTGGACGTGACCATTCAGGCGCAGATCCTGCGTTTACTGAAAAGCCTGCAACAGCAGACCCAGACCGCTATTTTGCTGATCACCCACGATTTAGGTGTGGTTGCACAGGTGTGCAGCCGTGTCGTGGTGATGTATGGCGGGCTGGTCATGGAGGAGGGCAGCGTTGAGGATATTTTTTATCAGCCTGCTCACCCGTATACCCAGGGGCTGTTGGCGTCATTGCCGCGCCCCGAAGAGCTGAACCACCGTTTGTCGCCGATTGAAGGCACACCGCCCGGCTTGCTTAACCCACCGCCGGGTTGCCCCTTTGCCGAGCGTTGCCCAAAACGAATGCCGCAGTGTGAGCGGCAACCTCCGTTTTATCGCGTGGAAGAAGGGCATCGTTCCGCATGCTGGTTATGGGCAGATAAGGAGGTTCAGGCATGAGCGAGCAACACTCTCCATTAGTGAGCGTACGGGAGTTGCGTAAACATTATCCGGTTAACGGTGGGTTGCTGCGTAAAGGCGTGGCCGTGAAAGCCGTTGATGGTGTGAGCTTTGATATTCAGCGTGGTGAAACCTTTGGTCTGGTGGGCGAATCGGGGTGCGGTAAATCTACCCTCGGACGCGCGCTGCTCAGGCTGTTTGATATCACCTCTGGCGAAATCCATTTTGATGGGCAGGAAATTGCGCAGGCCAGCGAAAAGCAGCTTAAGCCGCTACGCAAACGCATGCAGGCGATTTTCCAGGATCCGTACTCCTCTCTTAACCCTGGTATGACCGTTCAGCAACTGGTGGCTGAGCCGATGCAAATTCACGGGTACAGCCGAGAGGCCCAGCGGGAACGCACGGAAAACTTGCTCTATAAAGTGGGGTTAAAACCAGAGCATTTGCAACGCTTCCCGCATGAGTTCAGTGGCGGGCAGCGTCAACGTATCAGCATTGCCCGTGCGCTGTCGGTGCGTCCTGAATTTGTCCTGTGCGATGAACCGCTCTCGGCGCTCGATGTGTCTGTCCAGGCGCAGGTTGTGAATATCTTGCAGGATCTTCAGCAGGAGCTGGGGCTGACTTATCTGTTTATCGCGCACGACCTGTCGATGGTGCGTCATATTTCCAGCCGTATCGGGGTGATGTATCTCGGGAAGCTGGTGGAAGTTGCCCCGGCGAACACGTTGTACCAGCACCCGGCGCACCCTTACACGCGCGCGCTGTTAGCGGCAATCCCGCAGCCTGATCCGCGCATTCGTCACCTTGAGCAGGCGACGCTACGGGGGGAGATCCCCGGCCCGATGTCGGCTATCCCTGGTTGTACGTTTTGCAGTCGCTGCTCGCATGCTATGCCCGTTTGCCAGACGCAGGAGCCCGCAATGCAGGAGATCGCGCCGGGGCACTTTGCGGCGTGTTGGCTTTTTAAAGTGTGAGCAGACAATGCCCTCTCCTGTTAAGGGAGAGGGTTGGGATGAGGAGAACCTTCTGGGAACGAACTAACCCAGAACCCGTTTCACCCACACGCCTACGTCATCACCGCTGCCTAAATCCGCCTGCACCAGACCGTTAACCATAAACGTCGGAGAGACGTGAATACCATTCTGGCGGGCGTATTTGCAGTGCCATTTGATCTCGGTTTGCAGCGCCGGCCGAGCAAACGCGTCTGCCACCTGCACGCCGCTGTAACGTTCAATCCGCGCGATAATTTCTTCCGGTGTTGCCTGCATATTTGGGCCGCTGCAGTGGTCGGTAAACTCAAACTCTTCACGATGATCGGCCACTGCCTGCATGATCTTGTGCGCCGCCGCTTTACCATCCGGTAATGTTGATGCCGCCAGAATACAGCGGACAATAACCCCGGAAAACAGATGCCAGGGCTGGGACTGTAAACGGATTTTAACCGTAACGTTCTCTTCACCCGCCTGTTCCAGAAACGCGTTTAACTTATTGAATGTCTTAACCGAGAAAGGGCAGGTAGGTTCCAGGAAAACCTCAAAGGTATGTGGGCCGTGGCCCCACTCAAGCTGTTGCGCCTGTAAGCTCATGTTGACTCCTGATGGTGTGATTTATCGTCGTTTGATTATTGTTGCTGCGAATAATTTGCCACGCAGGTGTATGATAAATCCACCTCTGTCAGGTTAATTACAACGTGCAGACGACGACAACCTTCATAATATTGCCGCCTGCCTGTTTTGGGTTGGAACCATGCGTAAAGCAAAGTTAAGCAGTGACGCTCCATTTGGAACGTTGTTAGGTTATGCGCCGGGTGGCGTGGCGATTTACTCTTCAAATTATGGCAGCCTCGATCCGCGGAACTACCCGGAAGATGCCGAGTTTCGTAGCTATATCGGCAACGAATACATGGGCCATAAATGGCAGTGCGTCGAGTTCGCACGCCGCTTCCTGTTCCTCAACTATGGTTTCGTTTTTACCGATGTCGGCATGGCGTGGGAGATCTTCTCGCTCCGTTTCCTGCGTGAAGTGGTGAATGATAACCTTCTGCCATTACAGGCATTTGCTAACGGTTCAAAACGTGCGCCGGAAGCCGGAGCCTTGCTTATCTGGCAGAAGGGCGGGGAATTTCATGAGACCGGCCACGTGGCGGTTATTACCCAACTGATGGGCGATAAAGTCCGTGTTGCCGAGCAGAACGTACTGCACTCCCCGCTGCCTGTCGGTCAGCAGTGGACGCGCGAGCTGCGTTTATCCGTTGAAGATGGCTGCTATACGCTCCATGACACCTTCCCGGATACCAGCATTCTGGGCTGGATGATCCAGACCGACAACACCGAACACAGCCTGCCGCAGCCACAAATCGACGGTGAACTGCTGAAAATTGGCGGGGCACGCCTGAAGAATAAACGTCAGTTCGACGGCAAATGGCTAAATGAGAACGACGCGCTCCAGCAGGCGTATGTTCGTGCAAACGGCCATGTTATCAATAAAGATCCTTGCCAGTATTTCACCATTACTGAAAGCGCTGAGCAGGAGCTGATCAAAGCGACCAACGAACTGCACCTGATGTATCTGCATGCGACGGACAAGGTGTTGAAAGACGATAACTTACTGGCGCTTTTCGATATCCCGAAAATCCTCTGGCCGCGTCTGCGCCTCTCCTGGCAGTGGCGTCGCCACCATATGATCACCGGTCGTATGGATTTCTGTATGGATGAACGTGGGTTGAAGGTATATGAGTACAACGCAGATTCAGCATCCTGTCATACCGAGGGGGGATTGATCCTCGAAGAGTGGGTGAAAAACGGCTATCGCGGAACCGGCCATAACCCGGCCGAAGGGTTGCTGGAAGAACTGACCGGTGCGTGGAAGCACAGCCATGCCCGTCCGTTTGTACACATCATGCAGGACAACGATGTTGAAGAGGATTATCACGCGCTCTTTATCCAGCGTTCGCTTATGCAGGCCGGATTTGAGACCAAAATTTTGCATGGCCTGGGGGCGCTAAGCTGGGATGCCGCCGGACAGTTAATTGATGACGAAGGCCGCCATGTGAACTGCGTGTGGAAAACCTGGGCGTGGGAAACCGCGATAGAGCAGATCCGTGAGGTGAGTGAAACGGAATATGCCGCCGTCCCAATCCGTACGGGGCATCCGCAAAACGAAGTGCGGCTGATCGATGTCCTGCTGCGCCCTGAAGTGCTGGTATTTGAACCGCTGTGGACGGTTATTCCCGGTAACAAAGCGATTCTGCCAGTACTGTGGCAGCTCTTCCCGAACCACCGTTATCTGCTGGATACCGACTTTGAGGTTAACGAGCTGCTGAAAAAAACCGGTTACGCCGTCAAACCGATCGCGGGCCGCTGCGGCAGTAATATCGATCTGATCAGCCCTCAGGATGAATTACTGGATAAATCCAGCGGCAAATTTGTCGATCGCAAAAATATCTACCAGCAGTTGTGGTGTTTACCCAACGTGGATGGCAAGTACATTCAGGTTTGCACCTTTACCGTCGGTGGGAACTACGGTGGGACCTGTCTGCGCGGGGATGATTCACTGGTGGTGAAGAAAGAGAGCGATATCGAACCACTGATGGTGGAGAAGGATAAGTAATACACATTCGTCTTCCTTTCCTTTCCCGGACATCCGCAAGCGACCCTTGCGGATGTTTTTTTATGGGCGAGCGAAACCTTCGGGGGTTAGCGTGCGAACTATTATTCATAGAGCATGTTTTTTCCCTGATGGAGCTGACCATGAAACGTTTGAAAACCTTGTCTACTGCCGTTGTATTGAGTCTTTCATTAGTTGCGATGAGCGCAAACGCGGCGCTGGAAGCGGGGGCAAAAGCCCCGGACTTCAGTTTGCAGGGCGCGCTTGGCGGCAAGCCGTTGACCTTCTCCTTACAGCAGGCGCTGCAAAAAGGGCCGGTCGTGCTCTACTTTTTCCCGGCGGCCTTTACCAAAGGTTGCACCCTGGAAGCTCATGCTTTTGCTGAAGCGACGGATGATTTCAAAAAACTGGGGGCGACCGTCGTGGGCGTGACGGCCGGGAATGTTGACCAGGTTGACGAGTTCTCGAAACTGGAGTGCAGGGATAAATTTGCAGTGGCTGCCGACCCTGGTGCGAAAGTGGCTGCAGAGTACGAAACGCTGATGCAGATGAATGGTAAAACGGTTTCCGACCGGACTTCATTTGTCATCGCACCCGATGGCAAAATCCTGCTGAGCTACACTGACCGTAACCCGGATGCGCATATCCAGAAAACGATGGATGCCGTGAAACAGTACGCGAAATCACACTCGTAATTTAGCCGTCGGGGTTCGCCGCTATGTTAACAGCCATTCTTGCCGCCTTTGTGGGCGGCATTATTCTCAACTTTATGCCGTGCGTCTTCCCGGTGATTTCACTCAAAGCGCTGGGGATCTTGCGCCATCAGGGCAACAGCACCAGTGCCCGGACGGAAGGGGGCGGCTTTTTACTCGGCGTCATTTTTACCATGATGGCGCTGGCCGCTGTGCTGTTGGCATTGCGTGCCGGGGGAACGGCGGTGGGCTGGGGATTCCAGCTTCAGTCACCGCTGGTGATTGCCATCCTGGCGCTGATTATTTTAGGTGCGGCCCTGAATCTGCTGGGCGTGTTTGAGGTTGGGCTGACTCTCCAGCGGGCCGGGGAGATTGACGTCGGCGGGCGCGGGGCATTTTTCCGCTCAGCGTTAACCGGGGCGCTGGCTATCGTGGTTGCCACCCCTTGCTCCGCCCCCTTTATGGCGGGTGCAGTGGGCTATGCGCTGGTACAACCGCCCATTGCGTCGCTGGGGATTTTCCTGGCGCTGGCCCTCGGTTTTGCCGCTCCCTTTACGCTGATCTCGCTGTTCCCGGTTATTGCTCAACGCCTGCCACGGCCCGGCGCATGGATGGATATTCTCAAGCGAGGGTTGGCATTCCCGATGTTCGGCGCCTTTGCCTGGCTGGTGTGGGTACTGGCGCAGCAGGCGGGAACCACGGCGCTGGCGGCGATGCTGGCCTGCGCCGTGGTGGTGAGCTTCACCGCCTGGCTGTATGGCATTGCTCAGCGCAGACGTCTGATAGGTCATTCGTATAAAGCCCTGCTGGCGGTCACGGTGGTGCTGTTTCTGGCGGCTATCACCCCGTTACCGGGTGTAATGCATACCCAGTCGTCGACGCAGGACAGTCCAGGTGTGGAAAGTATCACAGAGGTAAAATGGTCGCCGCAGACCGTGGCGGAGATGCGCGGGCATGGCAAAGCTATTTTCGTGAATTTTACCGCCTCCTGGTGCATTACCTGCCAGGTCAACGACCGAACGTCGTTATCCACGCAGGCGGTAAAACAGGCCATATCCCGTACCGGAACGGTTTATATGATTGCAGATTCGACGAAGTTTAATGCGGATATCGACGACGCGATGAATGCGTTCGGGCAGGGGGGATTGCCGCTGTATGTGGTCTATCCGGCGGACGGCAGTGCGCCAAAAGTGCTGCCCCAGGTCCTGACCCCGTCGATTGTGGTGAACGCCCTGAATCAGGCGTCCGGTAAAAAAGCATGAGGGAGTGGGTCGTGGCGAAATATGGATAACGGCCTCGCGCCGCGTGAGGCCTGGCCCGCGCTGATGGCATTGGCTCAGGCGGGTGATCGTGATGCTTATACGCGTTTGTTGCGGGCGATTGTTCCCGCCATTCGGGTGATTGTCCGCAAGCAGATCGCCGATAACGTACTGGTTGACGATGTCATTCAGGAGGTTCTGCTGACGGTGCATCGGGTACGCCATACCTACGATCCTGCCTTTCCATTTTTGCCGTGGTTAATGGCGATTGCACAGGCCCGCACCGTTGATGCATTACGTCGTCGTGGGCGCTCTCTTCAGCGCGAGACAGATGATGAGAATGCGTTTGCTGTGCCCGTGCCAGACAATACAGAGCATCAGGACCGGGAAGAAGAACTGGCGCTGATATTAGCGCAACTTCCTTCGCGTCAGCGGCAAATTGTGGAGCATATTCACCTCCAGGAAATGAGCCTCGCAGAGGCTGCTGCGCGCCACAATCTGAGTATTGCTGCCGTGAAATCATTACTCCACAGAGCATTAACGAATCTTCGCCGCATGGGAGCGAATCATGGTCGATCATGACAGGTTAATTGAGAAACTCAGCCGCGAAGCGAGGCCGGTCAAACGTCCCTGGTCTGACGGCTGGCGCGTACTGGCATGGATACTGATGGCGCTGCCTTGCGGCGTTCTGGGGAGTCTGCTGGTGCAGCGAGTCGCCACGGACTGGTCTGTGTCGGGGGCGTGGCATGCCGTGTTGCAACTGGCTTTGACCTTCGTGATGGGCGTCATGGCGATCAGAAATGCATTTTTGCTGAGTATTGCCGGGCGTAAGCCGTTGGGCTGGCGCTGGTTTGTCCCGCTGATTCTGCTGTGGCTGGTGGGAGCATTGTCCAGTTTCGGCGTCACGCCGGTTCAGGCTCACGCTGCCGATGAGGCCAACTGCTTCGCTTTCATGATGACAGTCAGTACCCCGATGATGCTGCTGGTCATTGGTTATTTGCGGCGCACTAGGGCGTTATACCCGCTGCGGACGCTTGCTGCCGCGGGGGCGGGCGTGGCTTGTATGGCGTTAACGCTGCTCTACTTTTGCCATCCAGTTGATATCCATCCGATGGATTTCCTGCTGCATCTCGCCGCTGTTATCACCATCGTGAGCGCAACGATAGTGTTGGGCTGGAGGCTGGTAGTGATAAGCTGAGCGCCTTGCCGTAAGGGAACTCAGGAGATGTGATGACGCAGGCAATTATGCTGCAGGGGACGGCTTCCGATGTTGGCAAAAGTGTTCTTGTCGCGGGGCTGTGCCGTATTTTCCATCAGGATGGCTGGCGGACTGCGCCGTTCAAATCCCAGAACATGGCGCTGAATTCCGGTATCACTCCGGATGGCAAAGAGATGGGGCGGGCGCAAATTTTCCAGGCTGAAGCCGCAGGTATCGTGCCCGATGTCAGGATGAATCCCGTATTGCTGAAGCCGGGTGGCGATCGCCAGGCTCAGGTTGTTCTGATGGGACAGGTGGCCTGCAATATGGATGCCGCCAGTTATCACGATTACAAGCCGCATTTGCAGGCGCAAATTTCGTCGGTCTACCACAGCCTGGCGCAGGAGTATGACATCCTGGTGCTGGAGGGGGCGGGAAGCCCGGCTGAGATCAACCTGCGTGACCGGGATATCGCAAACATGGGGATGGCCGGGATGGCGCAATGCCCGGTTATTCTGGTGGCCGATATCGATCGTGGTGGCGTGTTTGCCGCAATCTACGGCACGCTGGCGTTACTTCAGGATCATGAGCGCTGGCGGGTGAAAGGCGTCATCATTAACAAGTTTCGCGGTGACGTGGCGCAACTCTCCTCCGGCCTGGAGCAGATTGAATCCCTCACTGGTGTGCCCGTGCTGGGGGTGATGCCCTGGCTGGAGATTGACCTCGAAGAAGAGGACGGAGTTGTATTACAACGCGTAAAACGGACCCAAAAGCGCGATATCAACATCGCCGTTGTGCAACTTCCTCATATTGCTAATTTCACCGATTTTAATGCGCTCTCGGCACAACCCGACGTGCGCGTTCACTACGTCAGCCACCCGGACCAGCTTCACGATGCGGACTTGATCATCCTGCCTGGCAGCAAAAATACCCCTGGCGATCTTATCTGGCTCCGGGAGACCGCGTTCGCCCAACGCGTACTGGAACACCACCGTCGTGGCGTACCGGTGATGGGCATTTGTGGCGGGTATCAGATGCTGGGCGAAAGCCTGACTGACGAGGTTGAGTCAGGTCTGGGCAGAATGCCGGGGCTTGGCTTACTCACGACCACGACACGTTTTGCACCCGTGAAAACGACCGTACAGGTGCGCGGGGAAATGGCCGCGTCGCTGCCCGGATGGCTGGCGTCGCTTTCCGGCATGAGCATACAGGGTTACGAGATCCATATGGGTGAAACGTGGTTAAGCGGTGACGATCATGCGGTGTTAGTGCTGCAAAAAAACGGTGGACAGGTTGCTGAAGGCGCGATGAGCGAGGATGGGCAGGTATTCGGAACCTATCTGCACGGGCTGTTTGATAATGACAGGTTCACGCGGGCGTTCGTCGACAGTCTGCGAACACGTAAGGGGTTGCCCGCCCTCGGCGATGGCGGGAGTTATGCGGATTATAAGAACCGTCAGTTTGATCTCCTGTCTCACGCCATGCGCGAACACATTGATATTGAAAGAATTTACCAGATCATGCGTGACCATCAGGAGATAACAGGATGATTTTAGTCACGGGCGGTGCGCGCAGCGGAAAAAGTGCACATGTAGAACAGCTGGCCGCCACGCAGTGCGAACGCGTTTTGTATATTGCGACCTCAACGGTGACGGACGAAGAGATGGCTCTGCGTATCGACAGGCATCGCGCTCAGCGTCCCGCACACTGGCGCACCTGGGAAGGATATCGGGATGTCGGCGACGTGATTCTTCATCAGGTGCAGCCAGGAGAGGGCGTGGTGATCGAATGTATGACCACTCTTCTTGCTAACCTGCTCTATGATATTTCCGGGGGCGCAGACCCAGAAACGCTTGATTTTTCAGCGCTGGAGATCGCTTTGCATGAGCAGGTTGATGCGCTAATCGCCGCCTGTCAGCAGGCATCTGCGCCGATTTTTATTGTAACCAATGAACTTGGTATGAGTATCACCCCGGAGAATCGCCTGGCACGCCATTTTGTGGATATTTCAGGCCGCGTGAACCAAAAATTGGCGAGAGCGGCACAGGACGTGTGGCTGGTGGTATCGGGGATTGGAGTAAAAATAAAATGCGCTTAAACATGTTATGGGCAACGATGCGCCTGATGACCCGGATCCCCATTCCGGCAAAATGGACCGATGGCGTCGATTTTCGTCATTTAGGGCGCGGTATTACCTTCTTCCCGGTTATCGGTGCGGTGGTGGGGGCACTGGCGGCAGTACTTTCCCTCGTTGTGAGCCAGACGGGCGGGGGAATATATATTGGCGCGATAGGTTATGTTCTGGCGCTGGTTGTGCTCACGGGCGGGTTTCATCTGGATGGGCTTGCGGATACCTGTGACGGTATTTTTTCCGCCCGGACGCGCGAGCGCATGCTTGAGATCATGAAGGACAGTCGTCTTGGGACATTTGGTGGGCTGGCGCTAATCTTCTGCTTGCTGATCAAGACCTTCGCGGTGATTGGGCTGTCGCACCTTCCGGCGACGGCACTGTTTTCACTGCTGATGTGCGCCCCGATAGCGGGACGTTCCGTACTGGTGCTGGGGATGTATGGCCAGCGTTATGCCCGCGACGTTGAGGGGTTGGGTAATTTATTCATTGGTCAAATCACCTTCCGTGAGGCGGCGATGACGCTCGGGATTGGCGTGGCTGCTGTCTGGCTGATTGCGGGGTTGCATGGACTGGCGGCATTTCTGGTCTGTTTCCTGGTGATATTTGGCATGGTGCGTTACCTGCGCAACCGGTTAGGCGGACAGACAGGGGATACCCTGGGGGCGCTGGAAGAGTGCGGTGAAATTGTGTTTTTGCTTGCCTTACTGTGGGTGTAAACCATGCGCTTATTTTTGGTTCGTCACGGGCAAACTGCCGCCAATGAAAGCGGCCTGTTTTACGGCAGTACGGATTTGCCGTTGACCGAAAAAGGGATTGAGCAAAGTACGCGGATTGGCGGGTATCTGGCTGAGCTTACGTTTAACCGTATTCTGGTAAGCCAGCTTCAGCGTGCGCAGCACACCGCGCGGCTGATTGCTCCTGAGGGTGTTTTTCAGCCTGATGCGCGGTTGAATGAGCTGGACTTTGGTTCCTGGGAAATGTGCCACTACAGCACGATCGCTGAAAGCACGCCGCAAGCGTGGCAGGACTGGCTCGATGACTGGCAAAACGCCACGCCAGGAGACGGTGAGCCGTTTCCCCGGTTTGCCGAACGGGTAAAAGAGGTTGCGCACGAGCTGCTGAATTTACAGGAACCTGGCGACGTCCTGATTGTGGCGCATCAGGGGGTTCTGAGCCTGCTGCTGGCGACATGGCTGAACATGCCGCTCGAAGCTATGTGGCATTTTCCGTTTAAGCAGGATGCCTGGACGAGGGTCGACAATCGTGGCGGGTTTATGGTGCTGCGCAGTTTTAATGACAGAAGCGTATTTCAGGCTGAAGAGAGAGAAGAACAATAATGGAAACAATGCAGACGCTGGTGGCCGCGATCCGTCCCCTGGACGAACATAAACAGACTGTCGCGGCGAAACATATTGATGGGCTGGTTAAACCGCTTAACAGCCTGGGACGCCTCGAGACACTGGCTATCCAGCTTGCCGGGATGCCGGGGCTGTTTCAGCTTGAGTCACTGAATAAAGAGATTATCGTGATGTGTGCCGATCATGGCGTGTATGACGAAGGTGTGACGGTAAGCCCGAAAGTGGTGACCTATCTGCAGGCGCTCAATATGCAGAAAGGCATTTCTGGCGTATGTGCCCTCGCAAAAACGAACCAGACGTCGGTGTTGCCGGTGGATATTGGCATCGACGGTGAGCCGATTGAGGACATGCTGAGCCTGAAAGTGAGCAGGGGAAGTGGGAATATCGCGCAGGGGCCGGCGATGTCGCGCGAAGAGGCTGAACACCTGCTGCTGGCGGCGGCCCGTCTGGTAAAAAAACGTGCGGATGACGGTATTTCTGTCTTTGGTACGGGGGAGCTGGGGATGGCGAACACTACTCCAGCATCGGCGATCATCAGCGTATTAAGCGGCTGTGATCCGCACGAGGTGGTCGGGATTGGCGCGAATCTGCCTCACGATAAATTGCAGCATAAAGAGGGCATCGTCCGCCAGGCGATCCGCGTCAATCAACCTGATGCAGCCGATGCGGTCGACGTCCTGGCGAAGGTGGGAGGGTATGACCTGGTGGGGATGACGGGCGTGATCTTAGGCGCTGCAGCGTGCGGCTTACCCGTTGTGCTGGACGGTTTTCTCTCCTGTGCCGCGGCAATAGCGGCGTGCCAGATAGCCCCTGAAGCCAAACACTATTGTATCCCGTCGCATTTCTCGGCGGAGAAAGGGTCGCAACGGGCGCTGGAGCACCTGGGCCTAACACCGTATCTCTACCTGGATTTGCGCCTTGGCGAAGGAAGTGGGGCCGCAATGGCGATGTCCATCGTCAGTGCGGCATGCGCTATGTACAGCCAGATGGGTGTACTGGCAGAGACAGGGATCAGTTTAAAAGCCTGAATGCCGGAGGCCGGAGAGTAAATAAAAAACGGGGCAACGATGGCCCCGTTTTTCATCAATACCGCTTAGAACATTTTACGTAAGCGTAAGCTGAAGGTGTGAGCCTGGTAGCGATCGCCTGCCTGCAAGTCATAACGCGCGTCGAAGCTCAGTGCATCCGCTTCATACAGCGTGCTCCCGATAGCCACACCCGCCATATCTTTTACCGGCGAAGCGCCTTTGGTGATAAAGCTGGTTTCTCCAACAGTGTCTGCTGCATACGAGGCACGACTGCTCACCTGACGGTTATCGTACTGATGGAGCCAGGACACTTGTGCAAATGGTGTCAGGTTGCCAATTCCGGTCACAAAGGTTTTCTCAATGCGAGCCCCCATATCGCTGACAACAGACTGCGAGTGTGTGCTGCCGACATCCAGCGCCATACCGTTTCCGCCCGACTCTTTGTAACCATCAACATGCTGATAGCCATAAGTCAGGCTGGCCAGTGGCGTCAGCACTACGCTGGCAGGCAGGGTAAATGGATAGCCAAACTCAGTTTGCAACGTCACTGACTGCCCATTGAACTTACCTTTTGCCGTCCCGGAGAAGCCGGTGAAATCAGCGCGGCGAACAGAGTCATAGTTCTGGCGGTTGAGGCCTGCTGACAGGTTCAGATACCACGGATTGCCAGTGTAACCTGCATAGCCAATGACGCCGTAGTTATCCGCAGTGGAGGTATTGCCGCTCAGGCTGTCTTTCCCGTGTACCGAGGTGTTGCTGTAGTTGACCGCAGCACCCATGCGCCAGTCGTCATTCAGCGAGCGGTCAGCACCGAGGATCAGGCCACCAAATTTCGCGGTATAGCCGCTGACATCACTGCTGCTGTCCTGGCGTGCATAGCCGCCAAACGGCTGGCCCCAGACGATCCAGTTACTGCTGTAATCATCACCCGTTGCCACCCCACTTGTGCCAGAGCTGGCGGGGTTGCGAACAGCATCAATGTGCGCCCCAACCACCGACTGCGCGGTTGATGTCGCTACGGTTGCCGCGGTGCTGGTGTTGATATTCTGGGCAGGAGACAAGCTTTCACCAACGCGGTTAGCTTCTTGTTTACCTTCGAGCGCTAACGACGCGTTAAAGAGGTTCAACAGTTGCGGTGACGCAATACCCGAGTAGTTTGACAGCCCGCCAAGTGCCGCGGTAGCGGTTGGGGTGGTTGCCCATCCGGCCCTCGCCACTGGCGCGGGCTGAGAGGGCTCTGCGGGTTGTGATGGTATCAATATGCCAGGCGCTGTAGGCTGAGTGACGATTGGCGTAGTGGTTGACGGTGCTGCGCCAAGCGTTAAGACCAGAGCCTTGTTAGCCCCGTCTTCGTAGACAGAGCCGTTTACCGCGCCGCGATAGCCAACGGCTTTATAGTTCAGCTTATCGGCGTGATAATCGGTACTGGCGCCTGCCGCGCTAATCACCACATAACGCTGACCTTCGGCGAATTTGTATGTCGTGCCGGTGCGCAGCAGATTGACGTGAGAACCTGCATCCACAATGGCATTACCCGTGACATTCAGGCGACCATACCCTGCATCAGAGGCGATACTACCGTTTGAGATTGCTAAGTCAGATACGCCAGAAACCAGGGTTGCGGCAGCGTTCTGGTGGTAATTCCCCGTGATCTGGGCCGGGCTGTTTACCTGGAGTGAGGCCGCACTGTTTTGCACAGTTCCATTCGGGACAACCACATTGTCGTTCAACAGCAGGGAGCCGGTTCCGAAGATAACGTCAGCGTTGGCGCTGGTCAGTGTGCCAATGCCATTCTGACCCGTCAGAACCCCGGTAGTGAGTGTCCCGCCGTTGATTTTTAATGGCGTGCTGCTATTCGTATAAATATCACCTTTGATCAGATTGGTATTGATCAGGGTAACGTCTGTATTGGCGTTAAGGTTAAGGATATTATTGGCCTGGACATACAGGGCATATATACCGCCACTTAGCTCACCATTGTTAACGATGGTCGTTGTTGCGTTCTGGTTGTTGAAACTGACAAAGTAGATACCAAAGTTGCTGGCCGAGATCCCACCGTTATTGGTGATGGTACTAATAACGGCATTATTATTGCTGTTGTTCAGGATCCCGAAGACATCAGCCGTGATTTGACCATTGTTCTCAATGGTATCAATTGCGCCCTGGTTATTAATGCCGAACACATTGCTGTTAATTTGTCCATCATTAATAATGCTATGAATTGTGCCACGGTTGAGAATACCTGCATTGCCAAAACCGTTATTGTTCTCAGTTTTAAGTGTGCCGATATTGTGCAATATACCAATCGTGCCGCTATTATAAATTGCCCCTGATTCCTCCGGGAGCGAGTTAATATTATTTATGTTTGAGGTGATCGTGCCTGCGTTTGTTAAATTCTCGATTGTGCCCAGGTTATTAATCGCGTGGTAGCCGGTAATTGTACCGTCATTGTTCAGGGTCGTGATCGTCGCACCTGAATCCACAGTCAGTGCGGAGTCCTGAACCGCGGTCACGGAGCCGGTTTCGGTGATATGAACCAGTGGAGCCGAACCGGTGATCGTTCTGCTGTTTTGCGCATCGTCGATAATAAAATCAGATACGGCAAAAGCCTGAGTAGACAGCAGCCCCTGTACTGCCATTGTAGCGACCAGCAGAGAGATCAGCTGGCTAAGACGTTTTTTTTCCATGATTAACCGTCACAAAGTTGCGAATGTTGTAATAATGCAGGTGGTATAATCTTCGGATTAATCCGATATCGTTCTGGCGCAGAATATACATTCTGTTGCAGAAAACAATAAGCTTTGATTAATTATTTATTGAAGAAATAAATGCCTGTTTTTTGTAATGATATTAATTTAACTTAAGGTGGAAAGAGCCTTGCGAACCCGGCGTAATATATTTTTAGTCGCTATATTGATTAGCTTATCTTTTTTATTTTCAGGGTGTGCATCGGACACTCGTCGCGAGGAAGCGGAAGGGATCGCCCGGCATGCTGGTCTGATCAGAGAAAACATTCAGGCCCCACCATTTTTAATAGCGACCTGGAGCCGAATAACGCCTCCGGTTACTGCCTTGCATGTTTACATCGAGGGGGATGGTTTTGCCTGGAAGAGCCGCACACAACCGTCAAATGACCCGACGCCTAATAATCCAACAGGGTTGAAACTTGCTGCTGCTGATGCGAATGCGAACGTGCTTTATCTTGCGCGTCCGTGTCAGTTCATCACGCCGTTACCCGCCAGTTGCCGCGTAAACGAGTGGACGAGCGATCGCTTTGCGCCAGAGATCGTGAAGGCAATGAACGATGTTCTCAATCAGTTTGTACAACGCTATCCCGGCGTACAGCTTGATCTCGTGGGATATTCAGGTGGCGGTAATATTGCGGCATTACTGGCTGCTCGTCGCAAGGATGTGCATTCTCTACGAACGGTCGCCGGCAATCTTGATGTGGCTTATGTGAATGCGCAGCACCACGTCACGCCGATGCCCGGTGCGTTAAACGCGATAGATTCAGCCTCTTCACTGCGCCTGATGCCGCAAATTCACTTTAGCGGGGAGCGAGATGAGACGGTTTCACCGGAGGTTGCCCGCCGTTTTCAACAGGCCGTGGGCGGACGTTGTGTGCAGGCTGAGGTCGTGGGTGATATGACACACGGTTCAGACTGGGCTGCCATTTGGCCACGATTACTGGGGAAAGGGTTGCCTGTATGTTGACGGGCTATGTGGGCAAGGCATGGGAAGGGATAACGGCATTGCGTTTTCCCGCTCTCTATCGCCAGCAAAGAGCAATAGGCCATTGATAAACTGAGGGTGTTGTGTTCCCCGGGGCCACCCGCGGAAGTGGAATATCAGATATTTGATACTCAACGTACAGAAGGTGTCATGGAAAAAACCAGATTGTAATTTTGCCTAATTGCAAATATTTGCCTTTTTGGCATGTTTTAAACGGTGTGCAGGGTTCGGAATTGAATCAGAAACACGGGATTGTCTCTCTTTTTTAAACTGTTTATGCGCTATTCACCTCTGTTGAGGAGAACGCTGTTTTGACCGGGGAGTTGGGTTGAAATATTGTTACCATCAATACATTTAACTTAATTTATATATAAAACAACTAATTGTAATATTCTCCTGCCCTTTTTCGTGACAAGTAATATCGGCCAGTACGTGTTTGTTATTCTCATTTTCAACCAATGAAGTACTACGCCAGTAATTAATTTTTCTCTCAGGGACTACACCCGTTTTCACCAATAAGCATGTTCGATTTATGTAGAAATGTAAGCAAATAATACTGTATAACCCTGTGTTCAAAATGGTCTCGCGCAGATTTTAAAACTCAAGAATTAATAGTCGGTTGATACAGAGGAACGTGACGTTATATGAGCAGGGATAGGCTTTTCAGAATGACGGTATCACTTCTGGTGATGCTGAGTGCAGGTGTGGAGGCAGTGCCGCTTTTCCCGTCGGACCGTGACACCATTCAACAGCAGCAGTCTGAGTTATTGCGCCGCGAACAGGTTCAGCGAGACGAACTTGAACGCAGTATTTCCCTGCCACGGACATCTGAATTCACTTCATCCTCCGATTCTGCTGGCCCCTGTTTTGATATTCACCTCATATCTCTTGATGGCGCCACGCTGATTAAGCCTGCCGTTCAGAAAAAACTGCTTTCCCCCTGGCTGAACCGCTGTCTGGATATGGCACAACTGACGCAGCTGACCAATAACGTGACGGACTGGTACGTTAGCCGGGGATATATCACCAGCCGTGCTTTTCTCACCGAACAGGACATCTCCAGCGGTAGTCTTCATCTCACTGTGATGGAAGGGCGTCTGCAAAAGATGAAAATGGACGGTGAAGCGCCGCGGGTGTTGAAGATGGCCTTTCCTGGGCTGGAAGGCGGTATTTTAAATCTGCGCGATATTGAACAGGGCATGGAACAGATTAACCGTACCCGCCGCGAACCGGTGCAGATTGAAATTCTCCCCGGAGAGAAAGAGGGCTGGTCAGTGGTTAATCTGGCGGCTACGCCCGAACTCCCGGTGGCGGGTTCGGTCAGTTTCGACAACAGCGGGCAGAAAAGCACCGGGACGGGGCAGGTCAGCGGTTACCTGTCGGTGAATAATCCGCTTGGTCTGGCGGATTCGTGGTTTATCAGCGGTGGTCGTAGCAGCGATTTCTCGAATGCTTATGATGCACAGAATGTGGCCGCAGGATTCAGCCTGCCATACGGGTATTCTCTTCTGGATTACAGCTATTCGTGGAGCAACTACCTCAGTACCGTTAATAACAACGGCTGGCTGTGGCGTTCCACGGGTGACACACAAACCCACCGTTTGGGTCTCTCATATGTATTGTTTCGCAACGGTAATATCAAAACAGCACTAATGGGCGGATTACAGCACCGTATTAGCCGAAATTATCTCGATGATGTATTGCTTGAGAGCAGCAGTCGCAAGCTCACCTCGTTTTCTCTCGGGCTGAGCCACACGCATAAACTCCTGGGCGGTGTTGGTACGCTGAACCCCGTTTTCACGCGCGGTATGGCGTGGCTGGATGCGGAGACCGATCACGGCAAAGGAGAGGACCAGCCGAAGAGCCAGTTCCGTAAATGGTCACTGAGTGCCAGCTTTCAGCGCCCTGTTACGGATGGTTTGTGGTGGCTGTCGAGTGCGTATGGTCAGTGGTCACCTGACCGACTGTATGGTGCAGAACAGGTCAGTATCGGGGGCGAAAGCTCGGTGCGTGGCTTTAAGGAGCAGATGATTTCCGGTAACAACGGCGGTTATCTGCGCAATGAGCTGAATTATTCCCTTTTTACACTTCCGTACATCGGACAGGTCAGTACCCTGGCCGCCATTGACAGCGGCTGGCTTCACTCTGACCAATATGGTCGGTACTCCTCCGGGACTCTGTGGGGGAGTGCTGTGGGAGTGTTGTCTTCTGCCCGTTATTACTCGTCACAACTGACCGTTGGCGTTCCGCTTAAGTATCCCGACTGGCTCGCCCCTGACCACTTTGTCCTTTATTACCGTCTGGCGCTGGTTTTTTAATCTCAGGAATTAACCGTTATGGATAACCGTCACTCCGTCTCTTTCTGTCGTCGTTTCCTGAGTTATGCCATCTGTGCCGTCATCGCGGGGCAGCCGTTATTACCTGCCATCGGCGCAGCGATAACGCCCTCCGGCAACGCACAAATGGAACAAGCGGGTAACGGTGTGCCGGTGGTCAATATTGCTACGCCCAACGGGGCGGGAATATCCCATAACCAGTACGGCGACTATAACGTCGGGAAAGAAGGGCTGATCCTCAATAACGCCACCGGCAAACTGAACCAGACGCAGCTAGGCGGTCTTATCCAGAATAACCCGAACCTGAAGGCTGGACAGGAAGCCAGAGGCATTATTAATGAGGTGACAGGAGGTAAGCGTTCCGAGCTAAAGGGTTATACCGAAGTTGCAGGTAAAGCCGCAAACGTCATGGTCGCCAACCCTTACGGTATTACCTGTGATGGTTGTGGCTTTATCAACACACCGCAGGCGACGCTCACGACCGGCAAGCCGGTGATGAGCGCCGACGGTAGCCTCCAGGCGCTGGAGGTTACAAAAGGCAGCATTACCATCAATGGGGCAGGGCTGGATGCCAGCCAGTCAGATGCGGTGTCCATCATCGCCCGTGCAACAGACATCAACGCGCAGCTCCATGCGAAAGATTTAACGGTGACAACCGGGGCTAACCGGGTTGGCGCAGACGGAAGCATTACTCCCATAAAGGGCGAAGGTGTTGCCCCGACCGTCGCAATTGATACCAGTGCACTTGGTGGAATGTACGCGAACCGTATCCGGCTGGCCTCGACAGAGCGTGGCGTTGGGGTAAACCTCGGCAACCTCAATGCCCGCCAGGGGGATATTACGCTGAATGCAGCAGGTAAACTGGTCCTGAAGGACAGTCTTGCCACTGGTAACACGACCATCACCGCAACGGACGTTACCCTTTCCGGCGATAACAAAACCAGTGGAAACCTGAATGTCACCGGGACAAATGCCCTGATGCTGAATCAGACCCGTCTGGTGGCCGATAAACATCTGACGCTGTCCTCGTCCGGGCTGATTGCGCAGAACGGTGGGGAACTGACTGCCGGGCAGAACATCACGCTCAGCGGCCATGCACTCAACCAGGACAATAGCGGCAAAACAAACGCCAGCGGCAATGTCACCCTGAGTGCCACCGGCAATGCGATGATGAAAGGCAACACAGTTGCCGGAAACTCCCTCGTTGTTAATACCGGGAGTCTGAGCAACAGCGGGATACTGGCTGCCGGAACGGATGCTCATGTCAGAACGGGTGAGCTGACCCACAGCGGCACTCTCCAGGGTAACACTCTGAATGTCATCGCCACCGATCTCACCAGTACCGGTGGCCTGAAAGCTGGCCGTTCTCTGGATATCAGCGCCCGCGATATCACGCTGTCCGGTCAGACCATTTCGGGTGACAGTCTGATCCTGAAAGGCAACACACTGAAAACCACTGCCACGGCACAGACGCAGGGTAACAGCGTCAGCGTGGAGGTACAGAACGCACAGTTCGACGGGACACAGGCGGCCAGAGACAGTCTTGCCATTAAGACCCGTGGCCGTCTGACACATGGCGGCATCACCCAGGCGCAGACGCTGAAGACAGAAAACGACAGCTTCAGTAACAGTGGCCTGTTACTGGCAACCGGAGATATTCATGTACTTACGCAATCCGTGGCGAATACCGGCACTGTCGCAGGCAACGTCCTGTTCATTAACGCAGAACACATCAACAACAACGGACTGTTACAGGGTGACGATTCACTGAACCTGACCGGGCGTGCTCTTGATCTACAGGCTGGCTCCCGCACGCTCACAAATGGGATATTAAGCCTTTCGGGAACGACACTCACCAGCGCAGGACAGATCCAGGGAAACGGTATCAGCGTTAATGCTCATGACTGGCAACAGGGCGGCAGTTTGCTGGCAACGGGCGCGCTTTTGGCATCGGTTACCGGGACGCTGAACAACACCGGCGAACTGCTGAGCCAGAACAACGCCACGCTGAATGTGGCACATATCATCAGCAGCGGCCGCCTGTTGTCTGCCGGTGATCTTGCGGTTACAGGTAATACGCTTCATAACAGCGGTACGGTGCAGGGGAATAATGTCGCCCTTTATCAGGACCGCATCACCAACAACGGGGCGATCACCGGGGTCGCGGCACTCACGCTGGCTACTCGTCCGGATATGGCCTCACCGTTTCTGTCGCTGGTTAATAACGCAAAGGGATCGCTGCTGACTGCGGGCGATTTGTCCGTCACTGCCGGCGAACTAAACAATACAGGACAATGGCAGGGGAAACGGGTACTCGTTCATGCGCAGAAACTGACGAACAGCGGTGCGCTTCAGGCGGCAGAGTTACTGGACGCGCAAATCAGCAATAACCTCACCGGCGTAACCGGCAGCAAAATCACCTCAAACGGCGAAATGGCCTTATCGGCGCTGACGCTGACGAACGGCGGACAGTGGATCGCGAAAAACCTCGCACTCAACGCAAATGCGTTGACAAACAGCGGAGAGATCACCGGGGTCGATGCACTGTCAGCCACCCTGAAACAGAGCCTGAATAACCAGACCGGCGGGAAACTGCTCAGCGGTGGCAGTCTGAATCTCAGTGCAGGCAGTACCACGAATGCCGGGCAGGTTCGGGGGGCATCGCTGACGATGAATGTCTCCGGGGAACTGGGCAATACCGCCGGAGCCGTGCTGCTGAGCCAGGATACGCTGAAGCTATCATCAGCAACGCTGAGCAATCAGGGCACGATTCAGGGCGGCGGTGAATCTTCCGTGGAGGCCCGCACCCGCATACAGAACGACGGGAAACTCATCTCGGGAGGGAAACTCACGCTGGGCGCACCGGAACTGATGAACAACAGCAACGGGCTGATGCAGGCCGTCACGCTGCTGTTGGATGTGGTGAATACGGTGAACGGTGGGCGCGTACTAACGTCCGATCGTGCAGAGCTGAAAGGCACGACGCTGACCAACAATGGTACGCTTCAGGGGGCGGATCTGCTGGTGAATTATCGGAGCTTCACCAGCAGCGGTACGGCGCTCGGTACTGCCTCCCTGACGGTAAAAGGGGACTCTCTCAGTCATACCGACAGCGGTAAACTTTACAGCGCGGGCAACCTGCTGCTTGATGTGCGCGATTTCAGTGGTCGGGGTCTGGTCGTTGCGCTGGGCGATACCACACTGAAACTGATTAACGCGCTCTCGAACAACGCTACGCTGGCCGCAGGCAAAACGTTGTCCGTGACGTCGCAGAATGCCGTCACAAACAACAGGCTGATGCAGGGCAATTCCATCGTGCTCAATGCCGGGGGCGAGTTTGTCAACAATGCGCAACTGACCCTCGGCAGTGGTAACAGTACGTTCAGTGCGCAGCACATCCTGCAAAATACCCCCGGCTCGCTCCGGGCTGGGGGAGATGTGTATCTGGCCAGCCGGGGCAATATCACCGTCAACGGTTTTACCGGGACGGCGGGTAGCCTGACGATGAGTGCGGCTGGGACCCTGCTCAACAGCACCCTGATTTACGCGGGTCATAACCTCTCGCTGTTTGCTGATCGCATTCACAATATCTATGGCGACATACTGGCGGGCAATAATCTCTGGATGCAGAGAGATGCGGTCGGGAATGCCAACCGCCAGGTGGTAAATACATCGGGGAATATTGAGACGCAGAAGGGCGATATTACGGTTAAAACCGCCAGTTTGCTAAATCACAGGGAAGGGTTAACTGCTACAACGACAGAGAATGTGGCTTCAGCAGCGGAACCAAAGATTGCCGTTAATATTGATGATATGCCTGAAGGTAGTGTTGGGGTGTATTACGATTCCAGAACTTTCCACGGTGGAGGCGGTTGTGCTGAAGGGCTCTGCATAACCTATTACAAATTTTACTATGCTCCATTCGAGGATTATTTATCCCGGAAATTTATCCTCTCTGAATCGGCTACTCACGTAACCAGTCAGGGGGGGGCGGGACGAATTGCCTCTGGACGAGATATCAGCATAAATGCCGCGTCATTGAATAATGAAGCCAGCGTTATTCTTGCTAATCGGGATATACAACTGTCAGGGGGCGATTTTAATAATCAATCCTGGCAGGACGGGACAACAAAAGAATATTTAATTTATTCCTTTGATGGAAAGGTGGCTACAGACTCTGTCAGCTATATGGACAATCTATCCAGCCGTGGTGGCGTTGATGTGGAAGTCACTCGTCCTGGCAGTGACAGTCTGACGTTTAGTGTGACAGGTCATAATACTGAGTCTCAGACGGGCGCGATCTATCGCGCCATTATCAGCGCTGGCGGCAATCTCAGTGCGAATTTCACAAACAACATCGGCAATACCACCGTCACGGCGAATGCGGGTGGTATCAGCAACACGATTAATGCACCTTCGCTGAACACGCTGACACCGCAGGGTATCGGCAATAGCTTTAGTGGTGAATCACTGGCGGCAGTCGACAATACGGGGATCCGCGGCCCCGGTGGACTGAGCGATATCGCGGACGGGCTGGTGGCCATTTCAGGCGCCAACAGCAGTCTGTACCCGCTTCCGTCTGGCAATAACGGTTACTTTGTGCCATCGACAGACCCTGACAGCCCGTATCTGATTACGGTGAATCCGAAGCTGGAAGGGCTCGGGAATGTAGACAGCAGTTTGTTTAACGGCCTGTATGGACTCCTCGGGATGACACCGGGTCAGGCTCCGCATGCGGACGCGCGATGGAGTGATGAAAAAACGTTCCTTGGCTCGGCATACTTCCTCGATCGTCTGGGGCTGCGCCCGGAAAAAGACTACCGTTTCCTCGGCGATGCAGTTTTTGATACCCGTTATGTGTCAAATGCTCTGCTGAACCAGACCGGCTCACGTTATATCAAGGGGCTCGGTTCAGACCTTGAGCAGATGCAATACCTGATGGACAGTGCCGCATCACAACAGAAAGGTCTCGGACTCACCTTTGGTGTGTCACTGACCGCTGAACAGGTTGCCAGCCTCTCCGGCAGTATTCTGTGGTGGGAGTCTGCGACCCTCAACGGGCAGACCGTGATGGTGCCGAAACTCTACCTTTCTCCGAAAGATATCACCCTTAACCATGGCGGCGTGATCAGCGGGAATAACGTACAGCTTGCGGCGGGGAATATCACCAACAGCGCAGGGACTCTCACTGCACAGAATGGCCTCGCGCTCGACAGCGCCAGCAGCATCGACAACCTGAATGCGGGGCTTATTAACGCAGGTGGCAGCCTCAACCTGAGCGCAGTCGGGGATATCAACAATGTGGGGTCGGCGATTGCCGGTAAAGCCGTTGCGCTGGAGAGTATTACCGGCAGCATTAACAACATCACGCAGACGCAGAAGTGGGGGGGGAGCGACGCACGCACGCATCTTAGCGGGACCGATACTGGCTCAACCGCGACCATAACTGCATCAGACTCGCTGTCACTGGATGCCGGGAGGAACATTAACATCACCGGGGCGGAGGTCACCTCTGGTGGTTCGCTCGGCATGTTCGCCGGTAACGATATCAGTATTGCCGCGAATGAGATCACCGCAAGCGACAGTCACCGTAACCGCAAGAACCGGGAAGTCAGCAGTAGCGCCACCTCGCATCAGGGCAGTACCGTCAGCGCAGGCAAAAGTGTGATGATGGCTGCGGATAACAACCTGAATATCATTGCATCAGATATCAGTGCACAGGATAACGCCCTGCTTTCTGCTGGAAATGACCTTAACCTGAATGCTGCGCGGGAAAATGAAAGTCATCGTAACGGTAAATCAGAGAGTCATGAAAGCCATGCCGCTGTTTCAACGGTAACCGCCGGAAAAAACCTCACGCTGACAGCAGGGCGTGATGTGAACAGCCAGGCTGCCAGCGTCGCGGCGGAAAACAACGTCGCCGTTCAGGCAGGACGAGATGTGAACCTGATGGCAGAGTCTGCCAGCGAAGGCAACAGTTACCGCTCAAAAAACAAAAAAGAGATTAATGAGTCTGTTCGCCAGCAGGGCAGCGAGATCACTGCGGGGGAGCATCTTGCCGTGGTTGCTGGTCGTGATGTGACCGCGCAGGCGGCAGATGTGTATGCCACGGGCAAAACCGCGGTGGTCGCCGGGCGGGATATCACGCTCAGCACCTCCACCGAAAGTGATTACGAATACCTCGAGAAGAAAAAAACCTCCGGCGGGATGTTCAGCAAGAAGACCACCCACACCCTCCACGAGGAAAGCCACTCCCGTGAGAAAGGCACGCAACTTTCAGGGGAAAGTGTGATTCTCAGTGCGGGTAATGACCTGATGCTTCAGGGCTCATCCGTTGCTGCTGAACGCGACGTGGCGCTGACAGCCGGAAACAACGTGACGGTCGAAGCGGCAACCAACACCGACACGTTCTACGACATGAAGAAGACGAAGAAATCCGGCGTCTTCAGCAGTGGTTCAGGTTTTGGTGTGACCATCGGCTCGCAGTCGTCAAAAAATACCCGTAAGGGGGCAGAAACGACCCAGAGCGATGCCCGAAGTATGGTGGGAACCTCTGGTGGTAACGTCATCATCAGTGCCGGAAATCAGGTCACGCTGAGTGCAGCCGATGTGATGGCCGGACGGGCGAAAGATGACACTACCCGCGCCACCGGGCATATCGATATTACGGGCAGCAACATCGTCATTATCCCCGGACGGGATACCGTTACTGAATCAGCGAAGCACGAAAGCAAATCCTCCGGTATTACCGTCAGTGTGAAAGCGCCCTTTGAGGACACCGTACGTAATGTGCGTGACACCGTGCGCGGGAAGGACGGTAGTGGTAAAAACAGTACCGTTGATAAGGTGAAATCACTCAGTGCAGAAGGGGCTGCACTGGCTTCGGATGGTCCTGGGCAGATGGCTGCTGTCTCTGCGGGGCGCAGTAAGTCTTCCGCCGAGTCGCACTACCAGGGTGAGTTCAACAGCGGCAGCAGTCTTGCTGCTGCTGGCAATATCCAGATGACGGCCACCGGTAAACAGGGGGGCAGCAACAGCGGCAATATTCTGATTGCAGGCAGCCAGATCAACGCCGGTGAAGCGGTGCTTCTGGATGCGAAACGCGACGTAGATATCACGACCTCCACCGACCGGGAGGCATACAGTAGCCGTAGTAAATCCAGCGGCTGGAACGTCACCTCGGAGATGCCGACCGCAGGCAGTGCTACCCGTGCTACCCAGGGCGGAGGGAAACATGGTAGCCAGCTTCTGCCGGGGGGGATGAAGCAGTCGGAGGATAGCAACCGCGGGACCCGCACGACAGAGAACGCGTCGGTCATTCAGGGTTCTGATATTTACGTCAACAGCCGTGAGGGCAGCGTGAATATCAGTGGTAGCCAACTCACCGCCACAGAAGACCTGATGCTTGCTGCGGTGAAAGGCAACATCACGGTCACTGCCGGACGCGACACGTCGCAAAATGATGTGAGAGGCAGCAGCAAAACGATTGGCACACTGGGTGGCGATGGCTACAGTGCCACAGCAGGTTACAGCCGGGAGAAACATAGCAGCAAGGAGGGTGCTACCACTGAGTTCGGGCAGCGTAGCCAGCTAACGAGCCAGACCGGCAACATCATTGCGCAGGCCGGAGGCGACCTCTCGCTTTCGGGGACGGATGTCCGCGCTGGTCAGTCGGTAAGTTTAAGTGGCGAGAACGTGCTGTTTGATGTGAGCCGTGACACCCGCGACGGAGAAGCCCACAGCAACAGTTCGCAGTACGGTGTGACCGCCGCTGCCGGTGGCTGGGCGGTTGATGCTGCAAAAGCGGCAGAGAGCACAGCTCGTAGCGTGGAAGACGGTGATGATGCGCGGCTCACCGCCATCAGAACAGGCCAGGCAGGCATGACTGCCGCCCAGGGGATGATGACGGACTCTGCTGTCGTCAAGGGCAAAGTCTCCGTTACGGTGGGCTCTTCCTCGCAGGACAATTCCTACCACGTCACGAACACCCATGGCACGACCGTGAACGCTGGAGAGAGCGTCGTCATTAACGCCCGCAACGATATTGTCGGCCAGGGCGTACAGATTGGCGGTAAAAAGGTGGTACTTGATGCGGGACGGGATATCCTGCTTACTGCGTCACAGAACACGCAGAATAGCCAGAGCAAAAACAGTGGCAGCCAGTTCAGCGCAGGCGTAGGCGTCAGCCTGATTGGCTCGCAGAACGGTATCAGCATTGAACTGGGGGCATCACAACAGAAAGGTAAGGAAAACAGCCAGTCACTGAGTAACACCAACAGCGTGATCCGTGCTGAAGACCAGCTTACGATCAGCAGCGGACGTGACACCACGCTGAATGGGGCTGAACTGGAAGGTCACCGCGTGGTGATGAATACCGGGCGTGATCTGACCATCAGCAGCGTCCAGGACACGGCATCCTACGACAGTCGGCAATCTTCATCAGGCGTAGGCCTCAGCCTGTGCATCCCACCGATTTGCTATGGAGCATCTTCCGGTTCAGTCAGCGCTTCAGGTGAGAATGTCACCCAGAGTGGAAGGAGCGTCACAGACCAGAGCGGTATTCGCGCCGGGGACGGGGGCTTTGATATCCGGGTGGGTAATCACACCCAGCTTGATGGTGCGGTGATTGCTTCCAAAGCGGACAGTGACAAAAACAGGCTGGAGACCGGAACGCTTGGCTGGAGGGATATTCATAACGAAAGTAAAACCTCCGGCGACAGTTACACGGTGGCGGTTTCGGGCAGTGCGGGAGGGAGCGGGAGTGGTGAAAACCGTAACGTGTCTCCGGCCATCGGCACAGGTCATGCTGAAAGGAACATCAGTGGCACGACCTCATCAGCCATCAGTAACGGCAGCATCATTATCCGGGACCCGGCAAACGAGCAACAGGATATCGCAGGGCTGAGCCGGGATACGGAGAATATCCACCGGGGTGTGGATGTTACGGGTGATGTGCAGAAGGTGAAGGATAATCTGGCGGTACAGAGTGAAGGGAGCGTCCTTGCAGCGTCAGCGCTGGATGTGTACGGAAAGTATGCAGAACGGAAGGCAAAAGAATCCAATGCGGCGCTGAAAGAGAAGCTGGCGGCAGAAGGCAAACTGACCGGTGACATGACAGCGGAGGAGCGGGAAGCCAGGCTGAAAGCAGACCCTGATTATCAGGTTACAGACTACGGTCCGGGGAGTGAGTTCTGGACGAAAGGGAGCGCCGCGGCGGGATTACTGGCAGGTGCGCTGGGTGGTAACCTGAAGGCAGGAGCGGCAGCCGGAGCGGCTCCGCTTCTGGCCTCGCTGGTAAGGAAGGTGGATGAAGCGTCGGCCCGTGCGGCGCTGCATGGTATCGTTGCAGCAGCCCTGACGAAAGTGTCTGGTGGCAGAGGTTCAGAGGGAATGAAGGCCGGGGCGGCAGGAGCCATAACAGGCTCCGGGATGACGGAGCATCTGATAAGTGCGCTGTATGGAAACAGGACGGCGAGTGAACTGACTGCGGATGAGAAGCGTCTGGTCAGCAGCCTGGTGACGATAGCGGGTGGTCTGGCAGGGGCGGGAGTCAGTGGCGGGAATCTGTCGATGGCGGCCCTGGCATCGAACACAGCGAGGGTGGAGGTTGAGAATAACTCTTTGAGCGATCTTCATGAGCAGTTAGTTACTGGCGAATCGCAGATAGACAAGTTCAAGAAACAGCTAAAAATAGATGAAGAGAAGTTCAGTCAGGAGAACTGCGCCGGGATAAGTGCGGAAGCCTGTACCGTTAAGTTTTATGAACATCGCAGAACAGAACTTAACGGAATCACCTCAACCACAGCCGATTTTCTGCCCGTGGTTGGAGATTTTAAGAGCTACGCTGAAGCCGAAGACTGGATTGATTATACGTTAGCAACTGTTGGGCTTATTCCTGGTGCAGACTTTGTTACAAAACCACTGAAGGAAGCTAAACAGTTGTTGAAGGCTGGTGACCTTAATGGTGCGAATAAGCTTCTACAAGAAACCAGTGATCAAATATCTTCAGTAACCCGGCCTGGACATCGGCAATCAGAAATAGATGTTGGGAATGATCTTGGAGATGGCTGGAAGGAACAGGTCAGCTACAAAGATGGAAAAGAAGTTCCTTATGGCACTAAAGGTAGCACCCGACCAGACTGGTGCAATGGAGATGTTTGTAGTTTAGAGGTAAAAAATTACAACATCGCTACAAATCAGAGCGGATTAATTAACAACGTAGCAAAGCAGGCAATTGAACGGCAGAAACATTTACCGGAAGGAATGATGCAGGAAATTGTCATTGATGTTCGTGGGCAAGTTCTTTCTCTTGCGCAAGAAGATGCAATTGTCCGAGGTATCGTTCAAAAATCCAATGGTATAGTTAAGCCCACCGATATTCAGTTTAAAAGGTAGCCATTATGAAACATGTTGGATTTATAGGTGGGAGTTCAATGGTTGAGTTAGGTTCCCCCTCTGAAATGGATGATTTTTTTTCATTTTGCTTTAACAATTTAAAAGGAAATAAAAATCATGCTGTTCTGGACAGACTGTACAGAAAATATGTCAGATTTGAAGAGCTTGATGAAATAAACAAGATAATTCAAGAGCTTAATGGTTATTTATCACCTGATGTAAAAGATAAATACTCAAAATATATCTCGGGTATTGAAACATGTATCGAATCAGCCAAGTTATTTTATGAAAGCTGGAATATCTATCAACCAGTTAGAGTTGGGATAACAGATATTCCTTTCTATATTGATGATAAGAGAAGACCCTTGAATCAATATGATGCCCTTGGCCCGGAAGAGCTTCCCTTCTGGTTGCGTTAAAAACCAAAGATCCCGACATTAGCGCCGGGATCGTATTATCATCCGTCAGCCGCTACATACAGCGCCCGTCGCCACGCCTGTACACCGGCAGATCGCCGGTATCGTTCAGCGCCCCCGGAAACCCTTCCAGCCACAGCTTCATCTTCTGCCGGTTGACGTAAGCGACGCTCAGCCCCTCGGCGCAGGCGTACAGCTCGCGGGTGTTCTGGGTGGTAATAACGATGCAGTCGGGCATCACCCGGATCTTAATCGGCATCCCGTCCCTGAACCTGAAGGCAGGAGCGGCAGCCGGAGCGGCTCCGCTTCTGGCCTCGCTGGTAAGGAAGGTGGATGAAGCGTCGGCCCGTGCGGCGCTGCATGGTATCGTTGCAGCAGCCCTGACGAAAGTGTCTGGTGGCAGAGGTTCAGAGGGAATGAAGGCCGGGGCGGCAGGAGCCATAACAGGCTCCGGGATGACGGAGCATCTGATAAGTGCGCTGTATGGAAACAGGACGGCGAGTGAACTGACTGCGGATGAGAAGCGTCTGGTCAGCAGCCTGGTGACGATAGCGGTGGTCTGGCAGGGGCGGGAGTCAGTGGCGGGAATCTGTCGATGGCGGCCCTGGCATCGAACACTGCGAGGGGGGAGGTGGAGAATAACTCTCTGGCCGGGGATAAGGGTAGTGAGTCACTTAAGGAAAGCAAAGAGTGGTGGAAAGAACAGATCAGGGACAAGCTGGGTGAAAATACCGTCTCCCAGATTGCGAATGGTCTGGTTAACGTAGCGGGTGAAACCGGTGATCTGGCGATACTGGGCGGCGATACGGCGTTTGATGTGATAGCGGCGCTGGCGACCTGTGCCACAGAGGGTAGTTACTGTAGCCAGGCGCAGAATGACATAGCCAAAAAAGACGCTGCTGCTGCGAAGGTGCTGAATGGCATCATGAATGGCGATGCGTGGGAAGGAATTAAGTCCACGTTCGTAAAGGCGGCCAATGGCGATCAGAAGGCTCTGGAGAATGTTGCAGGGGTATTATCTGGTGCTTTGATGCCAGCAAAAGTTATGCCGGGTGGTAATACAGCCAGTAAAGTAACAGTAAAACCAGTTACACCGAAGGCCGGAGCCGGTGGGAACTGGAATGTGCTGGATGAGATCGCCGATCCAAACGTAGTTAAACAATCAACGCCAACAGGTTGTGGTGGTGCATGCGGTGAAATGCTGCTGAAAGACAGAAATATCTTTATTGATCAGACTCAAATAGGAACTGGTCTGAAAAACCCTGAACAGCTAGCCAGAGATTTAACCAAGAATGGCGGAAGTAGTTGGAGTGGAGGGTTTGTTGGTTTTGAAGCCTATGATGCCCTGAATAAAACAGGTTCATGGAGTGCAATGATGTGGGATCAGGGTAGTAAAATTGGGCATTGGGTTGTTGTTAAAGGTACAGATAGTAAAGGAAATGTATCTATCTATGATCCGTGGAAAGGAACCAGTTATAAAATGACAGACAAAGAATTTAAGGGAACCTGGAATGGAAACGCTGTCTTCAACCAGTAACTCATTATATATAGAGAATATTTTATATTCGAAAGAGGATAGGACTGTTGTTTTATATTTTAACTGTATTAACAGTAAAGAAATTTACTCAGCAGAAGTGAAGCAAGTTGGTGAGATAAAGGTAGTCAGTTCTGACGAGCTTTATTCATTCTTAATGAAGTTTATGCCTTATGAATCTTCAATTTTTAATAAGTTACATAAAATAATATGGGATTACATCGAAGGCCGGGAAGTAACCTTCCCGATCCAACTGGTCCCCTAAACATCAGCAAGATCCCGGTCTCAGCGCCGGGATCTTTTTGTCAGCCGTCAGTCTCACCCACAATGCCCGTCCCCGCGCTTGTACACCGGCAGATCGCCGGTGTCGTTCAGCGCCCCCGGAAACCCTTCCAGCCACAGCTTCATCTTCTGCCGGTTGACGTAAGCGACGCTCAGCCCCTCGGCATGTAAGCGCACCCGTTTTAGTTCCACGCACTTTTTGAGCGTTCCGGTATATCAGCCATCAGTAACGGCAGCATCATTATCCGGGACCCGGCAAACCAGCAACAGGATATCGCAGGGCTGAGCCGGGATACGGAGAATATCCACCGGGGTGTGGATGTTGCGGGTTATGTGCAGAAGGTGAAGGATACTCTGGCGGTACAGAGTGAAGGGAGCGTCCTTGCAGCGTCAGCGCCGGATGTGTACGGAAAGTATGCAGAACGGAAGGCAAAAGAATCCAATGCGGCGCTGAAAGAGAAGCTGGCGGCAGAAGGCAAACTGACCGGTGACATGACAGCGGAGGAGCGGGAAGCCAGGCTGAAAGCAGACCCTGATTATCAGGTTACAGACTACGGTCCGGGGAGTGAGTTCTGGACGAAAGGGAGCGCCGCGGCGGGATTGCTGGCAGGTGCGCTGGGTGGTAACCTGAAGGCAGGAGCGGCAGCCGGAGCGGCTCCGCTTCTGGCCTCGCTGGTAAGGAAGGTGGATGAAGCGTCGGCCCGTGCGGCGCTGCATGGTATCGTTGCAGCAGCCCTGACGAAAGTGTCTGGCGGCAGAGGTTCAGAGGGAATGAAGGCCGGGGCGGCAGGAGCCATAACAGGCTCCGGGATGACGGAGCATCTGATAAGTGCGCTGTATGGAAACAGGACGGCGAGTGAACTGACTGCGGATGAGAAGCGTCTGGTCAGCAGCCTGGTGACGATAGCGGGTGGTCTGGCAGGGGCGGGAGTCAGTGGCGGGAATCTGTCGATGGCGGCCCTGGCATCGAACACAGCGAGGGTGGAGGTTGAGAATAACTCGCTGGGTGTTCCGGATAACAAAGCTCGTGCTCAGGAGATGGCTCAGTGCCGGGGTGGTGCTGCCTGTGAAAATGCCGTTATTAATAAGTACAAGAAAATCAATGCAGAACAGCATGAAAGTGTTGTGGGATGTAAAGGCGCTCAGGACTGTGTTAACAAAGCCAATGAGGTGGGTGAGTTACAGGCTGATTATGCCCGTCGTACCAGTGAGTTGCTGGAAAAGTCGCGCATTGATGGTGGGTTAAGTCCGGCAGAACAGGACGAATTAGCTGTTCTTCAGGTGACGACCATCCAGCTCGAAGCAGACCGAAACGCGGCGATCCACAATGCGTTAATGTCTGGGGATTCATCTGAAGCGAAGCAGCTTGCGATAAACTCGTTAGCGCAGGTGGCCGGGACCAGTGCGGCGGGAATCGCAGCGGGGGTTGGGAAAGGAGGAAAAGGTAGTTCGTTACCTACACCTACAACCACTTCGGCAGCGAATGGTCTGAACTATCAGTCCAACCCGAAACATACTCCAGGTCAGCAAGGTTATAGCTTTAATGCTGGGACAGAACCTAAAAACGCTATCGATCTATTTGGCGCGTCAGTTGCTAGTGGCAAAAAAAGGTATTCAATTGATAGTGAAGGAAATGTCCATCAATTTACAAATACAAATGATGGAACATGGCACTGGTCTGGGAGTACAGGAGATAAAACAGTTCCATTGAAAAAAAACGATATTCCAAATAGTGTTAAAAAAGAGTTTGGCTTGCCTGGAAAGTGGAGATAATGATGATATTTGGTAATCCGTATCATTTTGCTATATGGACAGAACTTGTCCCTCAGTGGAGTGAGTTATATAAGAATGGCCTTTTCCATTTAGTTATAAATGGAAGTCTGTATCCGGATGATATCAGGACATCAACATTATCCAGTGATCTCTATGAGATCACTGATAACGATTGTGCCTTAATATCACAACCTCAAAATGATGAGATTTTTTATTTATCTACAGAAATTGCTTTTAAAAGATTGTTTGATCTGACTTACCCTGAACCTTCTGAGCAAGATGAGTATCCTGAGCAAATATTTGATTATTGCATTACGTCTTCGAATATTAGTAGTCGTGGTGGATGTTTTTTTGCCGTTTCGAACGATATATCATTGAGAATTATTGGTGGGATAATACAACATCTAGTGAAAGATGAAAGTGAAGAAAAAAATGTATGGGAATATATTAAAAAACCATTACTGCAAGATATCACCATATTAAAGAATGATCTAAATGAAATTATGAGCAATGTAAGAGAGTATGCAGACTCTATTTTAAAATAACTAATGAGATAGTTAAAACAGTCGCTTCTTATAGCTGGTTACAGGCTCTTTAACATTACTGGGTGAAGTAGAGTACGAAGAGCAAAACCGCGTATCGGGGTACTGCGTCCTGCAGATAGAGTGCAACGGAGAAGGTGGATGTAATTTACTGAGTATACAGGGAAAATCTGCCTTCGACGGACAACTTCGCGTCGGAAAGAGTTGTTGTTGAGAATAACTCGCTGGCACATGTACTGGCGGCAGCGGAGAAAGAAAAGCCCGGCACGATAGCGAAATACCAGGCCGCCAGAGAAGCGATGTGTCAGCAGGACCCGGAAGCGTGTCGCCAGGCAGTGAATGAAGCGGCCAGCCTGGGACTGGATTTTGTGCCAGTCATCGGGGATATCAAAGGATTTCACGAAGCTGAGACGGCGCTGGACTATCTTGCTGCGGCGATAGGGTTGATACCGGGTGCTGGCGATGTGGCGGGTAAAACCATTAAGGCGGCAGAAACGGCGCTGAAGAATGGGGATGTTGCTGAAGCATCGAAGTTAATTAATAAAGCCAGCGATGAAATATCGGCTTATAATTCAGCTGCCTATCCAAAACTGAAAGACGATCTGATCCAGCAAAATCTGAATAATATCGCGAAGCAAGATCCTAGATTGGCAGCGGTTGTCAAAGGTGACAATGGAAAGCTGAACTATGGTGTTGGGACTGGCACCAAAGAGGAAGCTGATCTACTGGGTAAAATTTGGGTGGGAGAAGGAGCCAGACCAACAAGTGATGGCACAGGATTAGTTAGTGCTGATGGAACCAGAATTTATAGATCCCCTAAAGAAAAGCCAAATGCTCCTGATTCATTAAACCCAACGGGGACTCAGGCCAACTTTGAAAGTTATACAAAAAATATTGAAACAGGGAAAATGGATAAAACTGGTAACGGTCACTTAAATATTTCAGGGGAAAAATAAATGAAAGCATCTCTAAGGAGTATTGGTTGTGATTGGCTTGATTTATCAAGTTATGAACCTGAAGAAGATGATTGTTTTCAATTTTTAGCCCATCTATGTATAGGGCCAGCAGAAGAAAAAGGGATAAATCATTTTGAGGTTTATGTTTGCACCCCGGAATGGCTCTGCAAACATCACTGGCTGCCGGAACTGATGCGCCATACGCTTCTGGTGCGTAAATATGATCTGGACGAGATCACCAAAACTATCACCGATTACATCGACCAGTGCGAAGGTAATGACTGGATGGAGATAGCTCAAAAGCTCTCTCGCGTCTTTGCCTGGGAATATGAAGACTATCAGCCTTAAATGAGAAAGATCCCAGCCCCTGCGCCGGGATCGTCTTTTTACCCGTCAGCCCTTAATCGCCTCAATCCCTGAATAGCAGTAAGATCTCGAGCCCAGCGCCGGGATCTTTTTGTCAACCGTCAGTCTCACCCACAATGCCCGTCCCTACGCCTGTACACCGGCATATCGCCGGTGTCGTTCAGCGCCCCCGGAAACCCGTCTGTAAGCGCACCCGTTTTAGTTCCACGCACTTTTTGAGCGTTCCGGTATATCAGCCATCAGTAACGGCAGCATCATTATCCGGGACCCGGCAAACCAGCAACAGGATATCGCAGGGCTGAGCCGGGATACGGAGAATATCCACCGGGGTGTGGATGTTGCGGGTGATGTGCAGAAGGTGAAGGATAATCTGGCGGTACAGAGTGAAGGGAGCGTCCTTGCAGCGTCAGCGCTGGATGTGTACGGAAAGTATGCAGAACGGAAGGCAAAAGAATCCAATGCGGCGCTGAAAGAGAAGCTGGCGGCAGAAGGCAAACTGACCGGTGACATGACAGCGGAGGAGCGGGAAGCCAGGCTGAAAGCAGACCCTGATTATCAGGTTACAGACTACGGTCCGGGGAGTGAGTTCTGGACGAAAGGGAGCGCCGCGGCGGGATTACTGGCAGGTGCGCTGGGTGGTAACCTGAAGGCAGGAGCGGCAGCCGGAGCGGCTCCGCTTCTGGCCTCGCTGGTAAGGAAGGTGGATGAAGCGTCGGCCCGTGCGGCGCTGCATGGTATCGTTGCAGCAGCCCTGACGAAAGTGTCTGGTGGCAGAGGTTCAGAGGGAATGAAGGCCGGGGCGGCAGGAGCCATAACAGGCTCCGGGATGACGGAGCATCTGATAAGTGCGCTGTATGGAAACAGGACGGCGAGTGAACTGACTGCGGATGAGAAGCGTCTGGTCAGCAGCCTGGTGACGATAGCGGGTGGTCTGGCAGGGGCGGGAGTCAGTGGCGGGAATCTGTCGATGGCGGCCCTGGCATCGAACACTGCGAGGGGGGAGGTTGAGAATAACTCGCTCAGTGCTGATCAAATAGATGGTTTTGCAGCAAAAGCCAAAGGGTGCGAAGCTTGTAGCGACTGCGATAAGATAGTTAAAGAAATGGAAGATCTGAGCCTGTTGCAGCAGAAACAGATGATCGCTGTTTGCTCTTCTAATCCGGATGCCTGAAGAGAAAAGTACGGTGATGTACCAGCCAATGGAATGTTGGTTCGGGAAGCGATAGATCGCACGCTCGGGGCTGATGTGCCATCCAAAATGAAGAATGATATGTCTTCATTGCTTGCGCAGCAGATCGAAGCTGAAGGCGTTGTAACAAGCACCGAATTTGCCAGCCAGCTAGAAAGTCGCTATGGCATGGATAAGCAGCAATCCGAAATCATGGCAATGGCTGTTCTGGGCGCTGTAACTGGAGGAATGAGCAAAGGTGGCTTCTCTGGCTCCGGGGCTAAGAACATTGTTGTTGTGGACTCAGGTAAAAAAGGCACGTGGAACAAAGCCTTGAATAATCCTGAGCCTAATACAATATATAAAGTCGATGGAAATAAAACATATCATACAGATGAGCTGAACCGTACAACAGTTGTTAATGCAAGTCTTAGCTTGTCAAAAAATGATAGAAATACGTATCAACAATGTAAGGCTGGCAATTGCGGCTACTCTGCTGATGATGGTGGACATTTAATCGCCAGTATTTTTAACGGGCCAGGTGAAAAGTTAAATCTTGTTCCAATGGATGGTAATCTGAATAAAAGTGCATGGAAGCAGATGGAAAATACATGGGCTAATGCATTGAAAGATGGTAAAAAATTGATGTGAACATTCAGCCAATATATTCAGGTTCTAGTGTTCGTCCTGATCGGGCGATTGTTAAATATTCTATTGATGGTGGTCGCCCCGTGAATGTTGATTTCAAAAACTCCCCAGGAGGTAAGTGGTGAAAACAACGGAGTTTGAACAAAAAATTGGCCAGATTTTGTTTGATTGTGGCCCGGAGAATGCGAAAAAAATAATTGCACGGGCAGAGGTTTTTCCTGAGGATGATGGTGGGCGTTATGAATTTGATTATATCGATGAAAATGGTGAACTAGATTGGTTCGACCCTGATGGGAGAGCTGTTGCTGATCTAACTGATGTTTTGGTTGCTTATAAGAATTTTTTCACCGACAACAATTTAACCAATGGGAAACCCATTTGGTCAAAGTGTGAGATAACAGTCGATGTGCCTGAGGAAAAGATTAGTATAAAATTGCAGTATGACGATTAACTCGAACTAGCTTACCCGTCATGATTGGCGGGTGCTTTCTCTGAATTACTTCAGCAACAAGCAAGAGGTAATGCATCCAATTAGTAGAATATGTATTTTTCAATGAAGGCTCCGATGACCTTTTCATGTAGCTCAATTGAGCGTGAGAAGCAGATTGTTTTTCGGGCCAGGCGCTTGATGCGGGTTCTGAGCGTCAGATTGTTACGCTCAATACGCTGAGTGAATATTTTTCCCGTCAGATGCTTCTCCTTCGGCACTTCTCTGGCATAACTGCCCCAGTCATCGCTTGTTATCATGCCGATATTAAACGGCGTAAGCAGGGCCAGAAGTTCACGACAGGTATCATCCGTCCGTGCTCCGAACGTATAAGCCAGAATGCCACCCGTTTTGGTGTTGTATGCGTACCAGAGCCAGTGCTGCCGGGCTTTACTACCGACAAAGCTCCATTGCTCATCGAGTTCGCAGATAAGTGCAACATCAGCATGCGCGACCGGAGAGGAGGTTATTCGCTTTGGCGCGAGTTTTTTAAGGTGCGAATGACGGTGTTAATACCGATTTTGAGCGTCCTTGCGGTATCCCGGCCCCGTTGAATGCCATTTCGGTAATTTGTTCTTTGACGCCGGGTTTGCGTGCTTCATAGGTATAGGTGAGCAGAAACACGCGGTGGCAGTCACGACAGTGAAAGCGGTCACGGCCTTTAGGGCTCTGCCTATGACGGTAAACCTGAGCAGACTGACAACGGGGACAATGAACAGTAACGCTGGCCATAAGCGCACCTCAAAAGTGGGGATTATACATCAATTCAACCAATTAGAGGCATCACCTGTCAGATGAACATCGTGCCAGAATCGTTTGTCGTTGCGTTAATGCTTTGTTTTTTTATAAATGATTTTCTGAGGGGAATGGCATGAAATGACTGGGTGAAAATTAAATGGTTTCCTTTTTGCTCAATACAAAATGCCTTGATTAAGCTGTCATCCTGCCAGCATTATTTAGATAATGATTTTGTATTTTTCGTTTATTCATATTCGGTATATCAATGAATTGTTAGGCCCCTCTGTTTATCCTGAAATAACCTTCAGGATGTCCGGCATAATTTAGTGACATACATCTTGAATTATTTGTAAATAAAGAGTAAAGATTAGCTCTAAGGATAAGAGCTATCGTTGGGGACGAAAAGGGATATAAACTACGAGTAAACGTTGTTCAGAATAAGGTTGCGCCCGCACGTATCAATTTAAAATTATCGCTGTATTCGGGCGGAGCACAGAAAAATCGAGCTCCCTTATAAATTACTTGCTGTAGGCTATCCCAGCAAGCGGTAGCGCCGGGCGTGAAAGGATTATTTTGATGTCAGCACAGGGTACGTCATCTTCATCTGTGGTGACGGCGACAATAGTTAATAAGATAAACGTTTATCCGTCACTGTTCGATTAAATTAGTCTGCTACCGTAAGGCCGCCGCTGGCGCTTTATTAGGTTGATGTCGATTTTTTCTGAAAAACCTTTTAATTTTCTGAAAAGCAGGGCGAATTGGCAGATTAAGTGACGTGAGTAAGTATTGAACGAATAATTGATTGTGCATATTGTTGCGCGAGTGTTGCTATTTTGATTAGGGATCATTCTCGCATTTTACTCAGGATATTGGGCTGTTATGGATAAGCGTTGGCATATTCTTGCTGTTTCATCTTTTGTATTTCCTCTTTATGCGATAGCGGCGCCGTTGCCGTTGACGGATTCTAATACTCAGGAATTGCTACGCCAGCAGGATCGCGAGCGCTTACTTAGGGAGCAGCTCGACAAACAGCCGGACGTTCGAACCGAAATACCCGAGGCCGACGGCCAAAACGCAAAGCTGCCGGTCAACGAATCCCCCTGCTTTCGCATCGACAGCGTTGCGCTGGTTGGCGATGCCGCCGACAGATTTCAATGGGCGCTATCTGCCGCAGCCCAGGGCGGCGACTCAGCGGAAGGACGCTGCCTCGGCGCTCAGGGGATCAACCTTGTCATGCGCCGCATTCAAAACGCCATTATCGCCAAAGGCTTTGTCACCACCCGAATTTTCGCCGGACCGCAGGATTTAATGCAGGGTGAGTTGACGCTGACCATCGTCCCCGGTCGCATTCGTGAAATTCGTTACGCAGACGGCAGTGACGGGCAGCAGGTGACGCTTAATACCGCCGTTCCGGCCAGCGCAGGTGACATTCTTAACCTGCGAGACATTGAGCAGGGGCTGGAAAACTTAAAGCGCGTGCCTACCGCAGAAGCTGACATTCAGATAGCGCCTACGAACAGCGCAGGAGAAAGCGATTTAGTCATTACACGCCGACAGGCGCTGCCGCTACGCGCCTCATTGTCGATGGATGACTCCGGCAGTAAAAGCTCTGGCAGATATCAGGGCGCATTTTCTCTTTCTGTCGACAATCCGCTGCGCCTGAACGACCTGTTCTACATCAACGCCGGCCACAGCCTGTTTGGCGACAGCAATCCCCGCGACAGCCAAAAAGGCACCGAGAACAACAGCGCCTACTACTCTGTCCCCTACGGTTACTGGCTGCTGAGTTTTTCTGCCAGCCAGTACGATTACCATCAGACCGTTTCCGGCTATCAAGCCGACTATAAGTACAGTGGTAAAAGCAAAAACGCCGATGCGCGCCTGTCGCGTATTCTGTATCGCGACGGTTCGCGTAAAACCACCGCCAGCGTGCGCGGCTGGATGCAGGAGTCCAAAAACTTTATTGACGACGCGGAGGTTGAGATCCAGCGCCGCCGCACTGCGGGTTGGGAAATCGGCCTGAGTCATCGGGAATTTATCGGCAGCGCTATCGTAGATGCCAACGTGTCGTGGCGACAGGGTACCGGCGCGTTTAACGCCATCCCCGCCCCGGAAGAAGAGTTCGGCGAAGGCACCTCGCGCCCGCGCATCCTCAACGCCGATTTGCAGTATAACCAGCCGTTCAGCCTCGGTCCGCTTAACCTGCGTTACAGCAACCTGTGGCGGGCGCAGTGGAACCAGACTGCGCTGGTCCCCAATGACCGTTTCTCCATCGGCAATCGCTATACCGTGCGCGGCTTTGACGGTGAATACACCCTCTCCGGCGAACGGGGCTGGTTTGTCCGTAACGACTTAGGTCTGGCGCTGGGAAGCTACAACCAGGAGCTTTACGTCGGCATGGACTACGGCGAAGTGGACGGCCCGTCAACCGAATGGATTATTGGCCGCCACCTGGCCGGTGCGGTCATCGGCCTGCGCGGAGGCTATAAGTCATTCAGCTATGACCTGTTTACCGGCTGGCCGGTCAGTAAGCCCGACGGCATGCCGGTCTCCAGCGTCACCTATGGCTTTAACGCCAGCCTGTCGTTTTAGGGAGAGATTGCCATGAAACAGGACGTCAACATCATCGCGCCCGCATTGACCGGCCAGCCGGTTGACGGTCATCTCGTCAGTAATTTTTGTACGCAAAAGATTTTGAGCGAAGGAACGCAATCATGAACAAGGGCATGTATCGGCTGGTATTCAACAAAGCGCGCGGCGAACTGATGGCCGTCGCCGAATTCGTCACCGGGCATCAGAACGGCGGTACGCCACGGCCGTCAGCGCCGCAGGTTAATACCGTGGCGGCCAACCTGCGCCCTCTCGCCTTCAGACTGCTGTGCACGCTTAATCTGGTATGGATTGCGCCAGCCGATGCGCAAAGCCATATCGCCGCTGACCCCAGCGCACCGCGAAATCAGCAGGCGCAGGTACTGCCTGCGGGCAGTAACCCGAACATCCCCGTCATTAACATCCAGACCCCGAACGGCAAAGGCGTTAGCCGCAACGCCTACAGCCGATTCGACGTCGGCCCTGACGGCGCGGTGCTCAACAACGCCCGCACCAATCAGGACAGCCAGTCGCAATTGGCCGGTTACGTCGGCGCTAACCCGAATCTGGCCAGCGGCAGCGCGCGCGTCATCCTCAATGAAGTCAACGCCCGTGCCCCGTCGCAGCTGCGTGGCTATATCGACGTAGCCGGGCAAAAAGCCCAGGTTATCGTCGCCAACCCGGCTGGCATTACCTGCGACGGCTGCGGCTTTATCAATGCCAACCGCGCTACGCTTACCACCGGCCAGCCGCAGTTTGACAATGCGGGCAACCTGACCGGCTACCAGGTGGATAACGGCAAAATCGTCGTCGGCGGTCGCGGTATGGGCGCCAGCCGCGTTGACCACACCGACGTGCTGGCCCGCGCCGTCGAGGTCAACGCGGGGATTTGGGCCAATGAGTTAACCGTCACCACCGGCACAAATCGCATCGACGCCCCCAATACCGCACAGGCCGAGCGCAGCACCGCCGGTGGCGATAAGCCGCAGTTTGCGCTGGACGTCTCTTCGCTCGGCGGCATGTACGCCGGTAAAATTACCCTGACCGGCACTGAACAGGGCGTCGGCGTACGCAACGCCGGTCATATCGGGGCGTCGGTCGGCGAAGTCGTCATTACCGCTGGTGGCAGGCTGGAAAACAGCGGTACGCTGAACACGGCGGGCAATCTTAACGTCACCGTCAGCGGCGAGGTCAACAACAGCGGATCGGTTTACAGTAAAGCCAACGTGACCGTTCACAGCCGTTCGCTGAAAAACGACGGCGGCATATGGGCTTCTGAGGACAACCGGATCCAGAGCCGCGACGAGGTAGGCAACAGCGGCGCTATCGCCTCCGGGCGGCATACCCACATCAAGGCGGCCAAAGTTACCAGCGGCCAAAACGGTTCGCTGGCGGCGGGCATCGATGAGGAGGGCCACGCCAGCCGCGCCGGCGACCTGACCATCCAGGCAGATGGCCAACTGTCGCTGCACGGACAAAGGCTGGCCGGGCAATCCATGAGCCTCCAAACGGACGGCCCATTGTCGCTGAACGGACAAGGGCAGGCCGGGCAATCCATGACCCTCCGGGCAAACGGCCCACTGTCGCTGCACGGACAAGAGCAGGCCGGGCAATTCATGACCATCGCAGCCAGCGGCATTGACGCGAGCGGCAGCCAGCTACAGGCCGAGTGTATGACCCTTAGCGCCCAACGCGAAGCGTTGACGCTGAGCGGCGCTGAAATTATCGCCACACAGTCCCTTTATGCCTACACCCCCGCCAAACTGAACAACGACGGCGGCCTGCTGGCCGCTGACCGGCTGACGCTCAGCGCCGATACGCTCTCCAACCGAGACGGGCGGATCGTCCACAGCGGCACGCAGGCGCTGACCCTGAACCATCGGCAGATTGACAACACGCAGGGCATGATTGCGACCAACGCCGCACAATTTTCTATCGACACGTCGCAACTCGGCAATCAGCAGGGCAGCATCGTTCACGGCACGGGGGGAACCTTTACCCTCCATGCCGCACAGTTCAACAACGATTCCGGCCACGTCACCTCGGCGCAACGGCTAAACATCACGACCGACAGCTTAACCAACCGCCAGGGACAGATTGCTGCGAGCCATACGCTGTCGGTAGTCGGCAACGGCCTGACTAACACCGCCGGCGAACTCTGGGCCGGGGAGCTTTTGAGCGCGACCGCCGACAGCCTGAGCGGCGACGGCAAACTGCTGTCGCAAGGCGACCTCTCCCTGTCGCTGAAACAGGCCTTTGATCATCACGGGGAAATACTCGCCAACGGCGGCCTGACGCTTGCGACAGAGAGTCAACTCGCCAACAGCGGACACATTGCCGCCGCCGGCGAGATGCGGCTAAGCGCGGAAAGCCTTGAGAATACCGCCTCCGGCGACATCGGCGCCGGGGCGCTGCATACAGGCGTGACGCAAAAGCTCGCCAACAGCGGACGCATTGCCGCCACCGGCGAGATGCGGCTAAGCGCGAAAAACCTTGAGAATACCGCCTCCGGCGACATCGGCGCCGGGGCATTGCATACAGGCGTGACGCAAAAGCTCGCCAACAGCGGACGCATTGCCGCCGCCGGCGAGATGCAGCTAAGCGCGAAAAACCTTGAGAATACCGCCTCCGGCGACATCAGCGCCGGGGTGCTGCACACAAACGTGGCGCAAAAGATCACCAACCGCGGCGTGATAGACGGCGGCCTGACCCACCTGGAGGCGACAACGCTTGCCAATATCGGCAGCGGCAGAATTTACGGCGACGCCGTGGCTATTCAGGCCCAAACGCTCAACAACCGCAAGGAAGGCGACAGTTCGGCGACCATCGCCGCCCGCGAGCGACTGGATATCGGCACAGGCCTGCTCAACAACACCGGCGACAGCCTGATCTACAGCGCGGGCAGCCTGGCTATCGGCGGTACGCTGACGCCCACCTTTGCGGCCAGCGGACGGGCCGACGTCATCAACAACACCGGCTCAACCATTGAGTCCGGCGGCGATATGTGGCTGGGCGTCAATACGCTCAACAACCTTAACGACGGGCTAAAGACCCGGATAAATATCGTTGAGCAGTCGGCTCACCATGAAGTGGTCGTTGCAGACCAGACCGATCGCTATGAATGGGATGACGTCGATACCAGCCAGAAAAACAAGTACGGCGTACACTGGACCATCCTGCCGGACGGCACTCGTCACGATACTTTCTACGAATACCGCTATGACCGCACGGTCAAAGAGACGCAGGTTATCCAAAGCAATCCGGGGGAAATCATCGCCGGCGGCAACCTGCATATCGAAGGCGGTACGGTCAACAATCAGGACAGCCGCATCATCGCGGGCAGGCAGCTTGGCGCATCGGTCGGGGCGCTCAATAATCTGGCCACCACCGGCATTCGCATCGTCAGCGACGTGGGCACTCAGGTGAGGTGGTATGAGAAAAAAACCAAAACCTGGCGCGGCACCACCAAAACGTCGCAGGGCAAAAAAAGCAGCGCCTACCGCTATGCGCCGCCCGATGAAACCATCGACCTCGGCGTGATGGCCTGGCAAAGCCACAGCCCGAACGCAGGGCAAGGTATCGTACTGCCCACGATGACGTCAGTAACCCCGATGGCTCCGATGGCCACGGTCACGCTGCCCGCGTGGGATGACCCACAAAGCGTCGTGCGCACCACCGGCGTCAACCTGCAATTGCCCTCTTCCGGCCTGTACCGCATCAATCCGGCCCCCGGCAGCGCTTATCTCATCGAGACCGACCCTCGCTTTACCCACTTCAAGCAGTGGCTGGGCTCGGACTACATGCTGCAACGGATGAACATCGACCCCCACGCCCTGCACAAGCGCCTGGGCGACGGTTTCACCGAGCAGCGGCTGATACGCGAGCAGGTGACGGCGCTGACCGGCATGCGCTTTTTGGCCGGGTATGAGAGCGACGAGGCGCAATACCGCGCCCTGATGGACAGCGGCATTGCCTTTGCCCAGAAATACCCGCTGACGCCGGGTATCGCGCTGAGCGCTGAACAGATGGCGCACCTGACCTCCGACATGGTGTGGATGGTCAGTCAGACCGTTCAGCTTGCCGATGGCAGTTCGCAGCAAGTGCTGGTCCCGCAGCTTTACGTGCGCGGCAAACCCGGCGATGCGCCCCGGGGCGAGGCGGTGATGTCCGGCCAGCAGGTGGCGATAAACGCCCGCGGCGACGTCGTTAACAGCGGCGCTCTGGTCGCCCGCAACGAATTACAGCTGGTTGGCGACAACCTGCGCAACCTGGGCGCCGTCAGCGCGGACGTGCTTGACGTCGTCGCCCGAACCGACATTTTCAACCTTGGCGGCACGTTGCGCGCCAGCGAAAGCCTGATGCTGTACGCCGGGCGCGATATCCTGAGCCAGAGCACCCTGCGCGAAGCGGGCCGCGAGCGTTTTATCGACCGCACGGCGCAGATAGCGGTCGACGGTCCGCAGGGGCAACTGACGCTACAGGCCAACCGCGACGTCACCCTGACCGCGTCCCGGGTCAGCAACGTCGACGCGCAAGGCAGCACTCACATTATCGCCGGACGCGACGTCAACCTCGACACGCTCAACACCACCCACCACGAGCGCGGTGACTGGGGCAAAAACAACTACCGCGAACTGAGCCAGCAGGCCGAAGTGGGCAGCCGTATCGACGCGGGTGGCGATATCCTTCTGTCTGCCGGGCGCGACATCGCCAGCCGGGCGGGAACGATGACCACCGACGGCGCGCTGACGCTTGAGGCCGGGCGGGATATCCGCCTGACTGCCGGCGAGTCCGCCTTCCACCTGACCGAGCACAGCAAGCAGTCCTCCCGCGGCGGGATTTCCTCACTGTCGATTGAAACCCACGACGAGCGGCAGGCCACGCAGGCGCAGGACAGCCTGCTGTCGGCGGGCAGCCTTGACCTCTTCGCCGGGCAGGACATTCGCTTCACCGGAAGCCAGGCGGTGGCAGACCGTGACGTGACGCTGTCCGCCGGGCGGGACGTCACCGTACAGGCCGCCACGGAAAGCTACAGCGAGCGCCACTGGCGAGACGAGAAAAAGTCTGGCGTGATGAGCAGCGGCGCGACGGTCACCTTCGGCTCCCAGCAGCAGAAGGTCGACAACACCTCTTCCGGCACCCAGAGCGCATCCAGCACTATAGGTAGCCTGGGCGGCAACGTCATCATCGACGCCGGTGGCAGCTACCGCCAGACCGGCAGCCACGTCAAGGCGCTGGAAAGCGATATCGGCATCACGGCGGGCGACATCACCATTGAGTCCTCCGCCGACGCCTGGCAGAAGAAGAGCGTCTACACCTTCAGGCAGGACGGCCTGACCCTTGGCGTCTCCAACCCGGTTATCAGCGCCATCCAGACCGCGCAGGACATGCACAAGGCCAGCAAAAATACCGATGACTTCCGCATGCAGGCGCTGGCCGGGGCCACTACCGGGCTTGCGGCTTACAACGCGGGCAGCGCCGTAGCGCAGAACCCGCAGTCGGCAGGCGGCATCAACATCAGCATCACCTACGGCCAGAGCCGTTCAGAGGACGTCACCAAAAGCTGGGGTGTCAACCAGACCGGAAGCCAGGTGCAGGCGGGCGGCAACGTCATCCTTAACGCCAATACCAAAGATGGCAGAGAAGGCGCCGGCAATATCCGCGTTACCGGTAGCGACGTTACCGCAGGTCAAAACCTCGGCCTTATCGCCGAGAACGATATCCTGCTTACGGCCTCCGACAATACCAACAGCCTGCGGCGCGACAGCGAGAGCTACAGCTGGGGCGCGGGGGTCGGCATTGCCATCGGCAAGGGCGTGTCCGTCGGCTTTACCGCCAACGGCAGCCTGGGGCGCGGCGAGGCCGAGGGTGACGACGTGTGGCGCACCAACAGCCACCTGACGGCGGGCGACACGCTGTTTATCCAGAGCGGCGGCGACACTACCCTCTCCGGCGCAACCGCCAAGGGCAAAAGCATCATTGCTGACGTCGGCAAAAACCTCACCATCGAGAGCCTGCAGGATACCAGCACCTACAAGAGCGACGACTGGAACGCCAGCGGCAGCGTCACCGTTGGCTACGGTTTTAGCGGCAGCGCCAGCTACAGCCAGAACAAGGTGGACGCCGACTTCAGGAGCGTCACCGAGCAAAGCGGCCTGTTCGCCGGCGACGGCGGCTTCAACGTCTACGTCGGCGAACACACCGACCTGACCGGCGCAGTCATCGCCAGTTCGGACAACGCGGCAAAAGACGGCAAAAACCAGTTCAGCACAGGAACTATCGAGACCAGGGACATCAAAAACCGCTCCAGCTATGATGCCTCCGGCTTCAGCATCGGCGGCGGCTACAGTTCAGGCGGAGACAACAAAGACGGCGTCGGCAAGGACCAAAAGGGCAACGCCACCACCGGCGCTAACGCTGACCCGTCCACCACCCAGCCGAAGACGGAAGGCGGATTTAGTGCCACCACGCCGATTTACATGTCGGCCTCCGACAGTGACAGCAGCACCACTCGTGCGGGCATCAGCGGCGGCGACATCACCATTAGGGATGAAGCGGGCCAGACGGCGGCGGAAGCCATCGCGGGCCTTAACCGCGACGTCTCCAGCGACCGTGACGGAACGAATGCAGTCGACAACCTGTACGAGCGCGACAAGGACAAAATCGACGCCGGGTTTGAAATTACCCGCGCGTTCCAGAATGAAGTCGGGACCTTTGTGGTGAACAAGGCCAAAGAGGCCGATGAGTTGAAGAAGACACTCGAGGCTCAGGGTATCGACCCGGAGACCAACGCCGATTATCTCGACGCCCTCAGGTGGGCCCCCGGCGGTGCATACAGTCAGGCCATCACCGCGATTACAGCGGCCACCGGCGGCAACGTGATGGGCGGCTTTGACGGGCTGGCCCAGGCAGCGGTGCTGAACTACGTGCAGGGCATGGGCGCGGCGGAAATCAAGAAGCTGGCGGACAGGATTGGCGAAGGTACAGTGGAGGGCGAAGCCGCCCGCGCCGTTCTGCAAGGGTTAGCCGCCTGCGGCGCACAGGCAGGGCAAGGCGGCGACTGCGCCAGCGCCGGGTTAGGAACGGCGGCGGGGGTGATTGCCAATGCCATTTTGAATGACCGAAGCAAAGCCGTGGAGGACATGACCTCTGAGGAGAAGAAGGCGCGGGAGGATTTGATAACCTCTCTTGTCGCTGGCATTGCTGGCGCATCTGGTGGGGATGCGGGGAGTGCGGCGGCGGGGATGCAGGTGGAGCAGGAGAACAATGTTTTTCTTATAGCTGTACATCCTGATGCTTATCAAGATGAGCTAAAAACTACCGACGATCCACTGTATCGTTTAACAGAAAAACACAAAGAAGAATTAAAAGAGCAAGCTTTTTCAGGCGACGCTGTAGCGGCCAAAGAGCTTCAACAGATAGAAGAGATAGAACAAACTACCAAACAGGCTATCGCTATTTATGGCGTAACGCTGCTACCAGGCAGTTATAAAACGATGTGGGTTATAGGAGCCGGAGCGAATGCGGGAATGCAATATGCGAGTGGTGAAGAAATTAATCCAGTGAACTCAATTATAGCTGGCTGGGTAAACGTCGCCACTGCAGGTCAGGGTTGGAAAGCGACAGTAGCCTGGAACGCTGCAGGAGGGGCATTAACCAACACAATTAACGGTGATGACCCGCTTACCGGAGCAATTACCAGTGGAGTTGGTGCTGGTTTCGGTTACAGCGTGGGTAATTATATTGTGAAGCCCATAACAAATGCGGCAGGCAAAAGCATTACTGGCGGATGGGACCCCAAATTCGACCCCGTTAGGTTACAATATACGGAGATAAAAGGACTGATTGGAATATCGAAAGAAATGTCGCCGAGTAAAGTTCCTGGAGCAACAGGAAACATAATTGGTTCCTTTAGCACTGAATACGGTAGCTCTGAAACTCAAGAGATTATCGATAGGATCAAAAAATGAGTTGTTCAATCGATCTTTTAAAAAGAAAATTGGTCGCAAATTTTTGTATATTTTTTGTCTGTTTGTTCTCTGTAATTATTACTGGATTATTGATAAAGCTCTTTTTTGTTACAGTGCTATGGGCTCTGGGCGGTGAATTTGAATTGTCATGGAATGATGTCCTACAAGGCATAAAAATCGGGAGCGTGGGGGGGGGGATATTAGGTATCGGAATTATTTTATCACGCCTTTTTAAGGTTAAAGGATTCTAGCTCACGCGAGCCTGTTTAACCAAACCAGCAGCACCGTGCAAGCGGGCGGCAACGTCATCCTTAACGCCAATACCAAAGATGGCAGAGAAGGCGCCGGCAACATTCGCGCCACCGGCAGCGACGTTAGCGCCGGTCAAAACCTCGGCCTTATCGCCGAGAACGACATCCTGCTTACGGCCTCCGACAATACCAACAGCCTGCGGCGCGACAGCGAGAGCTACAGCTGGGGCGCGGGGGTCGGCATTGCCATCGGCAAGGGCGTGTCCGTCGGCTTTACCGCCAACGGCAGCCTGGGGCGCGGCGAGGCCGAGGGTGACGACGTGTGGCGCACCAACAGCCACCTGACGGCGGGCGACACGCTGTTTATCCAGAGCGGCGGCGACACTACCCTCTCCGGCGCAACCGCCAAGGGCAAAAGCATCATTGCTGACGTCGGCAAAAACCTCACCATCGAGAGCCTGCAGGATACCAGCACCTACAAGAGCGACGACTGGAACGCCAGCGGCAGCGTCACCGTTGGCTACGGTTTTAGCGGCAGCGCCAGCTACAGCCAGAACAAGGTGGACGCCGACTTCAGGAGCGTCACCGAGCAAAGCGGCCTGTTCGCCGGCGACGGCGGCTTCAACGTCTACGTCGGCGAACACACCGACCTGACCGGCGCAGTCATCGCCAGTTCGGACAACGCGGCAAAAGACGGCAAAAACCAGTTCAGCACAGGAACTATCGAGACCAGGGACATCAAAAACCGCTCCAGCTATGATGCCTCCGGCTTCAGCATCGGCGGCGGCTATAGCTACGGTGGAGGCGGCATGATACCGCTGGGCGGCGGCGATGATGGCGGAAGCGGCGCTACGGCCTCAAGCGGCGGCGTCGGCAAGGACCAAAAGGGCAACGCCACCACCGGCGCTAACGCTGACCCGTCCACCACCCAGCCGAAGACGGAAGGCGGATTTAGCGCCACCACGCCGATTTACATGTCGGCCTCCGACAGTGACAGCAGCACCACTCGTGCGGGCATCAGCGGCGGCAGCGTCACCCTTCGCGACGAAGAGGGCCAGCAGGCCCGCACTGGCCAGACGGCGGCGGAAGCCATCGCCAGCCTTAACCGCGACGTCTCCAGCGACCGTGACGGAACGAATGCGGTCGACAACCTGTACGAGCGCGACAAGGACAAAATCGACGCCGGGTTTGAAATTACCCGCGCGTTCCAGAATGAAGTCGGGACCTTTGTGGTGAACAAGGCCAAAGAGGCCGATGAGTTGAAGAAGACACTCGAGGCTCAGGGTATCGACCCGGAGACCAACGCCGATTATCTCGACGCCCTCAGGTGGGCCCCCGGCGGTGCATACAGTCAGGCCATCACCGCGATTACAGCGGCCACCGGCGGCAACGTGATGGGCGGCTTTGACGGGCTGGCCCAGGCAGCGGTGCTGAACTACGTGCAGGGCATGGGCGCGGCGGAAATCAAGAAGCTGGCGGACAGCATCGGAAGAGGCACGCCTGAAGCTGAAGCGGCCCGCGCCGTTCTGCAAGGGCTGGCCGCCTGCGGCGCTCAGGCAGGCCAGGGCGGCGACTGCGCCAGCGCCGGGCTGGGGACGGCGGCGGGGGTGATTGCCAATGCTATTTTGAACGATAAAAGCAAAGCCGTGGAAGACATGACCTCTGAGGAGAAGAAGGCGTGGGAGGATTTGATAACCTCTCTTGTCGCTGGCATTGCTGGCGCATCTGGTGGGGATGCGGGGAGTGCGGCGGCTGGGATGCAGATCGAGCAGGAATTCAACGCACTCACCAATCCTATTGAAAAAGAGGCGATTAACAGGTTAGTTACAGAAGGCATTGCAAAAAAAGAGGAACTTAATGCAGCAGCTTGTGCACTCCTCAAATGCTCTTCTGAGTTTGCCGAAGGAACGGTAGAAAAAGCCTATTATGAAGAACTGGAAAAAATCGGCAATCAGCCTGAATACGCAGCCCTGCGTGAACAGCTTGCCAACGAGAAATTTGTTGTCAGTTATAAGGATCCGTTGACCGGAGAGAACGTCACGATTGCCGTCCAATTATTCCAATACACGGAAGTTAACGCTATTCTGGACGGTGTCATTTACGCCAACGGTGAGTATCAACTAACTACTCGAGGCCTCGGGCTTCTTCAGGCCGCTGGCGGCGCTGTTGAAATTATTGGTGGCACTGCCAGTTGTGCAGGCGTTGTGACTTGTGCTGTAGGTACGATTGTCGCCGCTTCAGGTTTTGATAACTTACAGGCGGGATCCGAGACATTAGCTTCTGGCAAACCTACCAAAACCGTAGGCGCCGAATTGCTGGAAACGTTGGGCGTTCCGGCCGAATACTCAGAAGTGGTGTATGCTGGCGTAGGATTGGGAGGGGCTACAACGCTGGCGTTTAAATCTGCCAAGACCGGTGAAGTTATTAATGTTGCAGTGTCTAAAGAGGGGCAAGTTACTCATACAGCAGGCGGGTATCTGGAGGATTTTACTCCCTCTCCAACTCCTGTTGAATTAGTTCAACAGCAGGCGGCGAATGGCTCTACGACCGCCTATATACGCTTTGATCATATTCTTAATGGCGAGATAAAAACGCTTAAGGATGGAAGCAAAGTTGGAACTGGTGGTCACTATATTCGTGATCCAAACATTAAAATTGATAAAGTGACCGGAACTCCTGATACTAATGGTGTTGCTACAGGATATATATCTGTAAGAGATCCAGCTACAGGTCAGTGGGTGAGTAAAAAAGCATTGACAACATTCTTTCCTGAACAGTGGTCGAAAAGGCAGACAGCGCAGGAAATTGAGAGTGCATTTAAAAATTCGACAAAGATTCCCAATACAGAAATGTGGACAGGTAAGTCATCTAGTGGCCTGGAAATACAAGGTTATTATGGAAAACCAGATGGAACAGGTGCGACTGCATGGCCTGTTTATAAGGGGGATAAATAATGCTGAGCGATCAAATAAATTTTTGGTGGAATGACAAAGGCAAATGTTTCTCACCAATAGGTGGAAAAATAAGGCAGTCTCTCAGTGGCAATCCTTTAGGGTATGGTGCACGCGAGATTGCTGGATGGCTATCTAACGATATCCAATATGCTCTTCATTCCGTTGAGATTTGGATAAAAAACCTCACAAATCTATCTTCTGGAGAAAGCACTGATGGTAATTTTGGAATGGGTAATGCCCATTGGGTGATGGTAACCCAAAATAAGGTCTTCATTGGCTGTGAATATGTTGAAGAACAGCAGGTCATCTTGACTATTGAACAAACATTGTACGTACTAGAACAGTATAAAACTTTTCTTGAAAGTGACTATACAAACCCTACTTTACATCCAGAACCGATAGATGTGGAATATATCGCTGAAGGTAAAGACGCTATTGCTTTCTATGAATCTTTGGATGGGGCATATTGCTTGCCTTACTGAATGAGGCTCCAGATTATCCCAACAAGCACTGGCAAAGATCGTGGCATCTGTGTTTGGATTTGTAGTTGAGAATAAAAAACCAGCGAGCTGACAGAGACCGAGAAGCAGACAATCAGCGCATTAGGTACACTGGCCGCAGGGCTTGCAGGTGGCGTGGCCAGAGGCAGTACAGCGGACGCCATGGCAGGTGCGCAGACCGGGAAGAATGCGGTTGAGAATAACTTTTTGGGGCCAGAGAGTCGGGAGAAACTGGATAAAGCCGTTGAAAACCAGCAGGCTGAGAAAGACCTTCTGGCTGCTTCGAAAGAAATAGTTCGGCAAAACAATATTGACCGTCACAGCGATGAGTTACTGGGTAAATTCCAGACAGATCCGCAGTCGATGACGGAATCTGAGCGTCAACAGCTTGCGGCCTATCTGAACGTCTATGGTTATGAACTACAGGCCAGCTACGGGCTTAGCCCGGAGAGAGCGCAACAACTGGTGAATTCGTTACTCAGCGGTGAACCGGCCTTAAAACCAAGTCCGGTGTATCCGGGCGGAGGAGGTGATGCCAGCAGTTATTACGAAGCGCTGGGTTATCTGAAAATGTACTCTGTACAATCTAGTCAGGCGGCAATGGGAACGGAATCGTTGCTGGCCTTGCCGGGTGGCGTAGGAACAGCAGCCCGCGCGACTTTGGCTGCCGGAGGCGCATACCAGACTGGTGTAAGCACACCTGTTTTAGTTCCACACACTTTTTGAGATTTCCGGTTTTTCAGCCATCAGCCGGTACTCTTCCGGCGTCAGATTATTCAGGGATTCATGAGGCCGCTCGTTGTTATATTCCATCAGCCAGCGCTCGGTAATTTCCCGCGCTTCATTCAGTGTTCTGAACAGGTAAAAATCCAGGATTTCTGTCCGGTATGTTCGGTTGAACCGTTCGATAAAAGCATTTTGTGTAGGCTTACCCGGCTTGATAAATTCGAGCTGTACGCCATTTTCTTCGGCCCATTGTGCCAGCGCCAGCGAGACCAGTTCTGGCCCGTTGTCCATCCGCATTTTCAGCGGGTAGCCGCGGTTTGCCACGATCCTGTCCAGCACCCGGATGACTCGCTGAGCCGGGATATTCAGGTCGATTTCTATCGCCAGTGCCTCACGGTTAAAATCATCCACCACATTGAAGGTCCGGAAGCGCCTGCCGCAGACCAGCGCGTCGTGCATAAAATCGATGGACCAGCTCTGATTTAGCGCTTGCGGCGTCGCCAGTGGTGCTGGATTACGCACTGGCAGCCGCTGTTTTCCCTTGCGACGAAAATTCAGTTTCAGCAGGCAATAAATCCGGTGAACACGTTTATGGTTCCAGGTATTGCCCTGCCTGCGTAGCAGTTGGAAAAGCTTCTTAAAACCGTAGCGCGGATAGCGTTCTGCCAGCTCAGTCAGCGCATGGATCACCGGTTCATCACGCCGGGTATCAGGCTGATAAAAATACACCGTCCTGCTCAGCGATAACGTCCTGCAGGCCTGGCGTAAACTCATGGCAAATTGTGCCGTCAGATAGCTGACAAGTTCACGCTTTATCGCTGGTTTTAAAGCTTTTTTTCGATGACGTCTTTAAGTGCCCGGCACTCAAGGCTGAGATCAGCAAACATCTGTTTAAGCCTCCGATTCTCGTCTTCCAGATCTTTTATTTTTTTAATATCGGCCGCTTCCATCCCGCCATATTTTGCCTTCCAGTTGTAATAGCTGGCTTCCGAAATAGCGGCCTCACGGCACACATCCTTAACGGTACGTCCGGCTTCGACGGACTTCAATACAGCGATGATCTGGTGTTCAGTGAATCGGATCTTACGCATAGCGATCTCCTCAGGGGACATTATCAGTATGTCGGAAGATCTCTAAAAGTGAATGGGCCGTTTTGCCGGGATACTTACAGTGTGCTGTTTACTATTGGTCTTTCAGTGAAGAAGGTAAATTTATTAGATAATAAATAACCTATATGAATAATATATAGGTGAATCTGTATGTGGTTTCATTTTTTTAATGGATGTTGGTGTGAGGGGGTATGATCTGTTTTTTTTTATGATTGATTAAACTTCAGCATTATATAATTAACAGTAAATCTCCACGTTTACCTCCTTCAATGATGTTGACTATGTCTAATGAACTATCAAATCCCTTCAGGATGCAATATGAAAAGAATACTCTCTCAGTGTAATCTGGCATTAACAATCAGCTTATGGTATTTATTGGAGATGGATTTAATCTCATTTTATTAACGCATCCAGATGATGGGATAAAGATAAGAAGTGTGTTCAGCGGTAAATGGCTAACGGCACTCATTGAAAATCGAACGGGGAAACGGGGGATTTCAGTGAAAGTGTTGATACATAAGGAATGTGAGGTGATCTGGGGCGGGAAAACGACGGGAGTGGTTGCGGGGGGAGCGACGGGAGACTCTGATCGTTGCTGGCAAGGCATAGCATTTCTGAGAAAAATAGATCTTAACGATAATCGATTATATTAATGAGTGTGTCTTTCATCGCACAACCATTTTAAATAAAAACAGAAGAAAAAGCGCCATGAAGTTTATTGCGTTGAAGATGCCTAGTTTAAGATGCTTCCTTATCATTGCTATAAAACAGCATAAAATAAAAAGCATTACAGAAACAATGGGTAAGCTTAGCGAATAAATTAAGTAAAGATAATTTTGCATAGGGTCCTTAAGTACATATCCTGTTATGAAAAAAAACGATGCCATTGCAAGATATAGTTGCGATAAGAAAAATACTATTTTCGAGAAAGTTAGCATGGTTTTCATTTTCCTTTTACCAAAAAATAAAAACATTGGCACATGTAATGTATGGAAAGTTACTCACCATAATCGATGAAATGGATGTAAATAGGTTTTTTATCAATCACACCTACATTTTCATCTTCAGGCCAGCCCTTTATTCGTATTGTAAACAATTGATGCTCTTTTGAAATACATTTGTCCTTACCAAAAATGCCATTCAAACAATATTGATTTTCTCCCATCCAATAGTCATTGTCGCCTGGATCATCTGCTCTTTCAGTTATGTTTTCAAGAAACAGAATGTCATCACATATATGAGAAAGTGGGTGTGATTTTTCAGATATAGTATCACTATATTTGGCCCACATTTTTTTTTGCGCATAACGAGAGAGTGGCACATTTTCAACTAATACGACCGTAGACTTACATTCTCTTTCAAAATTTTCAATATACTCAGTATGCTCATAAACGTTGACTACATGCCCTTGTCTTAGATAAAAGGCATATATGATATACAAAAAGCATAAAAATAGGGATGTTGATATTGTTTTTGGATATTTCATGATTCTACCCATGTGCTAAAATTTGCTTCGTTTATAAATGGTTTGAAACCATATGGTTTATAACGTTGCAAAATAAACCATGAACAGAACCAAGTTAAGTCTTCAAAACCCTTCCCATTTACGTCATCAGTATCTAAGCCGAAATGATCTTGGATTTGAAATGTTAATCGAAGTTTGAATTTTTTACTATGAGGACTGACCGTGCCGGTTTCTATAATCTCGAAATCATCAAGATATACCTTAGTTGAGTAAGTATCATGGATTGTGATTCCAAGACCGTTAAACCAGTCCCAATCATCAAACTTAGGAAGCTTTGCCTCTTTGCTAATCCGTAAGTTCAACTCTCCTAAATCTTCAAGCGTTAATGATTTAAAACCATTGTTATGAAGTAATTCATTGGTTATTTTTTTAATCTTATCCACGCACTCTTTAGTTGTTTTATGCTCCAGAAACGCTTTATTTAACAGCTCATGACGTAACACACCGCCTTCATTCTTTCTGAATTTTTCAAGCATGATCTGGATGAGAGCGGTATATTCACCCCATGCTGTCCAGAAAGCCATGTTGTCCATGCTGGCAAAGTGTTGATCCACCGTTTTGTTAAAATCGAATAGATTGATCTTAAACTCTTCACCAAACACATTTACCCGGTTCAGCTTCCCCTGTGCCAGTATCTGCTCTTTGGTTAAATCACCGTAACGCATATCGTCAACGGTGAAATCATTCATTTTTTTGCGCTTACTGCCGTTTGCGCTGGAGTAGATGAGCCGACGCTCTGCTTTCTGGAGCTGGATCATCAGACCGCGAGGGTCGAAATGCCAGATCAGACCGGCTAACTCCTTTTGAGTTTCCACGGGGAGTTTATCGAAAAACGACAGCGCCCGGGCATGTTCCTTGAGTTCTGCGTAACTTTCATTGTTCATTGGCTCTGGCAGCGACGCATTAGGTGCCTTCAGCCAGGAAAAGCGGGTATCAAACGAGGCAAAATCCCATTCCAGCGGAAACTGACAGATAAAGCGAGTAAAATCAGAATCCTGCTTTTCCTGTGCATTCTTCACGGTCGCTGAATTGCACTGACCATCTGGCGTAGTGTCGTCATCAACAAGAGTCCAGCCCGCCCAGTCAGGGAAATCGGCATCTGTCCAGGTTTTCACCACTGGGGATGAAACATCCACCCATCCTTCACCACCGGGGAATGCCACACGTACCCAATCACTGTAGGTTTTATGTCCGCTGACTGCCGCTGTGGGTTCGCAGATATAGTCCACAGCGATAGCCGCTTCCCCGACCGGCTGATAATCATCACCGACCTTATGCAGCGTCCGGGTTTTCGCGCCTTCATGGATGATATAGAGGGCTTCAGTGGTAACGAAGTTTGGGTAGGCTGACAGCCCGTAAGGCGTGCTCCCCTGATAAATGGCGGTCCCTTCCGGAAGACGGAAATAGCGATGGCCATAAACAGGTTTTGCTCTGCCTGGCGCGCTAACATCCAGACTACCGTGGTCGCGACCGCACAGCATCTTCAGCATGTCGGAAGAGCAGCACAGCTGAAAATGGTACGCGTTTTGCCCACTGACCATACCGGTGGTGCCAATGACCTGACCCCGTCTGACGGTAACACCCGGTTTACCCTGAATTTCAGGGCGGACCTGTTTCATGTGCATGGTCAGCGAGTAAAATACACACAACACAGGGTCTTCACCCGTGAGTATTTCATGTCGGATAAGCACACAGCCGTTATCCGTTGCGCCATCGTAATTCAGCGGTTTTGTATCACGTTTCTCTGTGGGCGCAGGATAGCTGGCATAAACCACCACACCGTCAGCAACGGCTCTCAACGGATTGGCTAACGCGCCGGTATCGGTATGCGGGATATGAATACCACCGTGCCATGACTCCACCCCGTTCACCGGAAAACCACGACGCGGGTCGACAGGCATTGTCCGCATGATCCATGCGGCATACTCTTCATTATTCTGGCGAGGAAACAGAATGGGCGGTGAAATGTGCATCAGTGCATTCCTTGCTTATGAAAATGAAAACGTGTTCAGAGCCGCAGGCAGGTCTGCCACTTTATTGTTAGACGGCAAATCGACGGGCATCGTTGCGGCTCCTGTTACCACCGACCGCTTAATCTTTCGCGTATACGTCGTGTCCGTCCCGTATTCAATTTTCCCTTCCTCAATAATCAGATAGCTGCCGCCACCAATCAGTGTGACTTTCTTTTTGCCTGCAAACAGCATGTCGCTGGCAGATAGCAGGCTCAGCTTTTGTTCGGCAGATAAATGCATCTCGCCGTTCTGTGCCGCTATCTGCACCGGTCCTTCACTGGCGATGATGCTCAGTTTATCGGTCCGCGCAAACAGGCCGATTTTTTCCCCGGCAAGCAGGGTGGTGTTCCCCATCGAACCCGTACTGATGTCACCACCTGCATTCATGGCAATGTTCTTCGCCGCAACCAGTTGCATGTGCTCCCCGCTGGTGAATGCCACGCCTTCCGGACCGTGAAAGTGAATCATCTCGTTCAGTGGTTTCAGGCGTTTGTCGAACATGGCTATCTGACTGGCGATATCGGCTTCCAGCGCCTGAGCCTGTTCCGCCGCAGCAGCCAGAGCCTGCAACTGATTCTGGCAGATTTCAATTTCACGCAAAGCGGTGTCCATATCCAGGACGTCACCTGCCGCTTTAGTCTGACCTTCAGCGGTGACGAACAGCCCTTTTGCCACCCGAATAACACCGTGCTCATCGGTACGCAGCTCAAAGCCGGAACCGCGCTGTTTACCCTGTTCGTCAGTGATATGACCCTGATTTAACTGCGAAGCACCATAAGAAGTGGTCAGCGCAATGTGTTCCTCGCCGCGCAGGTCTTCCATCCGCAGTTCATTTCTGCCAGCCGTGCGCAGAATATTCTGGCTGCGGTTATCGCGGGTCACCACATCGGCATGTTCAGAGTCATGCATGGCATGGGATATGTAGGGCAGGTCAATGTCACCGTTGCTGAAGGCAATGGCAACTTCAGTCCCGTCTGTGAGCGGTGTATGCCAGCCATAATCCGGACCACTATAGGGTTTAGCCATTCTCAGCCACAGATAGCCGTAGCCCTGTTCACTGTCGTTGCGGTCAAAATCCAGCTTCACACGGTAACGTCCGTGCTCATCAAGATGGGCATAGATATCGTGTTTCTCACGGCCCTCTATCCGGGCGGGAAGCGTCCCGTGAATTTCAGGACGTTCAGGACAGTCCGGACGGAAACAGTAGCGTTCAGTATAAGGCTGTCCCCACACCGAGACGTGCAGGCGGGAATCACGCGAGCCAATAAACGTCACCAGCGTCATTATCACGCCTTCTTTCAGCGCTTCAATGATATTGCCCTGTGGCTCCAGTACCTGCCCGGGCATCAGGTGGGGCGCGTTGCTGAAGAGATGCAGGCGAGCTGAGCTGTTCAGTTCGCGTTCATGATGCATTCGCGCATAGAATGCGCCGCTCTCTGTGGCGGGCTCCGGGTCAGTATCGCCCCCGTCCTTCAGGTAGGTTTCACCATAGCGGTAATGCTCACCCGTTGTCACCGCATCGCTGTGCATAGAGACTCTGGCGTGCATCGGGGTGGTGGCGGTACGGTAGTTATAGGTATTCGCATGCACTCCACCCGGCACCACGTTGTGCCAGGTACGCACTCCCCAGACACTTTCTTCCGCAGACAGGCCCGATGGCTCCCTATAGGGCAGTCTGACATCAAACACATACTGTAGCTGGGTATCGCCAAAAATCACCACGTCCAGTTCTGTCGTCTCGTTCATTTCATAACGGAACCAGATTCCCACCTCTGCCAGAAGTCGCTGGATAAATTCGAGGTCAGTTTCACGCCACTGAGTAATGACTTCACGACACGGGTATTCACGGGAGAGACGGAATTCAAAGTCCGGTCCCTCCAGCCCGTGAGCACGCAGCACCTGTTCCACCACTTCGGGCACCGAAAGGTTCTGAAATACAGAGCAACGACGGGAGCGTGAAAGCAGGGCAAGCCGGGATTCAAGAGTAATGGCGTAATGAGACTGGTCGGTGTTTGTGGAGAGCCATTCGAAGGCGGTAATGATACCGTGAACGGCTTTATGTCCGTTCATATCGAAACTGGCATATTTCATCAGAACATCTTCGCCCCGAACGGTCTGCGGTGTGGTGAATTCGATACGCCATGAGAAAGGCTGGCTAAGAGCTTCCTGACCCCTGAATCTCAGCACATCGGGGATAACTGTGCTGTCATTGATGTCCAGACTGTAGAGCGATAAAGAGTTATTCAGGGCGTGCGTAGTTAAATCCATCAACGGGACACCTTCCAGGGCAAGAAACAGGCCACGGCCAGTAGCCACTTAACACATAGAATGAATGTGGATTATTGTCTGTTATATGAGCAATGCAGACAATGTATTTTTGATTAATGTCCTGAAAATCAGAATATTGACGCGATGGGGAATTAAAATGGTTTTTGTCATTTCCCGTTGTGGCGGGACCGGACACTGACCGGACAGGGCTAAGTATTGATGAAATCTTCGTCAGATTATGCAGGATGGTAATAGCATGCACAGACAGCCTGAAGATGAGTAAATTAATACGCTGCGACCGGAAGAAGGGTATCTGCTGAGGGAAATGCTCATGCTGGGTGGAAGAAACTGGGCACTGATATCTGCGGCCAGCACGACCAGAAATCTACCGGAACCCCGGAAAGCAAAAAACCAGCCCGTAGGCTGGTTTCTTTAAATTAGTGGTGCCCGGACTCGGAATCGAACCAAGGACACGGGGATTTTCAATCCCTGTGACAAAATGTTAAATTCCATAGAAGAATGATCGGTATTTGTTGAATCGCATCCTGATTAATTTTCAGGTGCTAAAATGCATTTACAATCAATCGATTATCCAACGTTGGGCGTTAAGCCTCGTATTATACCTGTTGTTTCCACTAAGGGCGGCGAGGGTAAGTCTACTCAGTCAGCTAATCTTGCAGGATTTCTGGCCGATGCAGGCATCAAAACACTTCTGATTGATGGCGATCATGCTCAGCCAACGGCCAGCAGTATATTCCCGCTTGAATACGAAGCCCCTGGTGGTTTGTACGAACTGTTGATGCAGACAGTTGATCTATCCGATCCCGATAATCTGATCTCCCGTACGTCAATCAATAATCTGGACATTATCGTTTCCAACGATCCTCGTAATTTTCTCCCTACTGCAATGCTGAATGCGCCTGATGGGCGAGTTCGTCTCCGAAATGCTCTTTCACATCCCCTTTTTAATTCATATGGCGTGATTATTGTCGATTCACAAGGCTCGCGGTCAGTGATGTCTGAGTTAATCATCCTTGCTTCCACCGGAACCATGGTGGGTATTGCCAAACCAATTCTTCCTGATGTCAGGGAGTTCATGCGCGGTACAGTCGCGCTGATGGAAGAATTGCTGCCTTATTGTGCGTTTGGCATTCAGCTTCCGGTCACAAAATTGCTTATCAACTGTATGGAATACGACAATCTGTCTGTTGAGACCCTCGCTGAAGTCAAAGCGATCGTTGAAGATAAACGCTACAGCGCCCATGCAGACAAAATTCATATCGACCTGCTGGAGACATGTATCTATGACCTGACTGTCTATGTTCTTGGGCATGTTAAGGGCGTACCGGTACATCGTCTTGAAAAAAATACCCGACGTAAAAGCGACTCAGCGTTTACGTCAATGTATCAATTGGCTTGTGAACTTTTCCCAGAGTGGAAAACGAATTTTGATGCGTTAGCTAATGCGGGGGGCGAGGAATGACCTCTAACAACCGCAGAAATGTTTCGGGGCTGTTTTCTCAGGATGCTGAGCAGAGCGTCATTGGTGGCCTGATGCTGGATAACGACTGCTGGGATGAAGTGGCGCTCCGTCTCGATACCGATGATTTTTATTTCAAGGTTCACCAGGTCATCTTTCATGAAATGGCGCGTCTGGTTGCAGCAGGGCGTCCGATTGACCTGATCACACTTGCTGAGAGCATTGAAAACCGTGGTAAGGATGCGCTTGAGCAACTTGGCGGATTCGCCTATCTGGCAGAACTTTCAAAAAATACTCCAAGTGCGGCCAATATCGTCGCTTACTGTGACATTGTTGCCAGATACAGCCAGGGGCGACAGTTGGTCGCCATTGGTGCTGAGATAACCGAAACTGTTAAGGCATCCGGTGCTGATATCGGGGCGGTGATGGAAACCGCAGAGCAAAAAATTACCCGGCTGGCAGAACGTTCAGAACCACAGCAGGCCGTGACGCTGCTTGACGGCATGGAAAAACTCCTTACAGAGCTGGAACGTCGTTGCAATGTGCCTGATGGTATTACTGGTACGCCTACGGGATTTGAAGATTTTGATGCCATGACCAGCGGGCTGCAGGCAGCTGATCTGATACTTATAGCAGCAAGGCCTTCAATGGGGAAAACTGCCTTTCTGATCAGCCTGATTTTGAATTCACTTCTGAAAAAAGCCGATACACATGCGCAGTTTTACAGCCTTGAGCAGCCCACCGAGCAGATCCTCATGCGTATGGTCGCTTCACTTGGCAGTGTAGATTTAACACATTTAAAAAATGGCCAGATGGATGATGAGGACTGGGCGCGTGTTTCAAACGCGTCTTCACTATTGATGGGTGACCTTAAAGACCGCCTCATCATAGATGACACAGGCTCATTGACCCCCGCCATGCTCAGAATTCGCGCCCGTCGTAACGCCCGCCGTTATGGTCACCCTTCAGTCATCGGTCTTGATTACCTGCAACTGATGCGTTGTCCGGATCAGGAGAACCGCACACAGGAAATTGCTGAAATCTCGCGGTCACTCAAAGCGCTGGCGAAAGAAATGGGTTGTCCGGTTGTTGCCCTTTCGCAGTTGAATCGTCAACTAGAGAGTCGTGCTGATAAACGGCCTAACAATGGCGATCTTCGTGATTCCGGTGCACTGGAACAGGATGCTGACGTAATTGTCTTTATCTATCGTGATGAGGTCTATCACGAAAACACTGAAGACAAGGGGGTTGCTGAAATTATTGTCAGCAAACAGCGTCAGGGACCAATTGGTACCATCCGACTGCAATACGAAGGCCGATATACGCGTTTCTCTGCTAACCCTGGTCAGACCGGGAGGTTTGCATGAGCAATGCCCGTGGTCTCAACCTTGGCGACGCCATGTTGCAGCGAGGAAAATCACCAGCTCAGGCTGCTGATAATAATACTCCCCCTGTAACACAGCCAGTAAACGAAATGGCAATGGTTCTTACCCTTGACCAGCTTCGCCCCAATCCGGATAACCCGCGCAAAGGGCGCAACCCTCGTTTTGAGGAAATCAAAGCTTCCGTCCGTGCTCGAGGATTGGATTCGATTCCAAAAGTAACCCGCGATCCGGATGGTGATGATGTTTATATCTTTAGTGACGGAGGAAATACCCGGTATCAGATCCTCTGCGAACTCTGGCAGGAGACTGGTGATGAACGTTTTTATCGCGTTCATACAATCTTTAAACCCTGGCCTGGACGTCTAAAATGTCTGGTTGGTCATCTGGCTGAGAATGAGGTCAGGGGAGATCTTACCTATATAGAAAAGGCATTTGGTGTTCATAAAGCGCGCGTAATTTATGAAGAGCAACTGGGTCGAAGTGTGACTTTGCGAGAGCTTTCGGATCTGTTGGGTAAGGAAGGTTATCCTATTGATTACTCCAGCGTAAGCCGAATGGAAGATACGCTTAATTACCTGTATCCACATATGCCCCAGTTGCTTGAAAGTGGTATGAGTCGTGGTCAGGCAACACCACTCCTGAGCCTTCGTTCTTCTGCTATGAAGGTCTGGAAATCTTTCAGCGGTGACGTAAACCCAGAATGTTCTCTTGATGATGTGTTTGGTGCAGTTTGCCGGTGTTTTGATGAACCTGAAAGCTATGCCCTTGATATTTTCAGGGATGAGTTTATCGGTCAACTGGTTAAGGCTCTTCCCCATCCAAGCCTGAATTATGACCGCTGGTTAATTGAACTTGATCCTCGTGAGCAAAAACGCCGGGAACAGTTTGGCGAGCCACCTCCACTGCCAGCACCTACACCTGCGTCTGAACAGTCAGGTGGGCGGGAGCGCACAACACCACCAGTTACGACCCTGCCTGCAGATAAATCATCCCAGCCCCCTGTTACTGGTCTGCGTAGCGGTACGCTGACCACGCCAGGGCGTCCGGAAGCTGTACCAGAACTTCAGGACAATACTGCACTTCCCGGCGGTATGTCTGTTGGAAGTGAGACGCGTCGTGAAGTACAGAATGACCTGTTTGGCGGAAATCCTGTGGTTACCGGTCAGACAGAGAATCCTGATAGCGCCGGAGAATGGCAATTTAAGTCAGATGTTAATTCCAGCGCCCTCATTTCTGCTTTTGGCGAACAGGATGAGTCCTCCATCTCTTCAGTTAGCTCAGTGGCCTTCGCGGCAACCGGGCTGGAGCCGGTCAATGATATCTGGCACATCCCTGCATTACAGGACGACATCGAGCACCTGCAGGATATGACTTATCGGCTTACTTTCGAAATTGCTGAAGCGATGGGCTGCGCGGACTGTGTTCGGGAGGATAAAGACCATCATTCAGCTGGTTTCTCCATTTCAGAGAACGCCAGCGAGTTTACTCTTTTCCTCGCCGGGCTATCAGGTTCACTGCCTAACAAACAGTTCAATATGTTCATGTTCTGCCTAAATTTTTTTGGCTCTCAGGAACCTGCAGATACTGCCGTTTTCGATGATGTCACTGTTGTAAAAACAATGCGTCTTATTCGTGTAATACGTCGTCTGCGTGAGCTGCAGCGTCTGGCTGCGAAGGGAGGAGAAAATGTCTGAAGACCTGAATGATGAAATGGCTCAGGCCAGTACCGCTATTTTCACCCAACGCGGTATCGATGCTATCAGGGCAAAAGTGCACTCATTACGCCCGTCAAAAGAGATTTGCGAATGCTGCGGCGCGGACATTCCCGCAGCCCGCCAGCTGGCAGTACCGGGCGTGGAGTTGTGTGCTGCTTGTCAGGATGTGAAGGAGAAGCAGGATGTTCACCGTGCTGCCGGCAGCAGGGGGCTACACCATGTCTGAAAACACAAAAGTGATTGCACGTATCCGGCGACTGATGGCGCTGGGTACCCGGAACAGTAATCCACACGAGGCGGCCCGTGCAGTGGCGCTGGCTCAACGGCTGATGCAGCGTCATGGCCTGACCCCTGACATGCTTTCTCTTCATGATATCCAGGAGTCCGTTTGCCAGAACCTGACCAGTAATGCTGAAAAAGTGCCAGCCTGGCTAAGTTCTCTTGCAACGGTGGTTTGCATGGCTACGGGCTGCCGCTGCTGGTTTGGCTGGCATGTCCACACAAGTTGCAGTGGTGTAAAAAGCGTCCGCCGATCTCTGCACTTTTATGGTTTCAGCGGGAGAGCCGAAGTTGCGCTCTATATCTATACCGTTTTACAGCGGCAACTTCGTGCAGACACTGACGGTCAGATTGCCGGATACCGGAAGCGCCGTATTCTTAAGAACACGCTCCGTCGCCGAGCCGATCAGTTTCGTGAAGGGTGGGTATCTGGCGTCTGGCAGGTACTGCAGTCATTTGCGCCTTCAGAATGTGAGAATTCCATGCTTCAGCGCTGGCTTGCCCAGCGTCACACCGGCGACACCCTGGGGACTGTAAGCGTCAGGGCAGCTGGTAAATGCCGTGGCGACAGAGCAGCACGCGTAGCGGGCTGGCTCGCAGGGCGGGATACCGAAGTTCATCAAGGCCTGACTGGTGCGCAGGCTCAACAGCAGATTACGGCGGGAGGCTGTACACATGAGTGACATTTTTTTATGGAGTGCCTGCCTGTCGGGCTGGCTTTTTGATGTTCTGCTTGTTGCCGATCAGATGATATCAGGAGGGGGCCTATGAGCCAGCACAATCTTTCACAGGCCACCACGGCCATCCTTTCTTCACTGCTGATGGATGTCAAAAACGGCAATATCCGCCGCTGTGAGTCGCTGGGAATGTCTCTCGAGGAGATACGCGCACTGAGTCAGCTAAGCCTTGATGAGCTGCACTATTTGAGCCAGTCACACGTTTCTGTGCTTGATGTTAGCCTGAATCACGAAAATTTTTGGCTGATGCTCAACCAGGCACGTAATGAGCAGAAACGAATGCTGATGATAGACCGGGCGCTTGAGCTTGGCGGTTCAATGGAACTGATTGATAAATACTTCGGCCTGTCTCCATCAGAGGTTAGTGCACGGCGTCGTCTGATGGGGATAGAGTCTCGCCAGGGCCGCACACAGTCTCTGACGGAGCCACAGGATTCGGCACTATGGATCGAGTGGAAGGCTGCCGGGCTATCATCCCCGGACTCTCATCAGGCTCTGGAAGCGATGATGCTTGCCGCTGAGCAGCATGGCCTGTCACTGACCGCAGTCTGGAGCAGGGTCTGCCAGTGGTGCAGGGAGACAACGCCAACCCGCAAGAGTGAATCACAACAGCGCAAGGAAGCATGATGCAGATGACCGACTTTTCTTCACGTCAGCACGTTTCCCCCTCGGTTCGTCGCAGGGCGCAACGGCTGTTCAGCGCAGTATGCTGCGGTGAGAAGGTGTTCCGTCGGTTGACGATGAACGGCTATCTCAAGATAGATGTTGGGCCGTTCTGGCGCATCCTCAGTAAGGATGGAGGTAAACACTGGTGGCTGATGGATCATGAGACCTATAACCGTGAAATACGGCGGTAACGGAATGCCGCTGCTGACCGTACAGTGCCGGGTTCGTCCCGGCATTGTGCTGTCTCAGGTTGAAGAGGAGAGCAGAAAATGACCATTCCGGCAGACAGCATAGTTGCTCATACACTGTCCAGGATGCAGCGTAGTCTCGAACGGCGTACAGACACTGGTGATGTCGGTCAGGAGCGCAGCGGGCTTCTTTTTATGGGAAATGTACATGATGCGTTTCCCCGGCAGCTGTTTCTGGATACCCGCCTTTCGCCACTGGATAAAACCGCCTGGGTGATGATCCGGTTGTATGCACAGCAGAATGAAGGTGCTGTTTTCCCGACTTATGATGAGCTCCAGGTTCAGCTGGCGTCGGCACATTCAGAGAAGGCCTCCAGAGATACGGTCAGCCGCGTTCTGCTGATGCTGCGTCTTACAGGCTGGCTCAGCCTGTGTAAGCGTGTTCGCGACGACCATGGTCGTGTGCGGGGCAATATCTATGCACAGCATGATGAGCCGCTGGGCTACCGTGATGCTGAGACTTTTGATCCAGGCTGGCTGACCCTTGTTGAAGAGAGTTGCCTGAGCAGGAATAAAGCCGTCCGTATGACGGCGCTGGCTGTAGTCAATGATATCCTTCATGATCCGGGAATGCGCCACCGTCACAGCCGCCTGGCCATTATTGAGAGCCGGCTAAGTGCACCTGCCACACCAGAACAAATGGCTCGTCAGCGACAGGCTGTGCAACCGAGTCCGAAATCAGGACTCAGTAAAAAACGCATAAAAAACAGCCCGAATTCACTGAGTCCGGAAAACGGACTCAGTTCCCTTAAACCTGATAATTCACAGAGTCCGGAAAATGGACTCAGTAAAAAATCAAGGACTTACACCGGAGTCCGAAATTCGGACTGTAACGTACGTTCTTTCACACACAGTGTGAATAAAAAAACGTACGTACCGTGTGGTGAGCAATTCCTGCCAGATGATTTTCTGAACGCTCTGAACAGTGAAGACAGGCAGATGCTGAGTACGCAGATGGCTTCGCTTCCGGAGACAATGGCAAAGGCCCTTGCTGATATGCTGCGTGAGCAACAGGCCCTTGGAAGGCTCAACAATCCGGTGGGCTGGATGTTCTCTATGCTTCGCAAGGCGCGAAGTGGTGAGCTGAAAATTTCAGAGGATACGGCGACTGCCAGTTCTGGTGGAACAATTTCCCGCCCGGTTGAATCACGTACTGTACCCACAGCCAACATCCCTGTTCAACCTGCGAAACGCCCGTCTCAGGGGCAGGTAAGGGCGATGATTGCGGCTATTCGGCAACAGGTCCAGAAATGATTATGGCATCAAATATCTTTTCTGATTAAAAAGTGAGCTTGTTGCGGGGCGCAACAAGTATAAAAAATAATCAACTCTGATGTGTAGTGGTTAATGTTTCGCGGGATGGTTTCACAGCTGATTAAAAAGTGAGCTTGTTGCGGGGCGCAACAAGTACAAAAAATAATCAATTCTGATGTGTAGTGGTTAATGTTTCGCGGGATGGTTTTACTACTGGTTAAATAATGACCTTGTTGCGGGGCGCAACAAGTACAAAAAAGAATCAGGTTTCGAGGTGTTGTGGTTGGGGTCTTGCGGGAAAGTATTGTTGCTGGTTAAAAAACGAGCTTGCTGCGGGGCGCAGCAAGTACAAATTTTAACCAACTTACAATTTCGTTCTTGGAATTATGAGTTTCGCGTTGTTGGAGATACCGGTGTTTCAGGACTATGCCTGCTCATCTTAACTGAGCACAGGTGACAACGATGGCAGAAAAAAATGAGAAAAGAACTGGTGCGCTGCAGTCTGAAATGACGATCGCACTGCATACGAATTACGCAATCGGGCTATGGCAAGGGCGTCAGCCTGAAAAACAGGACGGTGAAAAGCCTGCAAGGCATGGAATTATCGGTATGCCTCAGTTTTTCCACCGTGCGACTCTGATTAACCAGGATTCCCTGCGAAATAATCCATGGGCTGATGTTGCTATGTTTAACCTGGAAGAAAAGATCAAGGTTGCATCAGATTCTATGACTGCTTTGATACAGCAACTTGATGCTGAAATGTCCATGCTGCCGCCAGGTATTACATTGACAGAAGTTGCATCTGTTGAGCCACTCGATATCCAGGTATTTACACGAACCCCTCTGGGTTACAGGTGTGTATTTCTGTTAGTAGGTTTCGATCAGTTTGCGAAAAAGGCACTACAGGCATCGCATTATGGATTAATTACACGTTCTCGCCGTGATCATCATCTTAGCGAAGGCGGCAGATTAATTCGTCAGGTCTATGGCTCTGTTTTATCTTATCGCCGTATCGATGCTACCCGGTTTGATGCTGTGGAAAACAACGAAACATGGAAACAAGCCTGCGAGGTGGCGGGAGAGCCAGATTTGTCTGTTCTTCTTGGTGAAAAACGTTCAGCTTTCTCACCGCCGGTTAATGAATCGAGCGTTAACCTGCTTCGTATGCGATATCGGGCTGCCTGACCGGGGAACCACCATGCGGTTGTTTATCTGCGAAAAGCCCTCACAGGGGCGAGATCTTGCGAATGTTTTGGGTGCCACCCGACGTGGCGACGGTTTTCTAACTGGCCCTGGCGTCACTGTTACCTGGGCAGTAGGGCATTTGCTGGAGACCGCACCGCCTGAAGCATACGGTCAACAGTATGGCAAACCATGGTCGCTCTCTGCTCTGCCGATCCTGCCTTCCCCATGGCAGGTAGTGGTAAAAAAGGAGACGCAGTCTCAGTTCAAGGTTATTGAGCGGCTGCTGCGCCAGGTCGATGATGTGGTTATCTCCACTGATGCGGACCGGGAAGGAGAAGTAATTGCCCGTGAATTGCTGGAATACTGCCGCTGGGACGGTCCTGTACAGCGGCTTTGGCTTTCTGCCCTTGATGAAATGAGCATCCGTGCAGCTCTCCAGGATCTGCGCCCGGGTGCCGAAACTCTTGGAATGTATCATGCGGGACTTGGTCGCGCTCGTGCCGACTGGCTCATTGGAATGAATCTGTCCCGTTTGTATACATTGCTTGCGGTACAGTCAGGATTCGACGGTGTGATTTCTGTCGGGCGGGTGCAGACTCCCACCCTGGCACTGGTTGTCCGACGTGATCGGGAGATAGCGACATTCATCCCTAAACCTTTCTGGCAGGTTAAGGCGCTTCTGAGTGCGGGAGGAAAAACTTTTCCGGCGCAATGGGTACCAGCTAAGGTTTATACCGACGAAGAAAAACGCTGTGTACACCAAAACATTGCGCAGCAGGTAGCGCATCTTTGCCGGCAGGCTGGCGCAGCGACAGTAACAGAATGTGAGACGAAGCGTGAAAAAGCGTCTGCGCCGCTGGCTTTTTCGCTCGGCACTTTACAACAGGCCTGTGGCCTGCTCTGGGATATGTCCCCCCAGCAGGTGCTTGATACTGCGCAGAGCCTCTATGAGAAACACAAGGCAACCACTTATCCACGAACTGATTGTGGATACCTTCCTGAGTCTATGCGTGAGGAAATCCCCTCGGTTCTTTCCGCTATTGGCCTGTCTGATCCAGAGTGTAGTTCTATTCTTTCAGGTTTAAACACTTCGTTTGTTTCACGGATATGGAACGACAAAAAAATCACAGCTCACCATGGCATTATCCCTACCCGAAACGCGTTTAAGTTTTCTGCGTTAAGTGAGGCAGAGCGAAGGGTATACACCCTTATCCGCCGAAATTATCTGGCACAATTTCTTCCCCTGCACGAATCTGATATTACTCGTCTGCAGTTTGACATTGGCGGGCAACTGTTCCGCACAACAGGAAGGACGGAGATTGTAATGGGCTGGAAGGTCCTTTTCAGTAAGGAGGAAGAGGATAGTGCAGGGGATGATGATCTCAGTATTGAACTTCCTCCTCTCAGGAAGGGTGACCGTTGCGGAGTAATCGGTGCAGAGGTCGTGCAGCAAATGACTCGTCCGCCGGCTCACTATACTTTCGCAACACTCATCGGCGCTATGATGAACGCGTCAGCGTTTGTTACCGATATTGCTCTTCGTAAGGTACTGAAGGACAACGCCGGACTAGGCACGGAAGCCACCCGTGCAGGTATCGTTGAGCAACTGCTGAACCGCAGATTTATTGTGCGCAAAGGTAAGCAGCTTCGCGCGACTGATCTTGGTGCTGATGTCATTGATGCTCTGCCCTCGCAGTTAACCGACCCGGGAATGACTGCACTTTGGGAACAGGCTCTGGATGAAGTAGCAGAAGGACGCCTTACCCTGAATGATTTTTTGCAGCGACAGGTCGGATGGACCCGTAACCTTGTCAGCTTGGGGGGGCAGCAGCGGGTAAGCATTAGAATACCACCCACACCATCGTGCCCTTTATGTGGGGGGAAAACTCGCCTAAAAAAAGGACAGAAAGGAGAGTTTTGGGGGTGTATTCGTTATCCTGATTGCAAAGGGATCATAAACAACGACACCCAGAAACGTAAAAGCGCGCGTAGCTCTAAGGCTGTAAAACCAAAGAATAATTAATTCCTTGTCACTCATTGCGGGGACAGGATGCCTTTGCTATTGTTGCGACGGCTCTGAAGCCGCACCCCGTGACTGCGGGTCCTGTGAGCATCAAATGCAGTGCTTGCTGGATACAGTCTTGTTGGCCGCGTCCACACCTGAACGTGAGTCAAAAAGGCACAAAACTCCGTGAAACCGTGCCGGGTCCTGAACACACCCCCGGAGCAACTGCGTAAGCAGGTCAACATCAGGTCTAATGGTGCAGACCTCACAGGCGGTGCCGAAAGGTGCCGCTTTTTTTATTTTTTGGCATTGATGATTTTTTACGCACACTGGCGTTGACATCTGCTGCGTCTGAATAAATGATAAAGAGGCTAATCGTTGTCATCGACAACTGCCAATGCCCTGGTGATTTGAGAAGGGCGCCTTCGGGTAATCACATGCCAATGCCACATAAAACCTGAGAGTGGCGCCTTCGGGTGGTAAACCTGTTTAACCTCTGAGAACAGGTACTCCTGGCGAGTTGAGGTCCATTTCACAAATACAGCCCAGTCGGCAAAAATTTGCTGACTTCCCTGCGGGAAACGTTATCCCGCAAGGGATAGATGTTTCTCCGCTACCAGTTTAGTTTTCACTCTGGAGATAACATCATGACTGCTACTACAACTGCATCTTCTTCCACCACCTCTTCCTCTGCCAGCCAGAAAAAAGAGTATTTCAATCTTAACGTAAGCGGTATCGGCTACCTGAGCTCGATTCGTCGTGTACAGGGCCAAAACGGTGAATTTACCTGCGCTGTCATTAATGCCCTGACTGGACCTACCGACAATGCGTCATACACTCGTTTCGATGTCACTGTTGCGGGCCCAGAGGCTACAAAACTCATCAACCGCTGCCAGAAGGCCGTGGATGAAGAGGAGAAAGTATTGCTGGGGTTTGTGCTGAGCGGCCTGAAAGCTGACGTGTTTACCCTTCAGTCGGGTGAACATTCCGGTGAATCCAGACCTTCTCTGAAGGCTCGCCTGATTAAGGTCGAGTTCATTAAGAAAGGCCAGGAAGTCGTTTACACAGCGCCAAATGCATCTCAAACCCCGGAACAAGGTTCTGCGGCTCCTAAAGACTACGATCCGAACTCGTTTTAATTCTTTTTTCTTACATCCGGTAAATCTCTTTCGGGAGATTTACCTCTCTCGATAACGTAACGGAGCTCTCGCATGGGAAATCCATTCGGTTTACTGGCTTCAGAAGCTGGATATCAATTACAGATCCAGGTTCTGTCCAGTCAGCGCGGTTTTTATATCGGAACCGCGAACGAAATGGGACCCGTGTCCCGTGAATCAGTCGAATACTACAAAACCAGTCTGCAGGCCGATATTGCTCTTGAAAAAGGGGAATGGACGCAGCGTGAATATGATTAGGTACAGGAGATTACATCATGGCAAGTCGCGGAATTAACAAAGTTATTCTCGTTGGCCATCTCGGTCAGGACCCCGAAGTACGTTATATGCCCAATAGCACAGCTGTTACAGGGTTCAGTATTGCAACGTCGGAGTCATGGCGTGATAAACAAAGCGGTGAAATGAAGGAAAACACTGAGTGGCATCGCGTTGTGTTGTTTGGCAAACTCGCCGAAATAGCCGGTGAATATCTGAAAAAAGGTTCACAGGTATACATTGAAGGCCATCTGCGGACCCGCAAATGGACTGATAACGGCGGGGTTGAACGCTGGACAACAGAAGTTGTGGTTGGCGTGAACGGTACGATGCAGATGCTGGGTAGTCGTAATGCTCCAGCAGGTACCGGTAATGCTCAGCAGCTTGGGCAAGCTCAAGGTGGTTGGGGGCAGCCTCAGCAGCCTCAGCCTCAGCAGTCAGCTGCGCCACACAATCCTGCTAATGAACCTCCGATGGATTTTGATGATGACATACCGTTTCTGGGGCATGGTTATGGGATCTGCCGAAAAGCGATCTACGCCATTTCCTGATTGGATTTTACAGAGGCGCCAGTTTGACTGGCGCTTTTTTATTCAAGATAATCTTGGCAGGAGCGGGGTACTTTTTTAATGCCAGTTATACTGAGAATTAACGGATTCAAATTTTTCTTTTACTCGAACGAGGGAAATCCTCTAGAACCCGCTCATATTCATGTCCGTAACGCTGATGGTGAAGCGAAATTCTGGCTTGAAGATGAAGTTAAACTGAGCAGGAACGATGGCTTCGATGCCCGGACTCTTAAAGAGTTGACTAAGATGGTTCAACATAACCAGACGATGTTTGTGGAGGCCTGGAATGACTATTTCAGCTAAAAATGTACGATTTGATGAGACCACCATGTGGGTCGAATTAAACGATGGCAGGGTGATGGGCGTACCAATCGCCTGGTTTCCTCGTCTGCTGAATGCCACAGACAAAGAACGTAATGACTATGAACTGAGTAAACGTGGTATTCACTGGGATAATCTCGATGAGGATATCTCAGTCGATGGCTTGCTCGCTGGCCGTGGTGACGTGACCCATGTTCCACATCGCGTAGCCTGATAATCACAAAGTTGCAGACTAAGGCGCCGGATTTTCCGGCGCTTTTCTTTTAAAAGTATTGCCAATTGGCTGGATTAATCGGCCTCGTGTAGCTCCTTTCCCTGTGTCCGAAAACGGTGAAAGCCCTTGGAACTGGTTATCCTGGTCTTTCGCGGTTGCCCCACCGAGGAAATTTTCTTCAGTTCGCAGTAATAGTTTTGCATTGTCCGAAAAGGCATCCCCGCCAGAATATCCGACTTGTTTCGGACAACTCCTGGGGATTCCTGATGGTAAAAATAAACCTGCAGACACGTTATCGGCTTGGGGCCATCACGCTATGTCTGCTTGCCGCTGGCTGCACAGACTTTAGTTCTCGCTCTGAACCCATAAGTAGGCTTCAGGGTTCTCCCCGTGTTCAGGATCTTTATCAAAACCGTTCCCCTGAAGTTGTTCGTTACGATCGTTACACACTTGCCAGTACGCGACCTGTAGATGCTCAGCGTGACCCACTGAATCAGATTATCGATATCAGGATGCCTTTGCAGATGGTGAATACCATTGGGGAAGGTATGCGATACGTGATGCTTGAATCAGGTTATTCACTGTGTTCAGGCGAACCGGGTGTATTCTCTGAATTGTTCGTTAAACCATTACCGGCTGTGCAGCGTTCAATAGGACCTGTGAAGCTTGGAGATGCTTTACAAATCCTGGCCGGGCCTGCCTGGCGTATGCGCGTAGATGACCTGAATCGAGAAATTTGTTTTGTTCTGCGTGATGAATATCGACATCTTGCCCTCTCAACAACAGGTCCCTTGCAGGCGAGTGTAGCAAGTCATGGAACAGGGAAATCTGCTTCTACAGGCACACTACTTAACGGTTCTAAGGGAATTTCTGGTACTGGAAATAATAGCTATCCGTTGCCTCCGGCTCGGCCAGAAAGTTCCATTTTGTCACCAGGGACACCAAAAGTTACCTCTCAAGCTGTTTCCCCTTTATCTGTTGCAACGACAGCAAAAACACCTCGTAACCCGTTCTCTGCCAGCGAGCCTGGGGAAAAATCTACGGTTCCGGTGCAGAAAACACAGGCAGGTCCCGCAGCTAAGTTAACATCTGGCAAGGTAAAACCATCAACAGAGTTGGCTCCTGCGCCTGCGCCGTCAGCATTGTCAGTTGCGTCAACACCTCTGAATAAAGCTGCTCTTGGTGTGCCTTTAACTCCATCTGGTGCAGTGAAACCAGGTGGAACGGTTCAGAACAGTAATCCACCTTCCACTGTCATCTCTCCTACTGCTCCGGTCAGCGGAAAAACTGTTTTCACTCCGGGAGCAATGCTTTCCTCGTTACCAGACGGACAGGCCTGGACCGCGCAGGCAGGCACTACGTTAAAAGAGACTCTGATCCAATGGGCTACATCGGTTCGCTGTGAGAGTGGCAGTAGTCCTACCTGGGTAGTTATCTGGCCAACTCCTGTGAACTACCGCATCGATGTACCATTTACGCTGCGCGGTAATTTCGAGTCGGTTATCGTGCAGCTGTTTAGGTTATATCGCCCTGCAGAAAAACCCCTCTATGCAGCACCAAATCGTCTTCAGTGCCTGGTATTCGTGGACGATAAGTCGATTCAGGACGGGAAATGATATGGGATATGCGCTGCCAGTTTTCGCGCTTTGTCTTGTCATCATCTTGATAGCCGGTGATGCACAGCACCACTCATCAGAGCATGTACGGCTTGCGCTGCAGCAGACTCAGCCTGAACAGCTTGCAGCAGACATGCTTCGGACTGCTGATGTCGTAAATAACTGGCGTCACGGGCGGTCCATAACAGATGGCCCCGTATCAACCGCACTGACTGGAATGGTGCCGTTACCAGACAGTCGCATCAAAAGCATTATTCAAAACGGTCGCCTGTGGATCTGGGTACCTGAAACAGACGGTGTTTATGCCGCGTTGCGCGCCCGCTCAGTGACTTCTGCGCTTGCCCTGACCGTAAGCGGCGGTCGTCTGCGGATGGCGGATGGCACTGATATGAACCTGTCTCTGCCGTCTGGTGTGTCGGAAGGCAGCATTGTTTATCTTAACTAACAGAATCAGGGAGCTGCGGATGCCGCGTATACCTTTCTGCCTGACAGTACTTACCGCTGCGTTTGTGCTGTCATCATGTTCGCTGAATGAAATCAGCAAAATAGACAAGGAAGCCGTTGGGCAGGCCGATACGGCTCAGCGAGTGTTGCAGAGTCGTCAGTCCATATCACAACCATCTGTTGTCTGGATGGATAAGCCCTGGGTAAACCTGCAGCCAGTCACGCCGGTGGTCTCCACTCCGGACGAAAAGAATCTGCCTCCCTGTCAGATAACGATTAATCGTCCTGACGGCATTTCACTGCCTGAGCTGGGACAGCGCATCACTGCGCTATGTGGTATACGAGTCTCCATCACACCAGATGCATTTGCTGCGCTGAGCAACGTGAGTACCGGCAGCGTGGTAACTTCTCAGATGAGTGGTCAACTGCCGGCGCCGGATGACAATGGTCGGGTTCCCCTGGCACAGATGGGGGCTACGTCAGCTCAGCCCGTCTCCGTTCAGCCATCACCGGCGCTCATGCGTGGCCTTAAATTCCAGGGAGATGTTCGTGATCTGCTCGATGTCGAAGCCAGCGGGTACGGGCTGTCATGGCGCAGTGACGGAAACGGAGTTTATTTTTATCGACAGGATACCCGCACTTTTCAGCTCGTTATCCTGAATACGAAAGTAAACAGTAGCGCATCAATTAACTCCGGCTCTGGCAATCAGCTGGGCAGCGGTGGCGGCACATCGGGGGGGACGAGCGGAGACATTAGCTCTAATCAGAAGACCGATTATGGCATGAACAGCGACCTGTACGACGACATTCGTAAAACCATCGAGCAGATGCTGACGCCAAAATCTGGTCGTTTCTGGCTTTCAGCAGCTACTGGCACGTTGAGTGTTACTGACACACCGGACGTTCTGGAGCGTATTGGTCGTTACATTGAGTATCAGAATAAGGTTCTAAGCAGGCAGGTCCAGCTCAACATACAGATTGTCAGCGTCAACCAGACGCGTAATGAGCAACTGGGTCTTGACTGGGGGCTAGTATACAAATCCCTGCACAATTTTGGCGCCACTCTGACCGGTTCAATGGCCAATGCTTCGACTTCAGCAGGCAGTGCCGGCATTTCGATTCTCGACACGGCAACAGGCAATGCCGCCAAATTTTCCGGCTCCAGCCTGCTGATTAAAGCGCTTTCCGAGCAGGGCAACGTCAGCATGGCGCTGAACCAGACCGACCCAACAGCAAATTTGACGCCGGTAGCTTATCAGCTCTCAAACCAACAGGGCGTTCTGACAAGTTCCAGTTCAACTGCAACAGCTAACGTCGGGGTTACTTCCTCACAGACCGTAACCACAATAACCACCGGTTTGTTCATGACCATGCTGCCGTTCATCCAGGAAAACGGTGACGTGCAACTGCAGTTCGCTTTTAGCTATACCAGTCCACCGCAGATAGAGAAATTTATCAGTAGGGACGGGAATACCCGTAACGATATACCGAATACCTCGACACAGGGGCTGGCACGTAAAGTTAACCTGCGCTCAGGCCAGACACTGGTATTAACCGGATCTGAGCAACAGAACCTTTCTGCAAACAAGCAGGGAACATTCACACCCGACAACTTTATCCTGGGCGGTGGCCAGAACGGTACGCGCGGTCGTAACACGCTCGTGATTATGATCACCCCTGTTCTGCTGAGGTAATCCATGTCATCAAAGAAAAAATCTTCACTCCGTAGCGGCATTCGTGTCACCCACCACCGTCGCGACTGGATGGCAGGACTTCATTGGGAGCAGCAGCGGAGCGCACTGTTAACGCGATTCCGGGGAAAAGCCTCACCTGACACGCATGTAGTAGTTGCCGGCAGGCGTAACGCATCAATGATGGGGGTCGTTTCCCCCGGGCGTGTGCGACGGAGCCCTTACTCTCTTGCAGTAGCATTCCTGCTGTCTGAAGGGGGAAATACATGGGGGATATACCGTCTCAGCCGCAACGAAGATCTCTGGGTTTTCTTTGCAGCCAGCGGTGGGCAGCTTTCTGTCATGGGTGATGTGACCGGTTCACGCGCGAAGATAGAATCAGCAGCAGAAAACTTCCTGCGTTTTAACGATGCTGATACACCGGGTCTGCGCTGTGCTGCAACCGCAGATGATAATTGTGATGCAACCTCGCTCACTGACAGGCTGAACCGTTCTCAACTGAAGCGTTGCCGCCTGGGTAAGCGCCTGACGACGATGTCGCTCATTATGCCTGCTGCGCTTATTACACTCGTGGCAGCAGCAGGAATTTACTGGTACGACGACGTTCAGCAAAAAGCGGAACAGGCTGCTGCAATGGCAGAGTTTCGCGCCCGAATGGCGATGTCTGCTGATAAGCCAGCTGCGCCAGCCCGAGCGCCGCATCCGTGGGCCTCTCAGCCACCAGTTTCGCTTTTACTTGGTAATTGCTGGCTGACACGCGAACCACTTTTCGCCTCGGTGGCTGGCTGGCGCTTTACGGACGGTGAATGTGTCCCTGAAGGCCTGCGCTTGCGTTACCTCGCCACACCTGGTGCGACGGTGGAGGATTTCTCCCACCGCGCAAGGGTGCTTCTTGGGCATTCTGCTGTTTTCAACCTTCAGGAGGGAGGTAAAAACGGCGACGTATTCATTCCCTTCCGGAAATACAGCGTGAGTGAGTATACCGACGAGGCCTTGCCTGGCGCGGATGCCCAACTGATGCGTTTCATTTCGCACCTGCAGCGCCGCAACCTGGAAGTCAAGTTCAGTGAAGTGAAACCGCCAGCGGTCGCGCCAGGACAAGAGAAAGCCATGCCCGTACAGGACTGGCGCGAATTCACTTTCACTGTCAGCTCTCGTTTGCAGCCTGAACGTCTGCTGCAGGATTTTGATGCGACCGGGCTCCGCCTGAACAGCGTGTCAATCACTATGAGCCCGCAGGGGCAGTTCGACTACACCATGAAGGGGAGCATTTATGCGCAGAATTAATCCCGCGGGAACGGGCCTGCTGCTGTCCGCTCTGTTCTGTGGGCAGGCAGTGGCAACCGTAACCAGTGATGCGCTTCCGCCGAACGTTACGCTTGGCGAACTCGAAGCAGCTCAGGCGCGCAACCTCATTCTGGAGCAGAAAGTGCAGACGGCGCGTCTGGAGCAGCAGCTACGCGAAAGCCAGTCCGGACAGAGTACTGACAGGAATTATCTGTCTACTGCCGCCCAGCCTGCCATGCCGCTTATGGCGCAGCCAGCTCCTACACAACAGACTGCCAGTGCTGCCAGTGAAAAGCGGACCGGTGGTGTGCGCCTTCAGGAGATTTACGGTCGCGGCTCGCAGTTGCGTGCACGCATTGTTCTGCCGGATGGCGGAGTCACAGAAGTAGCAAAAGGCGATCAGCTTCCCGGAACCTCAAAGCGGGTCACGGAGGTTACGTCCACGATCGTACGCCTCAGCGACAATTCTGAACTTTCATTCTGAGGTGATGATGTCTCCTGATAAAGAAATCATGGATTTTGTCTTTGCCGAGCAGCATCCATCCGGTGGGGTTACGCTACTCATCGACGGCAACCGGCGAAAAGACCCTGGCATACAACGCTGGGTTATGGATGTCACCCGTACATGGTCTGACGCAAAAACTGAGTTTGTTACTCTCAGCGAACTGAACCGGCGGCGTGAAGTGGCAGAACGTCAGGGCCGAGGGCTTAACCAGGGCGTGAGCGAGGCGGATCTAAGTAACCGTGACGTCAGTGTGTCGCAGGATAAGGTCATCAGCTATATGAGGCTGGGTAACGACTTTAATGCTTCTGATATACATATGGAAATCAGCGGTGACCGCAAGATTTGCATCGTTCAGCTGCGAATTCACGGCGAGCTGGAGGTGGTGGATGAAGTGAAAGATGTGGAGGGTATGACGCTGGCCTCCACATCTTATCTTTCCATGTGCGACGTGCGCGAGCAGTCATTCTTTGCCGGTCGTGAGCAGTCAGGGCGCATCGATGCAAAGTTCGCCCGCCGCGCCGGCCTTTATGGCGCGCGCTACGAACACCGTCCTACTCCGGATGGGCTGATAGTGGTCATGCGTCTGATCCCGGATGACGGGGACAACATACCGACGCTACCGCAACTGGGTTTTCTGCCGGAGCAGATTAAGCTCATCATGCAGATCCTGCGTATGCCGGAAGGCATGACGCTGCTGACCGGGCCTACTGGTTCAGGGAAGAGCGCCACGCTGCGCGTGTTCAGTGATATCTGGCTAAAACTGACCGGCGGTAAAAAGCGCCTGCTCACGCTGGAAAACCCGCCCGAAGGGCGTATTCCGGGTGGTATTCAGACCCCTGTTATGCCGGATGACAATTCACCGGAGGCCATCAGCCGCGCCTGGAGTAACGGAAACGCCTCTGCACTTCGTCTCGATCCGGATGCCATCCTGAACGGTGAGATCCGTGACCTGTATTCCCTTCTCGCCGCCATTTTCGCCAGTGAAACCGGCCACCTGGTGCTGTCGACCCTGCACACCCAGAGCCCTATCGGTTCCCTGCGTCGTATGGAGCATTTCGGTATTGATCGCCACCTTCTGGCGGATGCTGCACTCATCACCGGCCTGATTGGCCAGCGTCTGGTGCCGCTGTTGTGTGAACACTGCCGGGTACCGTGGGAAGTCAAAGCCCCTGAGCTTGATGAAGAAACCCGCGCGCGTCTCGAAAAATATTGTTCTGTCGCTGGCCTGTGTGAACCGAAAAATCTCTTCTTCCGCAACTATGAGGGATGTGAACACTGCCGGAAAACGGTACCACTGACCGGACGCATTATCAGTCGTGGCGTTACTGGGCGAACGGCAATTGCCGAAGTTGTCCGGACAGATGCTCGCCTGATGCAACTATGGCTTTCACATGGGCCTTCAGTTGCCAGACAGTACTGGGTAAACCAGGGGGGTATTACTCGCCGCATGCATCTGTTGCGTTATCTGGCAGAGGGTCTCGTTGATCCGCTGGAAGGCGATCTCATCTGTCCGCTGGATGAGGATGACATCATGGATTGTGAGGTGCCTGATGGAAAGTGACAGCCATTTTTATCCATCCCGGGAAATGTCGATCCCTGAAAGGATTCGCTACCGGCTTGTCAGGGCCACTTTTACCGGAAAATACCGCCAGCCCTTTTACGAAACGCTGCGCTTTCTTCTTGAAAACCGTAAGGCCCTGAAAGACGCGCTGACCATGATCGGCGATGTACATACTGATTTTGGCAGGCGCTGGCATCCTTATTATGAACTTGTTCAGGACTGCATCGAGGGTGTGAACGACAACCGTCCTGGCCGCGCGCTGCAGGATGTTCTGGCTGCCTGGGCACCTTATGAAGAGGCCGCGCTTATCAGCGCCGGGATGGAAACCGGTAATATTCCTGCCGCGCTGATGCAGGCTGATAAGTTGATTGTTGCCCGTAGGCGAATTCTTGGGCAGGTCATTTTTGCCTCTGTATTTCCTGCCGCGCTTGCCATCCTGAGTACGGGGCTACTTCTGGCCAACAATCTCGCACTTGTTCCCACCATGAGCAAAATGTCCGATCCAGCTCGCTGGACCGGTGCACTCGGGTTTATGAATGGAGTAGCGAAGTGGAGTTCCGAGTGGGGTGTTGCTTCTGCCGCTACAGCCGCAGGGCTTGTGCTGCTGTCTTTCTGGTCGCTGCCCCGCTGGCGCGGCCGTCTCAGGCGCTGTGCTGACTGGTTACTACCATGGTCTGTTTATAAAGACCTGCAGGGAGCTGTATTCCTTATGAATATTGGCGCGCTTCTTGGTTCGGGTGTCCAGGAACTCAAAGCTTTGCAGATCCTTAACGGTTTTGCACCGCCCTGGCTGCAGGAACGCATCGAGGCCGCGATGGAGTGCATGAGTGAAGGCGATTCACTTGGCAGAGCTCTGCGTAACAGCGGATATGATTTTCCGAGCCGTGAGGCTGTGAACTATCTCTCTCTTCTGGATAAGGGGGATGGTGCTGCTTCGCTCATCACCAATTATGCGGACCGCTGGCTGGAACAGGCGCTCGCGCGCGTCGCGCGTCGGGCGAATGCCACCAAACTCTTTTCTCTCGTTCTGATTATGAGTTTCTTCTTACTCATCCTGATGATGGTGATGCAGATTCAGGACATGAACACTTTCAACTTACATTAAGGAACCGCCATGTCAGCTCAGACATTACCACATCGCCAACATCAGCCTGACCGGGGCTGGGGCATTCTTGAACACGGTACCATTGCGATCGGGACGATTATCGTACTGGCTCTGGTTGGTGCTCTGGTCTGGAGTCTTTGGGGGAAAAAGTCCGTTGCCGTTGAGGTTTCAAATCTCCAGACCGTCGTGACAAACGCGCAGCAGCTTAAGCAGGCGCAGGGGGGATATAACTTTACGAGCGGTACAACTATGACGGGAACGCTTATCCAGCAGGGGGGCGCACCAAAGGCTGGCTGGACTATCCAGGGAACAGCCAGTTCCGGTACCGCTACGATGTGGAACGGTTATGGTGGTCAGGTCGTTCTGGCACCTGTGGCATCGAATGGATTTAACAATGGATTTTCAGTTACATCGCAGAAAGTTCCGCAGGCAGACTGCATCTCTATCACTACTCAACTCGGTTCCGGTGGAGCATTCAGTGCTATCACCATTAATAGTACCGATTACAGTGACGGTCTGGTCAGTGCAGAAGAGGCAGGCAAATCCTGCTCATCAGACAGCGGAATGACAGGTAACAATACACTGGTCTTCACCCATAACGGCTGATGACATGCTGCGCCTGTCCGCCTTTCTGCTGCTGATTTTGGTTTGCCCACGGGTGGATGCATTCTGCTTTGAATCGGCGGGCGCTAAATACCACATTGACCCGCTACTGGTTAAGGCAATAGCCATAGGTGAAAGCAGCCTGCGACCGGGTGTCACAAATATTAATCGTGACAAAAAGACCGGGCAGGCACTCAGTACCGATTATGGACTGATGCAGGTCAATTCATCGCATATCCCTTCGCTGATAGCGCAGGGTTACATTCGCAGCTCACAGGACCTCCTGAACCGTCCGTGTCTCAACGTTCAGATTGGGACATGGATACTGGCGAAACATTTTCAGGTATGCGGCATAAGCTGGAACTGTCTTGGCTCTTATAACGCAGGTTTTCGTAAGGACCGGCATGAAACTCGCGAGTCCTACGCCAACCGGATTTATGCCATTTATCGTCGGCTTTTACTTAATGAACGGGGAATAAAACTGTGACACTGCTGACGCTGAGTATGCCCTGGCCAACTGTCATTATCATTTTTCCTCTATGCCTCAGCTTATTCAGTTTTATGAGGAGCCTGGTTCGTCTCAGCCTGATGATATTGGATGATGATCAGGAATGGTCCGCTGCTTTTTTGGCACCTGCATCCACCGGCTTCATCTGGCTTTATGCAATAGCGGCAACAGGCATGATGCTGTCCCCTGTGCCGCTACTGGAGCGACTGATGTCTCTGTTGTTCTGCCTGTTTCTTTTCAGGATGACGCTTACAGATGCGCTCACAGGATTTCTGCCCCGGGAATTGACAATAAGATGCCTTATTGCCGGTCTTGTTTCCGCTCTTATCGCTCCCGGCTTTACAGGGCACCTCCTGACAGCTACCACTGCGCTGGTGATTTTTGGTGTCTGGCGTTACGTCACCTTTAGGATTCATGCCCGTGAGTGTCTGGGGCTGGGCGATGTCTGGTTGGCCGGTGCTATTGCGGCCTGGTTGGGAGGGCGAGAGGGGCTTTATGCTCTGCTGATCGGCGTGGTGCTCTTTGTGCTCTGGCAGATATCTGTTCGTCGCATAACTGAAGGAGGGCCGATGGGACCCTGGCTGTGCGCCGGCGCGATTTCTGTGACCCTGTTTAAATTGTATCAACCGCTTATTACATGGTGATGCCTGTGTTCACATATAAAACGACTGACCGGGGCTGGGCTATCCTCAGCACTGGTGCTTCATTGATTATTCTCCTTGTTGTCAGCGTCTGGGGCTTTACGCTTATCAGTGACTGGATGCAAAAAAGGACCTGGCTGAATACTGCGTCACAGGTTTCTCGCTTTACACAGGCTGTGAAGAGCTACACGGGCCGTTATTACGATACTTTGCTTTCAACTGCCACCACCACGATCCCGGTTACGGTTACTCCCACTATGCTGAAAAACACCGGATTTCTGGAGCAGGGGTTCAGCGAGACGACCGTAGACGGACAGGCTTACCTGGCTGCAGTTGTTCGTAATGCCACCAATACAGATCAACTGCAGGCGCTGGTTTACACACAAAACGGTGCGGCACTGCCTTTTCTCGCACTGCGCCAGATATCAATGGATATCACCTCGGGTATGGGCGGCTATATCTGGACGTCGGGAACTGCTACCGGTGCCATGGGCAGCTGGACTCTACCTCTTTCTCAGTTTGGGATAAGCACAACTCAGGGGCATATTGCGGCTTTACTGACCACAGATGAACTGGACGCTGCTCGCGGTGAAAATGATCGTCTTTATCGTTTTTCGGTAACCGGCAAGCCAGACCTCAACACGATGCATACCAGCATTGATATGGGAGGTAACAATCTTAATAACACAGGCACGATTAATGCCGTAACGGGTAATTTCAGTGGCAATGTGGCGGCCACCGGAAATATAACTGCGAATGGAACTGTTACAGGACAGAATGTTACTGCCGGTTCAAACGTCACCGCAGGAAATACAATAACGGCTAACAACGACATACGTTCAAATAATGGCTGGTTTATAACTCGAGGGAGTAAGGGATGGTTAAATGAAACGTATGGCGGCGGTTTTTATATGTCAGATAATGACTGGGTACGAGTCATAAATAATAAGAATATTTATACAAGCGGTCAGGTTCGAGGCGGAAGTGTGCGGGCTGATGGAAGACTTTCTACAGGAGAAGTTTTGCAGCTCGACGGAGTCAATACTGCTGGCGCAGTTTGTTCACCAAACGGCCTTGTAAGCCGTGACGCCACTGGAGCCATACTTTCCTGTCAATCCGGTGTGTGGCGTAGCTCCTCTGGTTCAACAGTTTATCCAGGGTACATTGACTACGGTACGCACGTTGAAATGTACGGGACTGTATATGGTATTGGCGATGATAGCTGTGTTAATTCGGGGTTCCCCGTTAGTGTTAACCTGGTATTATCTCTAACCGGGAGTGTTGTTGATCTTAGTTCACTGTCTAATGCAGGGGTAAGTTCTGCTTACTTTACTGTTATCAATCAAAGCCAGTTTCGGGTCTGCGTAAAAAACAAAGATGCCAGTCGCAGTAACAACGTAAGTTGGCGTGCAATCGGGATAAGATGATTTGGCCAGTCCTGCCACTGGCATAAGGCGCTATTACCATAAACAACCACAGCTCCCCAAGACTAGCGCTTTGCCACACACCTGATTGGCAAGGTCAAATGAAGCAGTGGATTCCCATGTAATAAGATGCGTATTGCGTTGCATTGTAAGCGTACCAATTCATGTTTCCATTTGAATCAGGTTCATCTGTTGGAATTAGCTGTGTGAGTGCCATTTCTTTACCGTCGATTCGGTATGTATTAATGCAAAGTTTGTATCTTCCAAGATTTGCCGATTGCCCGGGCCATACCTGAAAGGTTGCGCCTACTCGCCATGTGATACCACCTTGTTTCCACACACTGGATTGACAGTCGTCGGTCACAGCTACGAACTTCCGTTTGTCAGTAGTTAGTCCAAGCAGCTTATATAGCATGTCTGTGTACTTGACCCGTTATAGCCAACCATATCCAGCTTCCAATTAACACTGCCTGATTGAGAGGAATAAACCCGACATGTACCATTGTCCCCTGCACTTTGAAAACCTGAAATCATGCAGAACTTATGCGTACCAGGTATCGAATAAGTAACACCACGAGTTGATGTCGTGGAGAAACCACCTATATCAATATATTGACCTTTATCAGGAGCTTTCCACGCACCGGATTGACAGTAGCATGTGTTATATTCCTAATTTTTTTAGGAATATGCGATGCAACTCAGACGGCGAATTAAGAAAATGGAGCTGGGAGTGGCTCTTGATAAATATTACGGTTGTGCATCTGTGCAAAAGCGTGGTCATCTTCAGGAGTTTTATCGGATAAATGTTATAAAACGTTCAGCTATTGCCAGGCGATACATGCATGAGATTACTTCGGTTGATATCGCAGAATATCGTGATCAGCGACTTTCTGAGGTAAGTGGTAAAACGGGGCGAACTAATAGCCCCGCAAGTGTCCGACTTGAACTTGCGTTGCTATCTGCCCTTTATAACCTTGCTCGAATTGAATGGGGAACATGTACTCATAACCCTGTTGAGCATGTACGAAAACCACCGGCCTCAAAAGGGCGAACCCGAAGGTTGACATCTCAGGAGGAGCGAAAGATTGGCAGGGCGCTGGCAAAACGAAATATCGAGTTGGCAGCCATTTTTCATTTGGCCCTTGAAACGGCTATGCGTCAGGGGGAGATCCTCTCACTTCGCTGGGAGAATATCGACCTGCACATTGGCATCGCTCATTTGCCTCTCACTAAAAATGGGAGCGTCCGGGATGTTCCGTTGTCGTTTAAAGCCAGAAAGGTGTTAAGAGAGTATTCCGGACCTCTTTCCGGACCTGTTTTCAGTTATACATCAAATGGGTTTAAAAGCGCCTGGCGAGAAGTTATACAGGCTTTAGGCATTGTCGATTTGCATTTTCATGATCTACGACATGAAGCTATAAGCCGTCTCTTTGAGCTCGGAACACTGAATGTTATGGAAATTGCAGCAATATCAGGACACAAGAGCCTGACGATGCTAAAACGCTATACCCACCTTCGTGCGACGCAGCTGGTTAGTAAACTCGATATACGTAAACGACAGGCGCAGAAACTGGCGGCGATCTTTGTTCCGTATCCTGCTGAACTTGAGAGCAGCAATAACGGTATTGTTTTACGCTTCCCTGATCTTGAACATCCTTCACTTGAAGCGCAAACAAAGGAAGACGTTATCCAGAAAGCCTCATTTGAGCTTCTCAGAATTCAGGCTCTTGCTGCTCGTTCTGGAGAACGACTCCCCCCACCAGGCAATATCAAAGCCAATGACCCAACTCGTGTGCTTATTAATCCGCTCTGAAATTCTGTGAACCCCTGGATTCAAACACATCATAAACAAGGACGTTTTTGGCTGCGCTGTTATGAAAGTGGCTTTTCCAGATAATCCCATCCTTGCCAGGTAATCTCTCCAAAAAAACTTCAGAAATGGCTGATGAGTTAATCATCGCCATAGAATGGCGTTTTTTGCACCTTATGGCTGTTCTGCGCAGCTATAAGGATTTTGAAATGTCAGTCAGTCAAGTCATCCAGGAAGAAGTTATACCAGAAAATCAGGAGGTTACTTCTTCGCAAGTTGAACCTGCTGAGATAGAGACTCGCCGGTTGGTTCCCATTAACCTGAAAAAAATAGTCCGGATTGGAGGACTGGGATTCCTCATTGTTTCTCTTGTTGGTTCTGTGGCCACGATTGTGATCATGGCACAGCAAATCTCTGACCTGAGTATTCGGGTGAACTCCCTGGATGCCGCTTTTCGCAGCGGTCAGATGAGCCAGTTGTCTGGTTCGGTTACTTCGCTCGAAGCTCAAAGCCGGAAACACGAGAAGCAGCTCGAGTCTGTCTCATCAGGGCTTGAATCAGTACAAAACCAGTTAGCTGATTTCCAGAGGGAACATTCAAAATTAACAGGAAGCATTAACAAACTTTCCTCAGAAGCTCAGGCGCGGCGTACCGCGATAGACGAATATTCTGAACGTATTGATGACATTACCTCACGGTTATCACAGGTTGAAGGGCGAGTTGCCGGGCTGAGCAAAGCTGAAAGCAACACTTCTCAGAAAGAATCGAAGCAGAACCAGCAACCAGTCACTAAGAGCAAAACATCTTCAAAATCCGGGACAGGCCAGATCGTAAAAAAGCCTGAGCGGTCAGTCAGGCGCGCAGCTGTTGAAGCACCGTTTGTACTGACCGGCATTGAGCGGCGCGGCGGGCAGATGTTCGCCGTCGTCATCCCCCGCGGAAATTCCCAAATATCAGATATGCGGTTGCTTTCACCGGGAGACGGGATGCTTGGGTGGACGCTTCGTTCTATCCAGGACAGTGGTACCGCTGTTTTCAGCGTGAACGGTGCCCAACAGAGTTTACAGGTTCAATAAGAGACCAGGCATATGAAGCATCAGATGAGAAGAATTATGATGGCAGGTGTCCTTTCCTTGCCGCTGTGTGTAGCGGCATCAACAGTTACCACCCCATCGAATCGGAGTCAGCAGACATCCCTGCAGGCATCATCAACAAACCAGGTTCAGACGCAGCAGCAGGGTCAACAATGGGGGCTTTCAGATGAGGACTGGAGTCGCTATCAGTCGTTGATGAAAGGAGCCAGAGGAATTATGTCCCCTGGTCTTGATCCTCTCACTGCCCTGGGCGTCGAGACAGACAATTCATCTGATCGCCGTCGGCTGGCTGAATTGTGGGTAAAACACGAATACGCCCGTACCGAGAAAGAACTCGCATTTCAACGTGAAATAAATGCTGCCTGGCTTCGTCTTTATCCTGAAACATTGGCCGTGAATATGGGGAATGCCGCGGGTATCGCTCATGACACACAAGGAAGACTGGCGTTATTTGTCAAAGAGTCATGTTCACGCTGTGATGCCCGGCTTGCTGCTGTTATCGCCGACAACAGACCGGTAGATATTTACCTTGTCGGAAATGACGTGAGCGACGAAAAAATCAGATCATGGGCAATAAGCCATGGCATACCAGTCGAAAAAGTGCGTAATCGGCAAATTACCCTAAATCATGATCGCGGTTTGTGGCAGCGCTATGGGCAAGGTCAGATGCCAGTTATTTTGCAGCAGGGAGAAGAGGGATGGCAAATTGCCGCATTCTGAAACTGGCTTGCTGTTTATGGTTTGTCAGCACTGGTTGCCTGGCGGTCGTGAATGTAAATAGCAGTGTTCAGGTAGTTCCGCAGGCTTATCGGGTCATTGCTGCTGCCGAGCGCGTTCCGGCAGAATCGCTTTACTCGCTGGCGATGGCCGAAAGCACCCGTAAAACCGCATGGGGGTCTAAACCATGGCCCTGGACTATTAATGTAGCAGGGAAAGGATACCACTTTGAAACCCGCGAGGAGGCCTTTGCGGCACTTCTTGGATTTATGCAGCGCTACCCTCTCAAGCGTATCGATGTCGGTGTAGCTCAGGTCAATCTTGGGTGGAACGGGCATCTTTTCCCATCCTTTCGTGATGCTTTTGATCCCTACACAAATCTTCGTGCAGCGGCCCGAATTCTCCGTGCCTGCTATGACGCTCAGCCTGGAAGCTGGATTAAAGCTGCTGGCTGTTATCACCACCCGGCCGGTGGTAAGCCGGCAGCAAAATATATGGCTATCGTACGCCGCAAGCTAAGTCAGATCGCACCTGATATTAAGGTCCCTGAAGGGGGGCCGGTTGCTCTGGCCAGTCACTCATTAACCTGGGTTGAACCTCAATGAAAAAAAATATCGATAAATATTTCAATGGCATCTTTTGTGTATCACTGCTTACAGCAGCGTTTAGTTGTTTTGCTTCGCTGACAGTGGTCGGGGATCTGGGCGGGGAGTCAACCAGACCATTATTCGAGGCGATTAATTCAGGTGAGGAGTCGCATTTGTCCGATGTTTCTTCCTTGCCTGAACCACCGTCATCGCTGTCTATTTCCGATATGTTGCCCGTTAATACACCGGAAATGACACCCGGAAAGGTGACGTCTCGCCCTCTGCAGTTACCCGGTTTGCCCCCTGTTTTTGTGATTGGCGATGATGATATTTCCCGAGCCTGGCTGCGGCAGCGTGGTGCTGAACTGAAAGGGATGGGCGCCACAGGAATGGTAGTGAATGTTACGACTGAAAGTGCGCTCAATACGCTTAGAGAACTCTTGCCAGGTACTGAGATGGTCCCTGTTCGCGGCGGTGATTTGGCACAGCGATTGAAACTGACGCATTACCCTGTCCTGATTACCGCTGATGGATTAGCGCAATGACCACAGTGGTTTTCATATTATTGGCTTTCATTTCACTCACAGCTTTTTGGCTGCGGTGTAATACAAGAAGTGCCCGTGTCCGCAGACATCAGCGTAATCGACAGACGGCTAACAGGGTGTTGCTAAAACTGCCTGAGCTGAAAGCGGGGCAGCAGGTTTTATATTTACGGAAGTTTAATCCCTATGTTTTCGAGGAGATGATTCTGACCGCCATAGAGCGGCGAGGAATACCGGTCAGGCGTAATCCGAGTTACAGCGGTGATGGTGGTATTGATGGTCAGTTCTGGATTGGTCAGGAAAGGTGGCTTGTCCAGGCTAAACGATTTGCCAGTGCTGTTCGTCCTGAACATGTCCGCCAGTTTGGTGAGTTAGTCCGACAAGAAAAATGCAGAGGTCTGTTTGTACACACAGGACGAACAGGTTTTATCAGTTTTAAGTATTTCAGTGATTACCCGGAAATTTTGCTCATAAGCGGGTCTTCCCTTTTGCTACTGCTGTCTGGTGAATCCGTTGAACATGTTCTCCGGCCATTAAAAAAGAGGCAATACAGATGAATTTTTCCACATCAACATTACCGTTTATTGGTTCGGTGTGGCTTTTGGTTTCTTTCCGGATTTTCATATTCCGGTCTGTAATGATTTCTTTGCTGATGTTTGGGTTATTTCTTTTCTTTTATTTATTTCTAGCCGTATTCCACAAGGCCACAGATTCTGCTCATTTATTCCTCAAACTCAATGATAAAACTTTTGCTCTGTTCCAGGGGAGGGCTTTTATATGAGCGACAAGTACGTGATGGAATCCCTCCTTCGCCCGGCGGTTGAACTGTATTCCGCTGCGGCGGCGGGTAGCGCAACCTTTATTTGCCTTACGGCCCCCTGGGCTGTCGCGCTCGCACCATCGGTCAGTTGGGTGACCGCCGCGGGGTTTGGTGTACTGGCGCTGAAGCGTACATCTGAGGGGATGAAAATACTCCGTTACCGCCAAAACATTCGCCGTTTGCCCCGATATGTACTGACCAGCGAGCAGATCCCCGTCAGCCAGCGGCACTTGTTCCTTGGCAAGGGCTTCCAGTGGTCTCCCCGCCATACGCAGCGTCTTCTGGAAGCGAGGCGTCCGGAGTGTGAGGTCTACGTACAACCTTCTGTTATTTATCGCCTGGCACGCGATCTGGAAAAAAAGATGGAGTACAGCTTGCCGTGGTTGTGCAGGCTGACACGAACTGATTCGGCGCTCAACCCGTTTCGCCCGTTGCCTCCTGTAGGAGGAAGCCCCATTTACCATGGTGTGGAACTGGATGAAACTACGGTCACCTATGATCTCGGAGAACGTGTAGGGCATACACTGGTTATCGGCACCACACGAGTCGGTAAAACCCGGCTTGCTGAGTTAATTATCACACAGGATATTCGCCGTAAAAACGCTGCAGGCGAGCATGAAGTTGTCATCGTGTTTGACCCGAAAGGAGATGCCGATCTGTTGAGGCGAATGTATGCCGAGGCACACCGTGCTGGTCGTCAGGATAACTTCTGGGTGTTCCACCTCGGATGGCCAGATATAAGCGCTCGCTACAATGCCGTTGGACGGTTCAGCCGTATCTCGGAAGTAGCATCACGAGTTGCAGGACAGCTCTCCGGAGAGGGCAATTCTGCTGCATTTCGGGAATTTGCCTGGCGATTTGTCAATATTATTACCCGTGCGCTGGTCGCACTTGGCCAGCGTCCTGATTACGGTCTCATACTGCGTTACGTGACAAACATAGGTGAACTGTACGAAACCTATGTTGAGAATATGCTGAGTGAAAAGGCACCACAGTTGCTGAGTACAGTCGAAGCGCTGTTAGGTAGCGGTATAAGCGAGAAGGATCTGCCGCGTCACATGCAGGGCAGGCCTAATGGCATGAATATCTGGGCTATTGAGCAGGTACTGGCCAGCGAAGAAGGAAAAAAACTGTGGGACC